>CAZIRV010000009.1:0-28697 GCA_964541845.1 uncultured Planctomycetales bacterium
CAGGAGATGACGATTAGCGGGAATAAATCCTAACAATTTGTATCCATCGCCTTTCGCAAAAAACCGGAGTGGATACTTAAACGCTTTGTCCATGACGTAAATTCGACGGTGATATTCGTTGAAAGTAAGTTTTACCCCATGGATGTATGGACGCGTCAATTTTCCATTATCAAAAAAATTTATAGATGTGCGCGGCGCGTAAGAATCGGAACGCTCTTCATTTTTGTACGAATATGGTGAAAAGAAATCCGCGAAAATAGCACTTGTATAAAGTAAACCTAAAACCATAACGCAAGCCACGGCCACACGGTTTGTTTTAAATTTTCGCATCGCTAATTGAAATTCGCTGAGATGTTTATTCTTAGTCATAATTATCTTTTTTGTAACCATTCATAATAGTCCCCTCTAAAAGTCCCCTCACCTATTTGCCTTCGGCAAAGTCCTCTCCCAAAGGGAGAGGAGGGCTGAACGGTAGCTTAAGAAGCTCGGAGGTTGATATCATTAATCATATCGAATCCTTGGGTCAACCTTTGCTAAAGCAATATCGGCTAATAAGTTTCCTATTAAAAATAATACGCCTCCCATCAGCATGCTGGCCATGACGAGATAAATATCTTTGGAACGAACGGCAGTAAGCATCAGGGAACCCAATCCCGGCCAACTACAAATAATTTCAATCAGGGCTGCCCCGCTTAATAAGCTGGAAAATTCATATCCCAACAACGTAATTAAAGGGTTAATGGCATTACGTAATGCATGATGATAAATAACTCTATTTTCAGGGAGTCCTTTAGCCCGGGCGGTAAGGATGTATTTCTGTCCCAGGACTTCCAGCATATTTCCCCGCATGATGCGCTGAAGTCCGGCGATCGAACCGATGGACAAGGCCGCGGCAGGAATGGCTAAGTGTCTCAATACATCCCCTGTCTTCCCCAAAAAACTCAAACTTTCAAAATCCGGACTATACATCCCGCCGAGTGGCAACACTCCTGTCTGGCTCGCCCAATAAAGCAAAATCATAGCAATAAAAAAACTTGGCAAAGATAGACAGAAGTAAGAGATAAATTGAATACCCCGATCAATAAACTTATTGCGATGCAAGGCCGCCCAAATGCCTAAAGGAATAGCCACACTCCACGTTAAAACAAAACTCGCGAATGAAAGAATAAATGTATTTAATAAGCGCCCGCCGATAATCCGAACAACCGGAACGTTGTAATGGAATGAATAGCCAAATTCAAAATGGGATAAATTTTTGACCCATTGAAAATACTGTTGCAACAAGGGCTTGTCAAACTGGTACAATTTTTCATACCGCTCAATAATCTCGGGAGAAAACTGTGGATCAAGACGAATGCTGTCCAAATAATTCCCGGGGGTTGCGCGCATCAAAAGAAAAGTCAATAACGCGATGCCCAAAAGCATTGGAATAGCGACAAGAAATCTTTTTAAGATGTAGGTTAGCATATTTTTTTCTAATTCGTAGGGGCGGGCCTTGCGTCCGCCCGTTTATAAAATGAATTTTTTAAAAATAAATATTTTAATAAAGGGCGGACGCAAGGCCCGCCCCTACAATCATTTTATATAAATTTCCTCTAAATTATGAAACACTCCTGCATAGTTACTTGGATTAAGATTACCGAATTTATTACGTACAGCCGTAATTTTGGCACTTAACACAGTATAAATTAAGGGGAGTTGCTGAGACACAATCAACTGAAACTCATCGTACAATACTTTGCGTTTATCTTCGTCCAACTCCTGGACTCCCTGTGTAAATATCTCATCAATCCTTTTTTCCCACTCTGTTGCCGGAGATTTCTGCTGAGGATACCACATGTGCAACTGACCCGAGGATGTCCACACATTTTTGCCAAAATGAGGTTCTGTTCCCCCTGTTAACCCTAAAATCATTGCTTCCCATTCAAACGTCGAAGTTAGTTTCCCGACCAGGGTATTAAACTCCAAAGAACGAAAATGCACCTTCATCCCCAGCTTCTCTAAATCACGCCGAATAATCGAGGCAATGTCAATCCGTTCTGTCGCACCGGAATTCGTGTACAAAGAAAACTCGACGGAATTTCCCTTAGGCCCTTCAATAATGCCATCGCCATCTCTGTCTTTAAACCCCGCGTTTCTTAAAATTTCCGCGGCCTTCTTTAGATCATAATCATATTTCACAACATTGGGGTTGTGAAAAAAACCCGCTCCGGGTCCCATTGCAGCATATTGCGGGTAACCTAATTTATTTTTAACAATCTCAATGAGATTGGCCTTATCAATAGCATGAGCCACAGCGCGACGGAAATAGACATTCCTAAACCAAGCCAACTTATAAGGCTCAACAAAAGGTTTTTTGGTATGAGAATTTTTACCGGGATTTTGATTGAAAAAAATAAACTGACTTCCTGTGTCGGGACCCAGATCGTACGTTGTAAAATTACGCTCTTTTTCTAACGGCTTCAGCAATGGGTAATCCATTCCGCGTAATCCATAAGCGTCCAATGTCCCTTCCATAAATTTCAGTAAGGCAACATCCGTGTTTTGGACAATTAAGTAAATGATTTTGTCCATGTACGGGAGTGGATCCCCATCAGAGGAAGTCTTCCAATAAAATTCATTCCTGGAAAAAATGAGACGTTGACCCGGATCGTACCGCGTTAATTTGTAAGGACCGGTTCCGACAATTTCCTCCGGAGGTGTGTCGATTCCCCAGGTTGTGTTAAACTTCCCTTCCTCTACAATTTTTGCCAGCTTGTGTTTAGGTAAAATAGCCTGAAACATTCCGCGTAAAAAAGGAGCAAATTTGACCGGGAGTGTAAATTTAACTGTATGGGCATCAATTTTTTCAACAAGAAATGTCTTACCGTCAATGGTAAAAATGTCTCGAGAGGAGCTGGGAATGTCTTCGTTGTAAATGAGTTCATTAAAGGTAAAGACCACATCATCAGCCGTAAATGGCTTGCCGTCATTCCAACGGACATTTGGATGCAAATGAAAAGTCCATTGAAGACCGTCCTCACTAATGTCCCAGGATTCAGCCAAAAGAGGTTCAACTTTTAGGGTGTGCGCGTTAAGAGTGGTTAGCCCTTCAAAAATGTGCCCCGTGACTAAACTCGTGGAACTTTCCTTAGAAATAATGTCATTAAATGATTTTGGATCGGACGTAGTGGCGAGAACCAACTGCCCCCCGTACCTGGAAAAGGTTGTCTGCGCGTAGAGATTAAGCGTTGAAAGTAAAAAGAAAAAACAGAAAAAAGTTACTTTTATATAATTTTGATGGTTATTTAACAGATTTGGCATGAATAAATAGGGACAGACACCTATTTTTTAAAAAAAGAAACCAAAAAATAGGTGTCTGTCCCTATTTATTTAGTCACTGGCTTTTCAGCTGGGACACTACTTTCTGTTGTTGGAGCCGAGGCTTTTTCTTTTGCTGTCTGTACCTTGGAAACAGCCTTGTCAGACATTAATGATTTGTCTTTTTTAGACGACATCACAGCTAAACTTAAACACGTGACTAGAAAAAGGCTCGCAAAAACAGTGGTGGCCTTAATCATGAACTCATTGGTCTTGGCTCCAAACACGGATTCGGCCCCGCCAAAACCTTCGGTTAATCCTCCGCCACGTCCTGATTGCATCAGAATAATCGTGACAAGAAAAACACAAATAATCGCATGTAAAAACATAAAAAATCCAGTCATAATTTACCTCTTTTTCTAAAAGTTAGATGAAACCGTCTAAACCTTGTAACCGTTCGGCACATCCCTTTCAGGCACAAATTAAAACACAAATCTTGAATGTACAAAAAAATTTGTACCTGAAAGGACTGTGCCGAACGGTTACCTAAACTTTCGTTCCAATACTATTTTTAATAATCCCACCAAATGATTCCGCCTTAAGGCTGGCGCCACCGACAAGCGCACCGTCAATATCATCTTTCATCATTAATTCCGCGGCATTTTCCGGCTTAACGCTTCCTCCATACTGAATGCGCACAGCGCCCGCAACTTCCCCATTAAATAATTTACCTAATAAATCCCGAATAAATTTATGTACTTCCTGAGCTTGATCAGGGGTCGCTGTCTTACCTGTTCCAATGGCCCACACAGGCTCGTAGGCAATCACAATCTTCCTCATTTCGTCCCCTGTTAATCCCGCCAAAGATTCTTCGCATTGCCTTTGAATCACATCGAATGTTTTGTCGGATTCACGCTCCTGGAGAACTTCACCGACACAAACGATGGGGGTTAAGTCATGCTTAAGCGCGGCGTTAATTTTTTTATTGACCGTCTCGTTCGTTTCACCAAAATATTGACGCCGCTCCGAATGACCAATAATCACGTACGTGGCCCCTGTATCCTTAATAAGCGGAGCGGAAACCTCTCCTGTAAATGCTCCGGAATCTTCTAAATACAAATTCTGCGCGCCAAGCCCAATATTGGACTCCATCAAGACATCATGGGCATCGGCCAGGGCTGTAAACACCGGACAGACAACGACATCCACGTCAGTCATACCGCTTAATTCACGTTTAATTTCTGTGATAAGTTCAACAGAATCTTTAATAGTTTTGTTTAATTTCCAGTTTCCCGCAATAATAGGTTTTCTCATTTTTTATTCCTTGTCTGTTAATGCCGCAATCCCCGGCAAAATTTTTCCTTCTAAAAGTTCCAATGATGCGCCCCCTCCCGTGGAGATATGGGTCATTTTTTCATCTAATCCAAACTTGCTCACGGCTGCCGCAGAGTCTCCTCCGCCAATAATCGTTGTCGCGTTATCCAGTGTGGCTAAATATTCCGCGATTTCTTTAGTTCCTTCGTCAAACCCTTCAATTTCAAAAACTCCCATCGGACCATTCCACACGATTGTCTTCGCGTCTGAAAGAACTTTTTTGTATTCTTCCCGTGTCTTTGGCCCGATATCAAGACCTTCCCATCCGTCAGGAATTTCCTCAACAATCCGCTTCGTGTCAACCTTGCCAAATTCTTCCGCGATCACAAAATCTGTTGTCAAAACAATCTTAACTCCGGCGGCTTCCGCTTTTTCCAATAACTCCCTGGCTAAATCCAGCTTACCATTCTCGCAAAGTGAATTGCCGATAGCCTTTCCTTGCGCCTTAAGAAACGTGTAGGCCATGCCTCCTCCAATAATAATCGCGTTCGCTTTAGAAATAAGATTTTTAATCAACAAAATTTTGTCAGAAACTTTGGCTCCGCCCAAGATAACCACAAATGGCTTTTCCGGACTAGTAATAACCTTACCAAGAAACGCCATCTCTTTTTCTAAAAGAAATCCTGCCACCGCAGTTAAATATTTCGTTATCCCCTCTGTCGAAGCATGCGCACGATGCGCGGTTCCAAAAGCATCATTTACGTAAACATCAGCAAAACCAGCCAATTGTTTGGCAAAATCCGCGTCATTCTTCGTTTCTTCATTATGAAAACGTAAATTCTCTAAAAGAACAACCCTTTCTTTAGCTTGATCAATCGCTTTGATCACCCCTTCTCCAATACAATCATCCGTCTTTAAGACCTCTTCTCCTAATAATTCTACCAACCGATCAACTACAGGAGTTAATCGCAAAGACTCAACAACCTCCCCCTTAGGACGCCCAAGATGACTCATCAAAATTAACTTGCCAGGCTCTTTCTCTAATATGTATTGAATCGTTGGCAGGGCCGCCTGAATACGACGGTCATCCGTAATATTTAAATCATCATCCAAAGGCACATTGAAATCCACACGCATGATGATTTTTTTCCCTTTTAAATCAATATCTTTTACTGTTAATTTATTCATTTTAAACTCCAAATTGTTGAACAACACCAATAAAAGCTGTATTATAACCGACCTTTGCAGTTTGTCAATTTTAAATACTATCTTTGCGTTGATATATTAATAAGGAAGGTGTGGATGCTACCTGAACATAATTTTTATTAATATATCGCATTATTTGATTATAACTTATTTTATTTTTTTCTACCTTTAAATAGGCTTTTTCAAAAGACGGTCCCGGATCCTTGGCAAGGATTGTAAACCTGGGGTTTGCTTTTTTAAAACCAGCAAACAACTCTTCCTGCCAGCCCCCTATCCAGGAAAATGTAGGCACTGGAAATCTTCCCACAAAAGGACGCCCAACAATAAAACTATATGAACCCAATTCCGGAAACATAAATACCCGCTCATTAAAATTAATGTTATCCCTGACAAATTGATTTAATTTTTTAAAATCTTCCGCCTGCGAAGAGGGCACGACCATCCCATTAATCCGCTTAAGGCCTAATCTTTCTGAACTTTGATGGGCCAATGGCATCAGAGACTTCATGTCTTTTTTAAAAAGAAAATACTGAGCATATTTAAACGCGACAAACCGGTGGTTAAAACGTGCAATTGAGTAGCCTACGGAAGACCCTACAAAACCCGATATCAAAAACCAAATGCCGAACTGTTTCCAAAACGAAAACCCAACCTCTCTTTTTTTCTGCCATAAAAATAAAAAGAACTCTTCCAACATAACAAAAAGTAATATTTTCTCCGGCTGTAGAGCCATTTCAAATTGACAGGCTCCTATTTTCCGAAAAGCGGCAAAATACAACATAACCCCATAAGCAAATACACTGAAAGTAGCCAAATCAGATTCCCTAAAAAGTTTTTTCTTAATTCTAAAAACTAAATAACCGATAAAAAACAAATAACAATAGGCTGGAGTCAAAACTTTAAAATATTGGTTAAAAGGATTTAACCCCGCAAAATATCCCCACAGACTCTTTGGTATGCTTGGATCTAAAAGATACTCGGGGAAAATCTCAGTCATCCGCGTTATGACCTTATAAGTCATCTCTAAATATGGAACCAAAGACTGGGTTAAAACCAAATAACTTCCATAAGGCACTAACACAGAAAATATTCCTGAAATATATAAAAGAGCAGATTTAAATACAAACTTTTTTTCAGGCAGGCCAACTATTAAAGCAAAAATCAAAGGGGCTGCAACACTAAACACGGCGCATACACCAACCTCAACACTCGTTAATAAGGCTAAACTGGAAACTAATCCGGCTAAAAAAATCCAAATACTTTTTTTACGTTTAAAAAAATAAATAACACATAAAACTGCCAACGCGCCCAACGCGTAACGCATTCCTCCCCAAAATGTAAACGCGACTCTTGGGAAAGTTCTTCCTATAAAGACAGGAATCATTAAATACAAAACAAATCGTGTTTTATAAATTTCCTTAGCTATAAAAACATAAAAAATAAGCGTAAAAATGGTTCCCACATAAAAATACGTTGATAAAACCGCGACATTTTCTCCAAATAAACGCATAAAAAAAGCAGGGACATAAAGCTCCAAAGGCCCCCTTAAATGAAAAAAATCCCGAAACGGAATCAACCCATCTAATACTGCCTGAATCCCGGGGAGATAAATGCCTAATTCAAATAAATTAAGTTTGGCATTCAAATAGTAAGGGTGTAACGTAATCAGAATGGTGAAAACAATTAAAAGACAAGCATCTAAAATCCTTGGTTTTTCTAACAATTTTATTTTCAAAATGGATTCTCTTTGAACTCTATTTTCTGAATAGCCACTATAACGCCCATAATCACCCACATCAAACTGCTTAACTGAACAGAATAAAAATTTGTATCAAAAAAACTGTGTATCAAAAAACATAAAAACCCGGTTAAAAAGCCAAATAAAAGTATATTTGATGATGGAGGCGTGATCTTTTTTAAACTTTGAGAAGCCTTTATAAAAAGAACCATTAACATCCATAAGAAAGAAAATAATCCAATAATCCCTGTCTCGGCCGTCATCTGAAGATAAGAATTGTGAGGATATCCGCCCCAACCAACAGTATAATTCTGTTGAACTAAAGAATAGGTATTAACTCCTGAACCAAAAACAGGATAATCCTTAATAATGGCTACCGCGCGATCCCAATACCCTAATCGATTATTATGACCCATCACATCATTCATATTCTTAATAACCATATCTCCCCCACGTTCCTTTATTAAGGCTGGAAAAAAACACAACAGAAATATCGTCAATAACACAATAGAACTTATAAATATTTTTTTATTTCTCACCCCTAAAATCAACATTCCTCCCACAAAACCAATCCATGCTCCTCGAGAATATGTCCAGGCAAAACAAATCACTGTTACCAAAAACATCATTCCTGTCAAAATTCGTACCCAGGGATTATACAAAAAATCAAAACCCTTCCTAGGAGGCTGTCCGGGAACAGTCTTTTCGCCCATGACTGCGTTGCTCAACTCAAAAAAATCCTCAACGTACACATGTACGCCTCGGAGTTTTCTTTCGTTTCGCGCCTTGTCCTGGACAAAAATCCTATTCTCGGACAGCCTCCTGGGAGACTCTCCGGGGACAGGCTTTTTTCCTGATTTTGATACTGTTTGTATTCCCCTCCCAAGTAAAATGGCTACATAAAACAAAACCGGAACAATAATAACTAAATATGCCGCTAAATCATTCCCCTGGCGCAAAGAAGAGGCCATACGTCCGTCATAAATATTCCCACGGATAAAGCCTTTTCCTGTAAAATGCTGAAACAAGCCGTTTGTACAGATAAGAACACTGGATATAAAAAAAATTGTTAAAAAAATGCGCAACCGCTTACGGGAATTGATACATTCAATAAAATTAAAATAGATAAAAGCAGACTGCAAAACCTTCCCTAAGAAACCCTTCAGACTCACCGATGGATACTGCGTGAGAATAACGGAAATAAGGCTTACGCCTAATAAAACCGCTATCGGGCGATTTAAAGAATCATCAATAGGTTTATAGGATTTCAAAAAAAGAATCCCTCTTTGCCAAAAAGAAAGGATCTTTCCTGAGGCCCTGCAACTTCTCAACTGAATTGAAAACATCCCGCCTCTCTTTAACAAATAAAAAAAGAAGGCGATCCCCACAAAGGACTCATTTAAGGCAATTGAGATGGGAAGGAAATAGATAAGAGCGCAAAAAGAAAAAACCATGGCCCTATCACAAAATGTTATCCATTTCTGTGTCCTGGGATATTTATTCATATTTTTATGCCTTGGTTTTCCAGGTTAATAGGCTCCCTTCCCTTTGATAACGACCGGAATGGTTTGCAAAAGGATATTAAAATCCAGCCAAAACGACCAATTATTAATATACCAAACATCCCATTTGACCAATCGTTTAAATGAAATATCACTCCGTCCCCGAATCTGCCATAATCCTGTTATTCCGGGACGAACCTCTAACCGTTTTAACTGCCGAATGTCCTCCCGTTCTACCTGAGCAATCGGTAATGGACGTGGACCAACTAAACTCATATCTCCTTTAAAAACATTAAATATCTGGGGAAGCTCATCCAGACTATACTTTCTTAAAATCCGTCCAACCCTGGTTATCCTGGGGTCTTTCTTTATTTTAAAAATCGGCCCGTCAACCTCGTTATTGGCCTTAATAGTATCCAAAGTTTGATCCGCGTCCAGCACCATACTTCGAAATTTATACATATTAAAAATTCGCCCACCCCGCCCATAACGCCTGGAAAAATAAAATACCGGGCCTGGACTATCTAATTTAACAATAATACTTAAAACTAAAACAACAGGGGCAAAAAAAATAACCAAAAGGCTCCCTGCTAAAAAATCAAAAATTCTTTTACCTGCCTGTTTAGAAAATACCTGAGAGTCACAATACTCAAGAATCGGAATAAACCCAATATTATACTTCGTAAATTTTCCCTGCATTAATTCAAACCCATGAGGCACGACTCGAACAGCCACCCTTAGCTCTCGTGCCTGCTCCAAAAGATGAAGAAAGGCCTGCCCATCATGATGGATCGTAATAAAAACTTTATCAATAAATTCTTTACGTGCTATCTTTAAAAAATCAGACATTTTTCCAATAATCGGAGGTCCATTTTTATCTGAAGTGGGGTCTTTAAAATCATCAATATATCCTACAACATTTAAACCTAACCCCGGGCGTTTCTGAATTTCCCTGGCCAAAGCCGTTCCCACTTTTCCCGCTCCAATAATTAAAACATTAAAATTATTGTACCCATTAGCCACTAAATAATCGACAAATAACCGCTTAACAAATCGCCATAATGAAAAAAAAACGGCCATAAAGCCCGCGACCAACCCCAAAATAGTTCGTGGAAATCCCTCAATTTTCACAAGATAAATTGCCATAATAACGATAAAAGAAGAGATTGTGACAGATCTAATAACTTTCCAAATCTCAACAGGCTCAAAAATTTCTCGTTTAGTATGGTAAAGTCCATGCGCGTTATTCACAAAGATCATAATCAGGCCCCAAAATAAAAAAAGAAACCTGAATGGATTAACAGAATTAAAAAAAAGATTGTGCGGAGTGATCTCAAAAGGGAGTGTCTTTGGACGAAGAGAGCACGCTAAAATAATTGCTCCCCCCCAAAAAAAAAGATCAATAAGAATATAAAAAAATCTAATAAAAATTTGGCGTGTTATATAAATCACAAGTTAACCCTCGCTCTGAATCGGGACTTGTCCAAAGGGGCCCTGCCCCTATGGAAACTCCGCACTTCTGATGGAGTTAATCAGTTCCCCCTTGAAAGGGGTCCTGCACCCCCTTCAACCCTCCCCCAGATGCCCAGGGACGATTAATATCAAAATTCCTGTTCAAGATCGAAATAGTTTTCCTTGAACTAAGTCTTTAAATATTAAACACATAAATATTGTATTACCGACTAAATAACGTTTCCAAAGTCTCTTTGGCTCGGTACACAATCGAAATATCCACTCTAAACCGGAGCGTCGCATCCACACAGGAGCCTGTGGTTTTGTCCCGGCCAAAAAATCAAAGGCCGCGCCAACCCCGATCATCACAGGAACATCTAGCTCATCTCTATGATTCACCATCCAATAGTCCTGTTTAGGAGAACCTAACCCAACCCATAAAATATCCGGCTTAGTCCTGTTAATCTGATTTAAAATCTTCTGTTCTTCTTGCTCTCCGCTATTACGCATCGGAGGAGAAAAAAAGCCCGCGACCCCAAGATTTGAAAATTGCGCCTTTAAATTTATTTTTAATTTATCAAGCGTTGATTCTGTTCCTCCATAAAAATAATGCCGATACCCTTTTTGCTGGCTCAATTGACAAAAATCACGCATTACATCCGGGCCATAAGTCCTTTGAATAGTTCGACTTCCCTTCAATTTTCCCATCCATACAACCGGCATGCCATCGGGCGTCACCATCCCCGCATTATTCACAATTTCACGATATTTCGCGTCTTTTTGACAATCAACAATAGTTGCCACCGGGGCAATGCACACATACGTTTTTTGACGCCGCTTAATCCGATCCTCTAAATACTGACAAGCCAATGTCAAATTAATCGCGTCGACCCTAACCCCAAAAATATTTATTTTTTCTGAATTATTCGTACGAAACATTAAATTATACCAATTCCATTAAATAATTACCAAAACTACTTTGCTTTTCTCGACGATTTTACGAGAATAGCACCATTAAATTAAGCCTGCGGCAACTTTTTCCTTCGTGTCATTGCGAGTATGCAATTTTTTGCTTCGCAAAATATTGCATACTCGCAATGACACGAACTTTAAAATTCCTAGGCATTAAAATAAGACAATTATTTAATGGAATTGGTATAAAATAGCACAAGGAAAGAAAATAAAAAAGAACTTTTTCAGGGATAAAAACCAGTAATTAAATCTGCTCTACCTCCACTTTGCCATCGAAACGCCTGCAAGAAATCCAAATAAATGGCCTTCAAATGAAATATAACGGGATGAAGGCAGCACACCAAAAATCATGCCTCCATAGAAGAAAACCGTAAGCAGTGATACCACAATATATTTTAATCTTTTCTGAAAAAAACCCAATGATAAAAGGTATCCAAAGTATCCAAAAATCAAACCCGATGCCCCAATATGATTAGCATTTCTCCCGAACAACCACGTCCCCAATCCCCCCATAATAATAATCCCAATAGTAACTTCTATAAAATGTTTTCGATCTACAACTCCCAAAGCCCAACCAAAAATTAAAAGTCCAAACGAGTTAGAAATCAAATGAAAAAAACTTCCATGAAGAAATGGGGAAAATAAAATACCTAAAAGACCCGAGACCCTTCTTGGATGAATACCATATTGTTGGATAGGCACAAAAAATCCAACTATATGAACAACCCAACAAATACCTAAAAAATATAAAATAATTTTTAAATTATCAACTGTTTGTGATTCAGATAAACTATTCGTCATCATTAATAATATCCTGTTCCGTCAAATCCATAAAATCTTTTTTTGAGATATCATTTTTTATTGCCAGAAGCCGCATCGCCTGATTACGTAATATTTTTTCAAATATATTACGCACAAATCGTCCATTTCCAAAATCATCGCTGTTTTTCTCAATTTCTTTTTCAAATAACCCCAACAACTTCGTTTCAGATTTTAAACTTAATACATAATCTCCGTTTTTACAAAGCCTCTTAAAAATATCCATTAATTCCTGACTCTTAAAATTTTCAAAATTAATGTACGTATTGAATCTTGATCGTAAACCCGGATTTGAATTAATAAAATCATCCATCTCCCGTTTATACCCCGCGACAATGACAATCAAATGCCCCCTGTCATCTTCTAATCTTTTGACTAAAGTATCAATCGCCTCTTTACCAAAATCATTCCCGCTATTCTTATATAAACTATACGCCTCATCAATAAAAAGAATGCCCTCCATAGCTGTATTAATAACTTCCGTCGTCTTAACCTCTGTGTGCCCCACATATTGCCCGACCAAACCACTCCGATCTGTCTCAACCAAATGACCTTTTTTTAAAATGCCTAAAGCCGCGTATATTTTAGCTATAATTCGGGCAACCGTTGTCTTTCCTGTCCCGGGCGCGCCGGTAAAAACCATATGCAAAGTTTGCGCAGAGACAGACAGTCCGTGCCCTTTGCGCATTTTTTGAATCTCCAAAAAACTCACTAATTTTTTAACTTCTTCTTTTACAGAATTTAATCCTGTTAATTCTTCTAAACTTGACAAACACTCTTTTAATGAAAGCGACTCTTTATTATCTTTGACTTTGACTGATGAAATATTTTTGATCTTCTCTTTAACGCGCGCTCTGTCTAAATTTGAGGTTGCCCCGTCGTCTAATTGCACCACTTCGGCTTCGATATTATAAGCACTGTCTAAATTGGATGGGGCAAATAAATGATCACGAAAATTATTAAGAAAAAATGTGTCATCCGCAGAAAGATGATTATCCTGCAGGGCCATACAATAAGCGGATTTATAAAGAATTTCTGAAAAAGGATGAGATTTTTTAGCGATTTTTATGTCGTCAAGTTGGTAGGAAGGTTGCTTTTCTATTTTTCCAACCAGTAAATGCTCGTAAGTCGTAGACCAGTCCAATACATTTTTTATTTTCTTTAAAAAGTTTAATCTGTATGAGGACCGCTGCGCGCTCATTGCCTGAAAAAGAAACAGAACGTAGCGTAATTCATAATCAATGTCAAAATCTGATACTTTATATTCTTTGGTAAGATCGGCTTTAACAGAATGATATTCAGCTAAACAAAAATCTAAAACAGATTGATCTGACTTCATCCGTTTTGTTTAAGCTTTGCTTTCATAGCCTCAAGCTTATTTTGAACAGAAACACTCGTTGTCCCTGAATCCAAACCCTCAAATTGTTTTTCCAGATCATCTTTGCCTTCAAACGTATTGGCAACATCTTCGGCGGCATCGGCTTCAAATCGCGTTTTTTCCGCCTTGGCCTTCATACGCGCGATCAAATCATTCGTATCATGCTTTTTAGTTATTTTAGCCTTTGCCTCATAAATACTCTTTTTAACATCCGCCGCTTTACTTTGCGCTATGATGAAATCCTTATTTCTTTTGAATTCGGATAAATCATCGTCAAGTTTTTGGACATCTATTTTTAACGCGTCAACATTTGTCTTCTGAAGCTGCCAATTGCTCTGCATCGCAGCCACTTTCTGATCATGTTCTGTTGATCGATTAAGAGCCTGAACAGCCAGGTCTTCTTTACCGGCCTTCAGCGCCGATTCTGCCTTTTGTTCCCACTGAAATTTCAGTCCCTTTTCTTTTTCTAAAAGGGCCTTGGTTTCACGTTCGGTCGCAATACAACTCATGATCGCCTTCTTGGCTTCCCGTATCTGTTGTTCCTTATCTTTGATGGCCTGCTCTAACATCAACTCCGGTTTTTCCAAACCGTCAATAATTTGATTCGCTTTTGCTTGTCCTACTTTAAAAATTCTTGAAAATATACTCATAATGTCTCCGATTATTTTTTAAATTTAAAATTTATAACTCCTTATCTGAAAGGATAACCTCTGCTTTATCAACGGCTAATTCCAGAGCGTCAAACACCCCTAATAATTCATTATCTGATAAGTCTGCTGTCAGTCGACTTTCCACAAGTACCAAATGAGGATCTTCTTTATTTGTGTTATTAATTCCAAAACTTACAGGTAAAATTTCCGTATTAAGATCAAGTAATTGAAAATAAAATTCTTTATCAGCAAATTGACTCACATTCCCGAGATCTACTTCAAAATATATCTCATGATCATCAATTTTTAAAAATACCGGTAATTCTTCATTTCTTGATACCCGATAAACCTGATTTTCTAAATCCTCTACGTGAAAACCAGCACCCTGCAAGAACTCTAAAATCCCTGTCCTCTTTTTCGTCTCTACAAAAACACCATCCATAAATTTTCTCCTTGTAATAAATTAATTTTTTGTACTAATACCGAATCCACTAATTAATTCCTGATTTAATTTTACTTATCTCGACGTTTTTGCGAGTAAGTAAACTTTTTAAATCAGTACTTATTTAATGGAATTGGTATAATAACGGCACGGTATGCCCACCCTGATTCTTTATCTTTAAAATGCTGCTATTGACGGCATAATTTTTCCTCTTTTTATATCAACCATACCGCCAACCATAATGGGGATATGTAGAATGGGTCGTAATAGGGTTCATAATAGCCATACGGATATTCTTCCATTTCAACCCGTTCCACGACATAATCTTCATCATTATCTGAATGATCCTGCTCGATTGGCTTATTGGCAAAGCTTGCTTCTCTTTTATGTAAATCAACCATCAGCCTTGCCCCCTGAGATATAATATCATCAATAACCCCATCGGCAGCCACTTCACCCTGCTCATCCTCATATCCTAAATCTTCCCAGGCTAAAGCCGCGTTACAGATATCCAAAATTTCATCCCAAATAGACCCCAATAATAAATCAAATTGCCATCCCTCCTCATTTTTCCCAAAACGACATTCGCTGATAAAACTCATAAAGACAATTTCAACAGGATCCATCTTTTTTCTGGCCGCGACCGCTATCCGTAGATCTTCCCATCTCGGATCATTCAAATAAGCCTTCCACTCCACAGGATTTTCATATTCAAAATAATCACTAAAGGCAAATGTCCCACTCTCTAAATCAACAGCGCAATAGATATCAAATATATTTAAATACTCACTATAGCGTGCCAGAAACAACCTTAAACATTCACGCCCTTTGGGTGTTGGAATATAGGATTCCTGCTTTTTAATTTCAACATATTCTTTGACCAACAACCACTCTAAAATAGTCTCTAAATCCTTATCATCCCCCTCAAGAAGTATCGAAAACTCATAAGGACGATTAATAATATATTCAAGCACAAAAATTCCGGCAAACTCTTTTTTCTGCTCTTCTGAAATTTGATATTTTTTTTGATCACCCATAATGTTGTATTCCTTGTAAACATCCGTTTACACCAACTCCATTAAATAATTACCAAAATCTATTTTGCTTTTCTCGACGTTTTTGCGAGAATAGCAACCATATAAATAGAACATTATTTACTGGAATTGGTATTAACCCACCTCTCTCGTCTGTCATCCCCGAAGGCTTTAGTCGGGGATCCAAGATGTGTCGTCTGGATTCCCGCCAAAAACTTGCGGGAATGACAATAGAAAGAGATATGCCGTGAACAGTTACGTTTTCTTTAAAAAGCCGCGGTTAAAATAAATGCCAAAATAATAGCGACGGAACCCTCAATCAAGGATGCCCCCCAATTTTGATCTTCTTTTATTTCGCTATCTAATAAACTCCCCGGTAAAAGCACTTTATCAACAATATATCGAGAAACTAAAAGCAATAAAACCCCAATAACAAACCACACCATTAAGCCCGGGATAGAATCATTTTTCTCAATATAAGCCGAAACAAAAACACCCACCGCAATCAAACTCATCCCAAAACTAACCCCCGCGGCAACATTATCTTTTTCAATTTCCGCGTGCACATCGTAAGAAGTAGCCATTTGATAAAAACAAGAATAGACCACCAAAAATATCTGCCCCAGAACAAAATAAATAAGGGTTAAAACCAGCGATGTAACCCAATCACTTTCCCCTCCAGTTAAACACGCCCGAATAATAAGCGCTGAGGCAATAAATGCCCCGCATTGAACCGCACCGGTTCCAATATTTTTATCCTGTGTCAGCTCTTTTTCACTATTGAACTTATATAAAACAAATTTATCATTCGCCCATCCTCCAAAAATAAGCAAGACAATGCCCAGACACGTCCAAAGCGCGGTACTCATTAAATCCAGCAAATATGTGCTTCCTACATTACTCGTATCTCCCAAAACACCATAAATCACAATCCCGACCCCAAAGAGAAATCCCATAAATGAGGTCGCAACAGCTTTATTATCAACATCAACTAATTCATGGTTCAAATCAAACGACGTAACGGCATCATATATTTTTTTAGCTAAATAAAATAATGCCAGCGACAAAAAAACAAATGCCACTGATCTTGAATCTAATAAATCTTTTACAGGGCCAACATCTAGTAAATTTATCAATTGTTCTTTCATTTAGATTTTCCTTTTTTTATTCTACTCATATATCCCCTAACATCACAGGAACGAAGCCATGCCTAGAAGGCTTCATTTTCCACCACCACCAAATCCACTACTTCTTCCAAAACTGGATCGTCTCACTGAACTTCTACTTGCCCGACCAAAACCTCCACTTCTAACCGTCTTTGAAGGGTTTCGTTTTTGAAATGCTCTTTGGCTTGTTGTAGGATTTTTTAATGGAGCCCGCACATTGCGCGCGGACTTACCCTTATTAGGGGATGTAATATTTCTAGACATTCCACTTGAACTTCTTTTAGAAAAACTACTCCCCGAAGAGGCATTCCTGACCCTGTACGCTGTATGAGACATCGGTCGATAGGGTCGATAATAACCCGGATACCTTCCCCAACCATATGGGGACATATAAAAAGGATGCGGACGAAATAAATAGGAGGCGATAAGAAGCGTCGAAAGACCTGAATAAGGACTATGATAATACTGTCCTTGTCCATAAATTTCACGATTACCCCGCACTTCAATGTCCCCACCCTCACCTTTTTTCTCAATCTGAATCGTAGCGACTTCCTGCGTATCCCCTGGGCCTAAATCAACGGATAATGAAAAACCTTTATCCTTAGCTTCCCCATACTCCGTTACTTTAATATAATCAACTTTACTGTCCTCATTTAAATCTAGGTTATTAATCCCCAGGGAAGGATCATTAAGTTTTTTTTCTAAATCTTTAGCATCTTTAACCTCTTTAATCAACGCCCCAACAGCCTTTAAATCCAGGCCATCAGAAGCGGCTACGCTTGAACTGATGTTCACATTATAATTATCAGACTTTTTCGGTAAAAAAGAATAGACCGATAGTACGGCAAAAAACACAACCAATATAATAAGATTACTTTCTTTCATTATCCCTCCGTTTATAGTGATTCACGCCACGCCTTTAAATAATAATCATAAATGCGCGCTGATGACATCGTACTAATATCTGTTTCCCTTGTTTCAAACTGCCGCTTTCCAAAAAAAGTAGACGCGCGTATAAGATCAACCGTCAAATATTTCGTAGGTATCATTAATTCTACAATACTTTTTAGTTTTTGTCTTATTTTTTTTTCAGTATATGCCTGTTTACGTCCCGCTATCCACCAGCCCCATTCTCCGAAAGAAGGGACATTGTCATGAGTGGGTATCGCGGCTAACCCTGAACTTCGCATCGTCCGCCCTATACAAAGAAAGGCCTCTTTAGCATGAATGGGCGATGTTGATTGCTGTGCCAATAAACCATAAGGCGTCAATTTTTCACTTACTAATTGATAAAACTGTTGTGAATATAATTTGGCTAATTCAAGGGAATTAGGATCAGGAAAATCAATAATAATGACATCATACTTTCCCTGAACAAACTCCATAAATTTTAAAGCATCAAAATTAACGATATTTAATTGCGCGACTTTTCCTATCCTGTCCTCTAATAACACATTCTGATTCCTGACATATAAATCTTCTTTCGGCCCTGGAACCAATGTATTATTTTTGATAATCTTCACCCTGGCATTATTCAAACTATTATCATTCATTTTAACAAAAAAAGGGTTTTCACGCGCTAAAGAAGTCATCACAGGATCAAGATCAACAAGAGTCACCTGTTTTACGTCTTTATATTTAAGAATTTCCCTAACCGCCATCCCGTCACCTCCCCCTAAAACAAGAACGTGATCGCGTCTTGGCGCAATACTCATAACCGGATGAACCAAATTTTCATGATAAATATATTCGTCCACGCTATTAAACTGTAAATGACCATTAATATAACAAGAAATCTCCCCTGAGGTTGATTTTGTCAAAACAATATGCTGATAAACTGTCGTTTTAGAAAATATAATTTGATCACGATAAAGTTTTTGTTCAGAATATACCGTCCAATGGATGGATTGCGTGTACCCAAAACAGATCAAAAAAAATGAGGCCGTAACAAAAAAGATAAACTTTTTTAACGGGCGGATTAAACCCCGAAAAAAATAAAGACTAATTCCCGCGACTAACAATGTTGCCATTCCTAATACAAAGGCTCCTTCAATTAAGGTAAAAAACTTTGGCAAAATAAAAATCCAGACCAAGGCCCCGGCCATAGCCCCAAAATAATCCATTTTTAAGATGTTCCCTAAATTAACGCTCAATTGAGAAGAATATTTTTCATTGATACGCGTTAATAATGGAATCTCAAATCCAATCAATACCCCCATTAGACAAATAAAAAAATATTGAATTAAAATAAAATAATCACGAAAGGCCCCAAATGAATAAAGAAAAATAATGGGTCCAAAAGAACCCACAAGCCCCAATATAATTTCCATAGTGATAAATTTTTCGATTAAATTATTTTTAACTTTTTTTTGAAGATCCGCCCCTACCCCCATAAAAAACATCATAATCCCAATAATAAGCGCCCACTGCCGACTCGAATTTCCTAAAAGATCTGTAGACAATTTACTAAAAGTATATTCATAGGCCAGCCCACACCCCCCCATAACAAACATACTCAAATAAAGAACCCAACTATTTTTTCTCGCTTGACTCATAACGTCTTTCAATATACTCAAATAAATATTTTTGTAAATAAAGATAAACAAATAAGAAATAATGAGATATCATTTAAAAATGTTTATACGATGGCTATTAATTAAAATTCGTCATAGAGATGACTTTCCTCAAGCAATCATCACCCTTTTAGAATTTTGTACATACTTTATTATTGTATCTGTCTTTTTTACCATCGGGCTTAAATTCACGGAAAATTTAAGTTGGAATGAAGCCCTATGGCAAGTATGGCAAACTTCAACAACGATTGGATATGGAAATCAGCCGGCAGAGACTCTCGCCGGTCGAATCATCACAATGACTTTTGGGCTCCTCGCTGTGGCCATATTAGGTGTCGTCATATCTTCCAGCATTGATCTTAAACTATTATTAGCCGAAAAAAGGAGACTAGGCATGTCAAAAAATCCTCACAAAAATGGTTATGTTATCTTCAACTATCCAGGAGAAAACATGTGTTTATTTATACAGGAAATCATTTCAAGAGAACCGGATGTTGGCATTTGTATTGTAGACAGCCGCTTAGAACAATTACCTTCAGCCATTACAAATTTACATAAAAATATACATTTCATCAAAGGATACAGCCATGAAAAGTCAACCTATGAACGGGCGGCTATTAAAGAAAATAAAAAAGTGGTGATTTTTCCCGTTGACGTAAGTTCTCCCGAATCAGACCTGGCAACATCACGCCTTGTTGACCTTGTTTTACGGTTTGTTGGAGAAAAAACATCTGTCATCTATCATCTTATTGATCCTCGAAACAAATGGATGTTCAATGATAATGCCATTGCCATTCTAAAAAATCTGGAAATGTTGGCGACCGTGCAAGAATGCCAGGATGCCCATTCCTCCACTATTATCCAAAGCATTCTCATGAATACAGAAGGAGCAAATACTCAAACTGTCTATCCTACAATAATTATTGGTTATACATGGGGGGAATTTGTTATCAAATCTATCACCATATCAAAAAAATTAAACATCCCTTTTAACCCATTAGCGCTCATTCATAAAAAAGAGATTGATGCCTGTCCCGATTTTTCAAAAGTCATTGATAACGAAACACAATTATCCGTCATCGCCCATAATAAATTTGACTGGAATGCCTTTGAAAAAGAACTCAATGAATTAAATTAAGCCGTCGGCAACTTTTTCCTTCGTGTCTTTGCGAGAAGCCGTTCAATTAATACCAATTACGTTAAATAATGACCCAAACCAATTCTGATGTTTCTCGACGATTTAACGAGAAATTGAAGAATTAAATAAGAGAGATTATTTAACGTAATTGATATAACCAAGACGACGCGGCAATCTTTTATTAACAAAGGATTGCTTCGTAAGCAATTTTTTGCTTCGCAAAATATTGCTTACTCGCAATGACACAAACTTTGAAATTCCTATACAAGGAATATATTAGGAGAATTACGCCGAAGGGCCCATTAAGATCCAATGATAAAAACGCCTGAGGAGAAATTTGAAATGGTTCCATGATTTAATTGCCATGACATTCGTCATAAATACCTTAGGGTTAAAATGAAAAGAGAGAAACGCTTTTTTCTTTAAGTTTAAAAGCTCTTCTCTGGTAATCCCTTCCGGCACATACGGGGCGCTCATAAACCTGAAATTATTCCAATCCACCTTTTCAATTTCTCCTGAGGCGACAAGTTCATTATAACTGGCGGTTCCCGGAAGAGGTAAATAAGTGAAGAAATTCGCGCGAATTAATCCTAATTCCTTAGACAAACGTACCGTTGATTCCATCTCTTCTTTTGTTTCGGTTGGATAACCTAAAATAAAAAATCCCGCGACAGGAAACTCATGCTTCTTAATTAAGGCCACATTTTCCCGTATCTTCTCAACCGTTGTCGCCTTTTTCATTTTTTTTAAAATACGGTTGTTTCCCGATTCAACGGCCACCGTCACCAAATAAATCCCCGCCTCCTTCATTAGTTCCAAAATCTCATCATCCAGACGATCCATTCGAATCCCATTTGGCATCGCCATACTAATATCCAGTTTTAAATCAATAATCCCTCTTAAAATATCCTTACAAAAATCCATATCACAGGTAAAATTATCATCCACAATATGAAATTCTCTCACCCCTCTTTTATAAAGCATCCGCATATGCTCTTGAATATACGCGACACTATGATGGCGAAGTTTTTTACCCGACATGCGTGGAGCCGAACAAAACGCGCAGGAATAAGGACAGCCGCGCGTTGTCATAATAGGCGCTATCGGAAATTTTTCAAAGAACGCCCCATGCTGAGACTCCGGATAGGTCTCCGGCGGCATCAAATCCCAGGCAGGAAAGCCTAAAGAATCCAGGTCTTCCACAAAAGCCGGAACATTACAAATAACCTTTCCTTCCTCATCGCGCCAAATAACTCCCTGAATACCGGTAAAATCTTTGCCGCCTTCTTCCAAAACATCTAAAAACCTCGGAAACCCTAATTCGCTTTCACTATTAAAGGCATAATCCACATAAGGTTGAAATTCCTCAAACGCCTCTTGCGGAATCGCCGAAATATGCGCCCCTCCAACAACCGTGATTTTTTTTGGAAAAACTTCCTTAATAATTTTAAATATCCGGTAAACTTTAGGCGTATCAAATGTATAACACTGAATCCCGATCAAATCCGGATCATATTTTCTAATCATTTCTTCGGTGTCTTCCACAGAAGTGTTTTCTTTAATGCAATCATGAATAACAACTTCGTGCCTTTTTCGAATTTGGGTAGCGAGATAACCCAAGCCTAAAGAGGGTTGAATATGATCGGCGAGATTGTTTGGTTTTAAGAGGAGGACTTTCATGTTTAGTGATATTTCAAAATTGTCCAGATAGCCTGTAACCCATCCTTCCAGGTAATTTTTTTCCCTTCGGCATAAGTCCTGCCCTGATAACTAATCCCTACTTCATATATGCGGCACTTCTTTTTTGCGATCTTCGATGTAATCTCCGGCTCAAAACCAAATCTTTGAGATTCAATAGGAATGGATTTCAAAAGATCACAACGAAATGCCTTATAACACGTTTCCATATCCGTGAAACTTAAATTCGTAAACATATTACTCAAAAGCGTTAAAAACCTGTTTCCTATCAAATGCCAAAAAAATAACACCCGTTTTGACTGGCTCCCAACAAATCGTGATCCATAAACACAATCCGCCCGTCCACTAATAATCGGCTCAAGCATCCGGGGATAATCCGCCGGGTCATACTCCAAATCTCCATCCTGAATAATACAGATGTCCCCTGTCATTTTCTTAATAGCGGTCTTTAAGGCCGCGCCCTTCCCTTGATTTTTTTCATGATAAAAAGCCCTTAGTTGCTTCGGATATTCCCGCGCAATCCTTTTAACCAAATCCGTTGTCCCGTCTTGAGAGCAATCATCCACCATAATCAATTCAGTCTCATCAACACCTTCAACCTGCTGTTCGAGAACCTTTTGAACAATATCCTCAAGAAAGCCTTTTTCATTGTAAATCGGCATTAAAACACTTAGCTTCATTATTTCTCCTACAAGGCCAATGTATGGGGCAACCCTTCTTTAACCGCACGCACCGGAAATTGGGCAAAAGGGACATCACGAAAATTTAAATCCACAAAACCTTTCTGATTTTTCTGAATATATTTTCGATTAATACTCATAATTTCTAAATCTTTTGGCCTTAATATCTGTACTATTTTTTTTCCAAAATCATCTTTGTGACTTCTAAATACTGAAAGTACATTCAAGCTCATCGCCAAAATAAGAATACTCATAAATACTTTTGACGGCCTCATTGTCGAAATAACCTTAACAACCATCAAAAATACTGGAATATATAAATAACGCGACTGCTGGGATCCAAACCACCACGACATCCAGAATAGTATAATAAATAATGAACTGACCTCAAGCTCTTTTCTTCGCAACTGGTTTCGAATCATCATAACAAAAGGCCCTAAAACCAAAAGATAAACCAGTCCCAAAGGATAATCATATTTATTATTCACGCCTTTTTCCGGAACAGCGATAAGCCAGAAATGTTTAACAAATGCTGGTAATGACCTCCCATAACCATAATGTGTTGCCGCTGTAACAAATGAATCGGAAGAATTCATAATCGATTGCCAATGCGTGGCATTTTCATCAATGTTTTGATTCATTCGTATTGCTCCTGCCATTAAAGGAAAAAAAGGCGTTCCTGAATAATAAGTAGATTTAAGAAGAAACGGCCCTCCAATAAATATACCTAATATTAGAAAACCTAAAACTATTTTCTTTCCCTGTTTCCTATACTTCCCTATTATTTCATCTATAAATAAAACCTTAAAATGCGTTCTTTTAGCAACCATAAAAATTATTATCATCACACAAGCGATCACTCCCATCTGAACAGGAATAAAAGATTTTGACCAAAAGAAAAAAGAAAACTCCATTAAAGCCAAAAACATTTTTCCTTTGAGCAGACTATCTAAAGCCGCGAAAAATAAATAGGCCAAAATTAAATCTAACATCGCTGTCCCCATTTGGATCCCGACATGATGGGAACCCAAAATAGCAAACACAACCAAAATCATGGAAATCAAATTGTTTTGACTAAAGTATTTTGTGAGTTTCACTAAAACAGCCATCAAACCTAAAAAAAATAAAAACTGCGGAAATTTATTAGGAAGCTCTGTGACAAACCAGAAGGGCGCTAAAGCAAACTGGACCGGCAATAAAAACAAATCATCGGCGGCCCAGGGGATATGTTTAAAAGAACCCAAAATAAGATGCTGCCGGGGAAGAGTATAATGATAATTCAAGGCATCGCTCTCCTGCATCAAATGAAGAGGTAGTAAAGACGCTTTATAAGAAATAATAATAATAGCAAGACTAAGAATGGCTCCAAGACCTATCAAAAATTTTGAAAATAAAGATACGACCTGGAATTGAGAAGCGTATTCCTTACGGATTAACTTAAAAGAAGCTCTATTCTGAAAAAAAACATAAATGCTTATTAATAAAAATAATATTCCCGCCAGCCATGTTGTCTGTCCCTGGCCTTTGCGTATCCCATATAATTCCAACCAAAAAACAGGATAACCGATAACCAACATTAATGTCGGCAAATGACTAATAGGAATATTTAAAATCTTTTTAAAAATACAACAGCCCTCCAGACAATATACGCGATAGTCACTACAATAAAATAAACATCCCAGCCGACTAATTTTAAAAATTTGTCTTTCATAAAATTTTATTTTATATATTGAGAAATTTTTTTAACTATACTATCTGCTAAGAATTTGTATCCTGAAGCTGTGCCATGACCAAAGTCTCCACAGGCTCGATCACTAAAATAGGCATCATAACCAAACAAACACCCGGTGTTTGTTTGGTTATGTTCAGAAAAGATATGCCGTGAACAGTTACAGTTTTTTTGCTATATTACCTGCTAATTTATATCCTAAGGCTGTACAAGCCAGAATTTCCATAGACTCGATCGCCAAAAGAAGTCTCGAGAGAGTTTATGGACTACCTTGACATATTTTTTGCAGCCGCATGAAGATTTTTATACAATAAATAACCACAATCAATAAGGAGGCCATAAACATAATAAAAAATGTACTGAAAAAAATACCTGTCTTGACAAAAAATATTCTCATTGAATAGTTAGGTCACTTTTATAAAATAATTCATGACGCAAATAGCGGACCAAATTTAAATCCGGGGCGAAACGATACATTTTGTATTTTAATCTTTTAGAATAGTAATAACTAACCGGTCGGGCCAATCTTTGGGCAACATTGCGTAATATTGGATCCTTTAAACTTCCCATCACATTAACCAGGGCATTAGCCAGGATACTCATATAAGAAATATTTCCTAAGTATGTACGGCCCGCGCTGTCAAACCAGGGGTTACGGTTCCCCTCAATATCATAATCGTCAAATATCCAATCGGCCCAATCCTCTAAAGAATCCGGAATCTTCAGCCCATTCTCAACAGCCAAAGGGAAATCAGGGGTCCCTGGAAGAGGGGTATAAATCGCCATCGTCTCAAGTTGGGCCATTGGATTTTCTTTCTTAATTCGGAAACTCAGATCAATCGTCTTGTTGATATCTTCGAAAGTCTCGGTCGGATATCCCACCATTAACCCGAATGCCGGGATAATCCCATGTTTTTTACACCGCTGATTCGCCCCTAAGGTCTGCTCAAGTTTAATCCCCTTATGCATCGTATCTAAAATTCGCTGTGATCCGGACTCGGCACCAAACTTCAATGTGTACGCCCCGGCACGTTTTAATATTTCAATTTCATAATCTGTCGCCTTCATAAAGACATCTACCCGCGTCCCGGACGTATAAAAGCTGATATTCAGTTTATCGGCAACAATTCCCTCACATATTTCCGTTGACCGTTTACGATCAATATAAAACTCATCATCCCGCAGCCATATCCCGTTTAACTTAAACCGCCGAACGTTTTCCCTAATCAAATTCAACGCCTTATCTGCAGACATAGCCCGCCACTTACGCCGACGTATTGATGCACTGCTGCAAAACCCGCAATTAAATGGACAACCCCGACTGGTCTGACCAATATCTAATACACGCGAACTCTTCTGTAAATACATATCCGGATGAATATATTTCTCCACGTCCACCAATTCCCAGGGAGTCGGCAAGAGGTCTTCTACATCCATTAAAGGTCTTGTTTCATTTTTAACAACCTCCTGACCATCCTTATAGACAATCCCCTTAATAGTACTTAAATTTTGTCTGTGATCAAAGGCCTTGACCAACTCTAAAAAACTCTCTTCCCCTTCTCCAATAACCACCACATCGACACATTCGTGGGCAGCCGTCTGTTCAGGGACCAATGAAGGATGACACCCTCCCCAGACAATCGGAACTTTTCCATTGGTTAACTTCCTGACCATTTGAGCCAGCATCAAGGCATTTCTGATCTGAGTTCCGGTCATCGTTGATATACCGACACAAATCGTATCACCCGATAAGCAATTTTTTAATATTTTTTCTGTAATCATCTGCGTTCTTTGATCAAGAAGCGTAACACTGTATCCTGCCTTTAATACCGGGGCAGCAACTGCAAGCAAGGCATGCGGAGGCGCGATCGTAGATCCAAAGTCCATTCCAGTCTTAGGATAAAGGAAAAGAATATTTGGTTTGACTTCTGATTTCATATTTTCGATGCTACCCAACACCTCTTATATTGTCAATAATTATTGTTTTTTAATACATCTTATGCCATACTCAATGAGGCCATAAATTGGAATTTTCGCATCTCATCTTTCAGACATCTTTGCCCGATCTTCAATCGAAATTCCTCAACGTAACTCGTTACGCCTTCGGAGTCTCTCAATCAGACTGAACAAATTTGCCTAAAATTTGAGAGCAAAAAATTCCAATTTATGACCTCATTGAGTATCTATATAACCCATGCCTAACCCTTTACAAAATATATCACCAAACAAACTCCTCAAATTTGCCGGCAATATACAATTTATTAACATCGCCTTTACCCTCTCTTTTCTCTATTGGTTTTACCTAGCCTGCACGACCCAAATGGTTCTTGTTCATGACGCGCTCGGATATGAGTCTCTAGGGAAATTGCTCTATCATCACGGCTGGATTGAGTATTTTAAAACAGGCCCCAACAGGGAACCACTTTATCCGTTTATGATCTCTTGTTCCATGAGAATTGGAAATCTCCTGAATATCTCATACCAGTCTGTACAAATCATTTTTCAACTATTCTTTTTATTTATAACTCAGATTTTAACATTTCGTTTATTAAAACAATTAAAAATGTCTCCATTTTTAATAGCACTATTAATTCTGTACATTGGATACTCTCCCGCCCTTACTAACTCTGCCCTCAGCCTTTTTTCTGAAATTATGACCTATCCTTTTTTAATAGGTCTTATTACAATGACTATCCACGCTTGGAAGGCCTGCCACAACAAGACAAATTTCCTCTCTACCAGGATGTCCGATAGTTTGACAGGAATGTGTGTTGCTCTGCTTTTTGTAGCCACAACTATGGTCAAAGGGGCATACGAATTTATATTCTTAATCTACCTCTCACCCTTTGCTTATTTATTCCTGAAATCCTTGATCCGAAAAAATAATCCCGTGTTCAAACGTACGGGAATATTCCTCCTGACCACAATCCTTACCTTCAATCTCTTTCTTATCTCTTACAAGCTGCTTAACAAAAAATATAACGGCCAATATACTCTGACAGATCGAAGCAGTTACGTCCTCTACAACAGTGCCTCCCTACGAACAGAAGAGCTTTCATTAAAAAAATTTTTCTCTGCTCTAGCCTACATCCCCGGAGAAAATTATTGCACAATCTTTTTCGATGAAGAGACCTGCGCCTTTTGGCGGACAAAAAATCTTGAAAGTTTCAGCCATTCACCGGAAGCCAAAAATATTCAAGAGAAAATCCTCCCTCAAGAACAAAATAACGCGTTCACTATCGTCACCAAGAAAAAAATTAGACAACATCCTGTTCGATTTTCTCTCTTAATGAGTGTCGATGCAATCAAACTATTTTTCTGGGAGTCAACAAAAATTGGATTCGTCATTTATCCAAAAGGACTTGAAAAACTCTTTTCCAACCCTATTTTAAAAGATGGACTACGGCTGGTAATTTCCCTCTGTTCTCTCTTCTCTTTTTGCTATTTAAGTCTATTTACGCTACGTAACAGAAAGTGTTTATCCTCGGATGACTTTACAGTCGCGTGTCTGTTTACTCTATTAATTATTATCCCCCACATCGGCATCTACGCTCTTTGCGCAGCCTCTATCTCCAGACATGCTTTACCCCTTGCGCCCCTCTATTTACTTTGTATAATCTATACTCTTAACTGTAAGCTACGAGAATAGCTCCTTAACTTTGGCTATAACCACAACATATGAAAATAGGTCGCGAATATTAAAACTTTTTTAACAAGATTAAATCCTGCTTTACCTATAATGAAATAATTTTACTATTTCTGCCCTCAGATTTAGGGTATAAATAGTAAAATTATTTCATTACAGACCCTTACTCTGAAACCTCTTAATAAAATCCCGACTTCAGTACTCAAGTAAATGTTCACCGGCCTGCGTGTAGACAAAACGATTCGCTGTCGCACCGAGTT
>CAZIRV010000010.1:0-28176 GCA_964541845.1 uncultured Planctomycetales bacterium
AATCTGACCTAAATCTGAAAGCTAAAAAGGGAAGTTATTTTTGCTTGAATCCTAAATGAACAGCAACTTGTTTAGTATCGGCAACTTTTAGAATTTCATGCGCTTTATTAACCTCTGCTTCTGTTCCATGAACAATAAGCAAAAATTTGTCTGTTTTGATCTCTCTTTCATAACTTAAAACACTATCCTTTGGAATACCTAAACTAATAAGGGCCCCTCCTAAAACGCTGAGACCTCCAAAAGCAACGGCACCTTCTAACCCACCAACTATAGAGGCGACTAAAGGACCTGCTATCATAACAGGACCCATACCGGGAATCATAAAAATACCGGCACCAAAAAGAACTCCCCAAAGGCCTCCCCAAAAAGCACCTAGCTTACCCCAGGTTTTCATACGCTCACCGGTATTGTAATAACCGGTCACATGCTCTTCTGTATGATAATCTTTTCCAACAATTGATATTTTCTTCATATCAAACCCTGACTTCTGTAATTCTTTGACTGTTGATTCGGCTTCCTGATGCGTGTTACATACAGCTACTACAGAATTTTTTTCAGACATTTTAATCTCCTTTTTTATACCAATTCCATTCAATGTAACCGTTCATGGCACTGTGTCATTGCGAGTAAGCAATATTTTGCGAAGCAAAAATTGCATACGAAGCAATCTTAGGTTGATAGGAAAGATTGCCGCGTCGGCTTGAATATTTTGAATGCCTTCTCGCAATGACACAAAGGCGTGAACGGTTACGTATTATTATTCATATTTTGTTTTATCTCCGATTCCTTAATTTGGCCAGTAATCTTAATATTTCAAGATACAGCCAAACCAGTGTTACCATAAGCGCGAAGGCTCCGTACCATTCCATATATTTTGGAATCCCTTTTGATGCGCCTTGCTCAATCAAATCAAAATCCAGAATAAGATTGAGTGCCGCAATGATTACGACAACCAGACTGAATCCTATCCCTAAACCGCTGCTACTGTAAAGTAACGGAATGGATGCCCCAAAGAATGACATAATCCAACTTATCATGTACACAACAAAAATGGCTCCGGTTGCGGCAACAATTCCTAATTTGAACTTCTCTGTAGCCCGGATCAGTCCGGACTTATAAGCCATTAATAGACTAAAAAGTGTTCCAAAGGTTAACGCGACCGCCTGAAGGACAAGTCCGGGATATTGCCTTTCAAAAATAGCTGATATTCCCCCTATAAAAAGCCCTTCACAAAGCGCGTAAAGAGGAGCCGTTATACTCGCCCACTCTTTCTTAAAAATAGTTACAAAAGCTAAAATCATCCCTCCAAATGCGCCTCCCATCATTAACGGATACACGGAACCGGCTATAGCTGTCCCTTGATTTCCTTCAAATAAAGGCGCCGGCTGAAAAACCTTGCCCCATACCCAAGATGCCGTCATAACCAATAAAAACAATAAGACAAAAGATTTATTAACAGTTCCTTGTATTGTCATAGATTGGCCGGTGCTATAATCTCTCACCTCTTCAAAGACCCTGCTATTTAGCGTGGGATTTGATGTTCTCATCATTCCTCTCATTTTTTCACCCCCTTGTGTTATTGGTAATACCAATTCCATTAAATAAGTACTCATTTAAAAAGCTTACTTAGGATCGGCTCAAAAATAACCTCAACAACTATATATCTCAACCCGACAACACCTGTTTCATGATTGTCGAGGTTATTTGTGAATGATTCCTTACTCGCAAAAACGTCGAGATAAGTAAAATTAAATCAGAAATTAATTAGTGGATTTGGTATTATTTAATGTATCTGTTATTATTTATAACAAAACGTTGATAAAAGTACGGTTAAATAAAAGTTAGAATTTTCTTATATTAACTTTTTCCGATTCTTTTAAAAAATAAAGGAGGGCTGTTGGATCTTTTTCCTGAAGATGATGTCCTGCTGAAGTGACAAAAGTCATTTTTCAGGGAACACTAAATAATACCAATTCCAATAACGAGAATAGTAGAGTCAAAAATAAAAAAATTATTTAATGGAATTGGTATAAATCTGCCTTTCTACCATTTTTCATAAAAATAAATATATCTTTTTCACTATCCACTTTAATTTGATCTTTTTCCTTAAACTCACCTTTTAACAGTTTAAGGGCAATAGGATCCTGAATATTTTTTTGAATAACACGCTTCAATGGTCTCGCGCCATAGGCAGAATCAAAACCTTTTTCCCCCAATAAATCTTTAGCTTTATCAGACACATCTAAACTAATGTATTTACTGTCTAATCGATCCTGAATAGTTCTTAATTGGATATCAACAATCTTGCGAATATGCTTTTTGGCCAAACGATTAAAAATAATAATTTCATCAAGTCGATTAAGAAATTCAGGTCGAAAAAAAGCTGTCATTGAATCCTTTATTTTCTGATTAATCTCTCTTTTATCTTCTATATTTAAAATTAATTCAGACCCGATATTAGAGGTCATTATAATAATAGTATTCTTGAAGTTAACCTTCCTTCCCTGACCATCTGTAAGCCGCCCATCATCTAAAATTTGTAGTAAAGCATTAAATATGTCTGAACTGGCTTTTTCAATTTCATCAAATAGAATAACAGAATAAGGGCGGCGACGAACCGCCTCTGTTAATTGCCCTCCTTCATCGTATCCCACATATCCCGGAGGCGCTCCAATGAGACGTGAAACACTGTGTTTTTCCATATACTCACTCATATCAATACGAATCATGGCACTTTCATCGTCAAACAAATACCAAGCCAATGACTTAGCAAGCTCTGTCTTCCCAACTCCAGTGGGACCGACAAATATAAAAGAACCTATGGGTCGATTCGGGTCACTTAAACCGGTTCGGGAACGACGGATAGAATTTGCAATTAAATCAATCGCGTCATCCTGTCCTACAACCCTTTCTTTAAGTGTTTCTTCAATATGAATCAGTTTCTCTGTTTCCCCTTCCATTAATTTTGAAATCGGTATTTTTGTCCATTTTGAGACAACTTCAGCAATATCCTGATCATCCACCTCTTCTTTTAACATAGTGCCGTCTTTTTGAATCTTAACCAAATCCTTGTTTTGAACTTCTAATTCTTTCTCTAATCTAACTAAAGTCCCATATTTAATTTCCGCGGCTTTATTTAAATCACCTTCTTTCTCGGCTTTATATTCCTCTTGCCTGTAAAACTCTATATCTGATTTTATTTTTCGAATTTTATCAATAAGTTGTTTTTCTCCCTGCCATTTCAATCTAAGTTTTTTATTAACTTCTTGATAGCTTTCCAATTCTTTAGATAATTTTTTAAGACGTTCTTTTGAGGCTTCATCTTTTTCTTTCTTTAATGCCTGCTTTTCAATCTCTAACTGACGTATTTTTCGTTCATTTATATCTAATTCCTGAGGCATGCTGTCAATTTCAATTCTCAAACGAGACGCGGCTTCATCGATTAAGTCAATAGCTTTATCCGGTAAAAACCTCTCTGTAATATATCGATGAGATAATGTCGATGCCGCGATAATAGCCGCATCCTGAATACGTACGCCATGGTGAACCTCATACTTCTCTTTAAGTCCACGCAAAATCGCTATAGTATCTTCCACGGTCGGTTCATTAACCATAATCGGTTGAAAACGCCTTTCTAACGCGGCATCTTTTTCAATATACTTTCTATATTCATTTAAAGTCGTAGACCCAATACAACGCAACATCCCTCGAGCCAAAGCAGGTTTGAGCATATTGCCCGCGTCCATGGCCCCATCCGTTTTTCCGGCTCCGACAATCGTGTGCAATTCATCTATAAACAGAATAACCTGACCCGCTTTACTTTCGATTTCTTTTAAAATAGCCTTTAAACGGTCTTCAAACTCACCTCTATATTTTGTTCCGGCAATTAAAGCCCCCATATCTAAAGCGACAACTTTCTTTTGTTTTAACCCTTCGGGGACATCTTCTGAATAAATACGCTGCGCTAATCCTTCAACAATAGCTGTTTTCCCAACCCCAGGCTCCCCGATAATCACTGGATTATTCTTTGTTCTGCGTGACAAGACCTGAACAATGCGCCTAATCTCTTCATCTCTTCCAATCACGGGATCAAGCTTTCCTTCCTCCGCTAATACTATAAGATCACGGCCATATTTCTCTAAAGCTTGATACTTATCCTCTGGATTGGCACTATCTACTTTCTGCCCACCGCGAATCTGATTGATAATTTCAAGAATACTTTCTTCATGTATTCCGTTCTTTTTTAATTCCTGGCTAAGAAGAGTGTTGTCATCTTTAAATAATGCCAACAATATATGTTCTTGCGAAACATATTCATCTTCCATTTTTTTGGCAGTCTTTTGGGCCTCAGATAACACCCTGTTTGTTGTATTAGAAAGAAATGACTGCTGTCCCCCTTCTACAATTGGCTTCTTATCCAGCTCCATTTCTAATTTACTTAAAATCCCGGATGTTGATATATTAAACCGCTCCAAAAATGAAGGAATAAGCCCTCCATCTACCTTAAGCAAAGCATAAGTTAAATGCTCTGTCTCAATCTGTTGATGTCCTAACTGCGTTGCCAACTCAACGGCCTGTTGAATGACTTCCTGATTTTTTTGTGTAAACTTATCAAATCGTATCGCCATTTTTTATTCCTCACTTGTTTTTAATAACTCTTTATTTCGGAAAGTTTGTCATGGTAATTATCTCCACTGTTAATGTTATTATTTATTTTTATTAAATCGATTTTTTAACCCTTTGATCCAGTCTTGAATTCCAAGAATTATCCGATCAATCTTTTTCATCTTTGTTCACCTCCTTCATTTTTAGCAGTCTCTTTTAGAGAGTGCTAACCCGAGAATAAAAAATTTTATCTAACTTATCCCAATTCCATTAAATAATTGCTTTATTTTTAAGAATGAATTTTGGTCATTATTTAACCTAATTAGGATTCAAGCAAGAATAACTTCCCTTTTTGCTTGAATCCTTAGTATTATTTATAACAAACCATGGATAAAAAGAAGATTAAATTAAAATTAAAATTTTCTTACTTTTTTCAAATGGATTCAATATCATGAGACCTTATCCAGCCAACTTTACCATCCATACGCTCAATCTTAACCCAGTCATCCTGTTTTTCCAATATAATAGCGGTATTACCCTCGGAAAGATTAAAATGAACGGTCGCCTTTTCAATAGGCTCAAATTTGGCTTCTACATCTACAATGGCTACAGCCATATGATCACGCCTATTCAATCCGCGAATAAAAATGAAAGAATTCAATAATAAAAAAATACTTAAAAATATTCCTGTGCCGAATATACTTTTTTTAGACCAACGAAAAAAAAGCCCCCATAAAAATATCGCGCAAATCAAAAAATAATTAACCAGAATAATCCTCAAAAGTTCATCAGGATTTAAATAATCGGCATACTTAGTAACCACTCTTTCAATAATTCCTTTTTTTTTCAAACCGAATTTATGCTTTACTTTTGAAAGCGCGTATTTGTAATTAAACTCCACATCACTGTCTCGGGGCATTATTTTTTTAGCGCGCATATAACTGAGAACCGCTTTACCCAATTGATCATCTTTAAAATAACTATTGCCCAAATTATAATAAAGTGGCCCGCTGGTCTTTCCGGTTTCCAGAATATGTTCATACGTTGATATCGCTTTTTTATATTGACCATCTTTATAATATTGAGAGGCTTGATAAAAGTCTGATTCCTGAGCAAAACCTGAACACCCCATTAACAATGAAGCTATACTACTTAATATCAAAAGTATTAATATCCGATAATTTCTCATGACACATTCCTCTCGAAATAGTCTATAATTTGTTCCGCTTTTTCCAGACTGATTTTCATCGCGCTCGCGTTGCTTGCGGCTGAAGCAAAACGTACCTGATCACATTGTTCAAATAATTCCTTGATTAAATTAAGCATTTGTGTGCCGACCCGCTTATCTATTAAAATTTTCTCCAGCTCTTTAACGGTCAGCCCCTGTGAAGACAAATGAAACTTATTCCCAAAATAATGCTGCATAACTTTAAATAAAGTTAAATAAAATTCTTTGGATTTATTCCGGTTAATATAACTTTGGACTTCTTTTAACCCTTCTCTTGCTTGTTTCGGGGCTTTGAGATTTCGCGCATAAGCCAAATCTGAACTGACACGCCTATGACGTTGATAATAAAATAACCCAAATATAAAAAATAATGTTATCAGTACAAATAAAACCCTGGCTCGAATACTCTTATAAAACGTGTCCTCAATAGATTGAAATTTTCCTGGTTTTTCTTTGATATAGACGATGTCATGTCCAATTTTTTCTGGCACAAAAGATGCCCTCTTTTTTTCCGGAGCAAAAACCTTAAGCTCACCCTGAATATCGGCAGGACTGACATTTAAGGATATAGGCCCTTTTGCAATATTTCTATACTCGCCTAAACTCGTATCAAAATAACTAAAATTAACTTGTGGAATCTCTGTAATAGCTTCATTTTTTGGAACTAGCACCTGTTCTAAAATTTTAACTCCATTTTCTACTTTAATTTGCGGATCATAAACCTTAAACTCCACGGATTCTTTAAACGCCGGCATTTTAACAGCTTTAAGGTTTCCCTGTCCCGTCACTTTCATACGAATGGTTACAGGGTCGCCAACGTTCACTTTTAAAGGACTTGCTGAAAATATTAAATTAAAATGTCCGATGGCCCCTGAAAAATTCTTTGGTTTTTTTTCTTCTGGAAAGGGCAAAACGTCTAGCACTACTTCCCGTGATTGAACAGTAATAGGCTGCTTTTCAACACGGTCTAAAAAATTATCAAAAAAGCTGTCAAAACCACCAAAAGATGACCGGCCTCTTCGGCTCCTTGAAACAATATTACATGTAAGCTGAGCAGGTCCTATACTTATATCCCCTGTTCTTGTTGGATAAATAACGGTGTTAAATTCAATCACCTCATCGCGTAATCCTCCGCGTACTTCTTCATATTGTTTCGGTTTTAAGTATTCATCTACCGACATCCCGTTCTTTTCAAAAGTCGGATAAGCGACATCACTTATAGATAAACCATTGACATACAGTTTCATAGTCACGGGTACTGGCTCATGTAAATAGATTTGTTTTTTAGGTATTTCCAGGACTAATGAAATTTTATCTTTCAGGCTTACTGAACGCTGCGTGTTTATTTTCTCATTTGAATTATTTGATGAACGCGCCTGCGTGTCCACAACCTCAATGTCGATGGCTTTGGAGGTATATGTCCTACCCCCTATTTCCACCTTAAATGAAGGTATTTGAAATGTCCCGACTTTAAGAGGAAACAAATTATAAACATGCGAGACTATTTTTAAATAACTCCCGTTAATAATGGTTATTTTTGTCGAAGGTCCCAAATACTGAGTTTGAAAGGCTTCCATCTCCGGCAGTTCCAAAGCACTGGCATTAGATACTCCCTTGAAAGAAAGAGTAAGCTGAATAGATGATCCCAAAACAACGCGATTATTGTCCACCGTTGCTTCAAAAGTAGAATCTTGAGCAAAAGCTAATCCCGCGTGAAAAAACAACAGAATAATAATACCAATTAGCGACTTATACCCAAGCGCGCCAGGTTTGCGAAATTTAGGGGCTCCATCTACTGTGGAACAACGTTCTAAACTTACGAATTCATTTGGCCTGAGTATATTTTTTACTTTTAACATTTTATACTAAATCCTTTAATAATACCATTTACGTTAAATAATCACCAAAATCAATTCTGCTATTTCCCGTTAAAGCATCAAAAAAAGTAGAATTGGTTTTAGTATTACCAATCCTTATCAACTTCCTTAATTCGTATTGATCTGGGCTGCATATTCAATAAACCTTTTGGCTCCTCGTTCTGTTGGTAATTTTCAAGAAACATCTGATATTCCTGATCAGACATTTTTTTTGTGTTTTCATCTGTAGAATTTGTACTTTTCTGAGATCCCGCGGCATTCCCGGCCTGGCCTTGATTTTTCTTCTGATTTTTTTCTTGATCTCCCGGTTGTTGCACTGCATTCTGCTCTGGAGATTTAGTTTGTTCTTCTTGCTTCTGATTTTGACCTTTTTGATCTCCATTATCTTTTTTTTCTTTGTTTTGACTCTCCTGAGTTTTCCCCTTCTTTTCTTCATTATTCATTTTATTTTGATTTTTCTGGGAATTCCCTGATTTTTTTTGACCTTTACCACTTGATTTATCCTGTTTTTCTTTATTCTCTTTTTTTGAAGATTGAGATTTTTTATTTTTTTCTTGTTGTTTTTTTAATTTTTCTTTTAATCGTTTAAGTTCCTTTGAGACAAAGGCATGATTAGATTTAACCGCTTTATCTTCAGGACTCAAATTCAAAGCTTTTTTGTATTCCCCTAATGAATTTCCCAAAAATTTGACCGCGGACTCTAATTCCTTTTCTTCCTTATTTAATCCCAATTTATAAAAAGAATTACCTAAATTATAATAAGCGTTCGCCTTTAAAGACTCATCCTGACCCAACAAAGCTTTACGAAAATGCGTGATCGCATTCTCGTAGTCTTCTGTTTTATAATAAGCAGTCCCCGTATCAAAATTAATAATGTCCTTTTCAGAATCTTCTTTTAAAATATTTTTATACTTTTCTAAAGATTCTTTATACTTCCCTTCATTGTATAAACGATTACCCTCCTTAACATCTCTTGCTTTTGCTGCTTCGCCAGAGGTCGTACAACATATTAAAATTACAATCATTAGGGTCTGTAATAAAATAATTTTACTATTTATGCCCTCAGATTTAGGGCGAATTTGACCGATCTGATTGAACGATTTTCGAGACGTACTCGACGTACGTTGAGGAAATCGTGATTGAAAATCGGTCAAATCTGCCCTGAAGATGTGGGGCAAAAATGGTGAAATTATTTCATTACAGGCCCTTAATACTATTTTCTTCATCTGTCTTTCCTTGTTGTTGTCAACGAAAACGCGCATAACAAAATGAAAGCGAGAACCAATGGTATTTGAAACCGGTCATAAAAACGTTTTTCCATCGTAGATTTAATTTCATGTTTTTCTATCTTTGATAAATAGTTATCATAGATATACTCTAAACCAAACTGGGCTCCGGTAGCATGAACATAAACTCCATTCGTTGTTAAAGCCAGTTCCTGAAGTAATTTTTCATTCAATCTAGATTTAACAAAATTACCCTCTTTGTCCTTAACAAACTCATATTCGCCCTGTCCATTCGGAACCCGAATCAGTTCTCCCTCTTTCGTTCCAATGCCTATGGTAAATATTTTTATACCCTGATCAGCTGCTTTTTTTGCTAGTTCCAGAACGTTCCCTTCTAAATCTTCTCCATCTGTAATGATAATCATGACTTTATTTTTTCCTTTTGTATTCTTGTAACTCCGTATTCCTTCCTTAATAGCTGTTGAAATCGATGTGCCTCCTCGGGGAATAGTTTCGGTATTAACGTTATCCAGGGTTAACAAAAATCCTTGATAATCAATCGTTAAAGGGCAAACCAGAAACCCTGTTCCCGCAAAAGCAATCAAACCTATCCGGTCACCCTCCAGTTTTTTAACCAAATCTTTAACTGCTAATTTCGACCTTTCCAGACGATTTGGTTTAACATCATCCGTCAACATGCTTTTTGATGTATCTATAGCCACCAAAATATCCAATCCTTCCCTTTTAATTTTCTGCCACTGAAACCCCCATTGCGGACGCATAAGGGCAAGCACTGAAAAGATGCCGATAAAAATAACAAGGATAATCTGAACCCATTCATTCCTTTTAAATAAGCTGCCGGATATATCACCCAGTAATTTTTTATCCGCGAATCTTTCCCGCAAAAGCAATCAAACCTATCCGGTCACCCTCCAGTTTTTTAACCAAATCTTTAACTGCTAATTTCGACCTTTCCAGACGATTTGGTTTAACATCATCCGTCAACATGCTTTTTGATGTATCTATAGCCACCAAAATATCCAATCCTTCCCTTTTAATTTTCTGCCACTGAAACCCCCATTGCGGACGCATAAGGGCAAGCACTGAAAAGATGCCGATAAAAATAACAAGGATAATCTGAACCCATTCATTCCTTTTAAATAAGCTGCCGGATATATCACCCAGTAATTTTTTATCCGCGAATCTTTCCCGCAGAATATTTTTTTTACCTTTTCGCCATATCAAAAAGATGGCGAAAAGGCCGATAAGCCACACTAAATGGATCATATAAAAATCAGCAAACCGCATATTATGGAACCCTCGTTAATATTGTATTTGATAAAATTAATTCCAAAACAAACAAAATCAATCCCGCGAAAAGAAACCATTCAAATAATTGTCTATATTCCTTGTATCCCGTCTCCTGTATTTCCGTTTTCTCAAGTTTGTCTATTTCCTCATAAATACTTCGTAATGATTCGGTATCCGTCGCGCGAAAATACTCCCCTCCGGTCATCCGGGCAATTTTTTTTAATGTCACCTCATCCAGATCCATGCGAACTTTCTGGTAAACCGTTCTTCCAAACAAATCCTGAACCGGATAGGGAACAACCCCTGTTGAACCGGCTCCAATAGTATAAATTTTAATTCCTTGAGAACTTGCCGCCTTGGCTGCTTCAAGAGGCTTAATATTCCCTGCATTATTAACACCATCCGTCAAAAGAATAATAACCCTGGATTTTGCCTTGCTTCCTTCCAGACGTCCTAATGACGACGCCAGCGCTGAACCAATAGCTGTCCCGTCTTCTCCAATAACACCTAATTCGACCCTTCTTAAGTTTGTAACCAACCAATCGTAATCGGTTGTTAACGGACACACGGTATAGGCTTGCCCGGCAAAAACAACCAGGCCTATCCGGTCTCCCGACCTTTTGCTGACAAACTCTTCCACAACATCTTTGACAATAGACAACCGATTAACGCGCTGATTCCTGACTTTAAAATCTTCCGCAGCCATACTTCCTGATGCGTCAACAGCAAGAATAATATCAATCCCCTCAGTTGTAATTTCCGATCTCTCAAGTGTTAACCGCGGTCCGGCAAGAGCAATAATAAATAAAACAAATACCGTTAATCTGACAAAAACAAGACCCTGACTAACCGCGATTTTCCAACTTTTCTGTTTCTTTACTAACCGCGTTGAAGAATACCGGAACGTCGGATATTTCTTTTTTTTCTCTAAAATATAAAATATGACCAGACAAAATGGGATTAACAATAAAACAAGAGGGTCTTTAAACGGCATTATTAACCTCCTGTTCCATGCTGACATCCTGTTTAGTCTCATCAATAAAGCTTCTCACCAGCACCGCGCTTTGTTCGATTTCTTTTTCTGACGGTCCGTATCGGGCAAACTTAACCAGATCACAGCTCATTAAAAATTCTTTCAGTAGAAGCTTATGATCCGGGTTTAACTGATCAGACTTTTTAATTTTTTCCAGAAATTCAGGAGTTGTTAATTCAGGTGCTTTTAGCGCGAAACGCCCTTCGACATAGCGACGCAAAATATCAGATATTTCAATAAAATATTGTTTAATTTTTCCCTCTTGCGGCAAATCGCGCTTTAACAATTCTGCCAATCGTTCATAGGCAATTTCATCCGGGCTCTTAAGTGGTTCGATAATCTTCCTGACGTGTTTATTTTTTTTAATAAAACGCCATAAGACCCAGGCAAAAATCAATGTTCCCAATACAATGAGCCCGATTATTAGCGGTAAGCTGCTAAACGGAAGGTTAACAGGCGGTTTTATATCCTGAAAAACAGAAGTATCTATTTCCTGATTCCCCTCCGCAAAAACTTTTCCTATTAATAAAAAAAAGAAATAACTAAGGGTCTGTGCTATAAATGACATTATAAAATTTATATTTTTCTTCATAATCTACTTTTTAGGATATTTTGCTTTTTCTCTGTTTAAAAAATTTTATTAACGCCTTTGTATAAGGTACATCCGTTGATATATCAATATGATCAACATTAATAGCTCTAAAAAATCTATTTCTTTCTTTATATCTTCTGTCTGCTTCCCCTCTAAATTCTTTACGAAACTCGGGGTCAGATGAATCAACCAATACCTTTTCACCTGTTTCAGCATCCTCAAGATAAACCAATCCGCAATTCGATAAATCCCGTTCTTTGGGATCATTAAGGGTTATGGCAACCAAATCATGTCTACGATTAGCGATGGCCATGGCCTGTTTCAGACGATTACCATTCCCATTTGATTGATTTTTAGAATCAAGAAAATCAGAGATCAAAAAGGCCACGGAACGACGCGTCATAATTTTATTCAAATAGTCAAGAGCCAGGGGTATATCTGTTCCCTTTTCCTCTGGCTTAAAATACAAAATTTCCCGTATAACTCGCAGAACATGACTTACCCCCTTGCTTGGCGGTATATATTTTTCTATTCTGTCCGTAAAAATAATAAGGCCCACCTTATCACTGTTTCGAATCGCGGAATAGGCCAGAATAGCAGCAACCTCCGCGGCCATATTACTCTTGAGCTGGTTTACTGTTCCAAAATAGCTGGAACGCGACGCGTCAACCAGAATCATTACGTTAAGTTCTCTTTCCTCAATAAATTTTTTGACGTGCGGGTGCCCCGCCCTTGCCGTAACGTTCCAGTCAATCGTACGAATATCATCGCCTCTTTGATATTCTCTGACTTCATCAAATTCAATTCCCTGACCTTTAAACACACTATGATATTGTCCGGCAAAGACATCCGTTACCATCCGATTGGTTGTAATTTCAATCTGACGAATTTTTTTAAATAATTCTTTAGGTATCATAAAGCAATTCCTTATGTTTAAATTTATGGAACCTCAACCTCATCAAATATCTTCTGAACAATATCTTCCGCGGTTTTCTCCTCAGCTTCGGCCTCATAACTGATGACAACCCGATGACGCAACACATCCATCCCAATTGTTTTTATATCCTGCGGGGTAACATAACCCCTTCCTTGTATAAACGCGTATGCTTTTGAAGCTAAAGCTAAGCTAATCGCTGCTCGTGGAGATGCCCCATATTTAATAAGTCCTTCAATTTCAGATAAATTATAGTCTGCGGGTTTTCTCGTAGACTCAACAATATCAATAATATATTCCTCAATTTTCTCATCCATATAAATTTCATCCACAGTGTTTCTGGCTTTGACAATTTCTTTAGGTGTAATTATTTTATTAACTTTAATATCGGTATTGATATGGGCCATTCTTCTTAAAATTTTCAACCCTTCCGCTTTGGAAGGATAAGATATATTAACTTTAAGCATGAACCTGTCAACCTGGGCTTCAGGCAAAGGGTAAGTTCCTTCCTGCTCAACAGGATTCTGTGTTGCTAATACAAGAAAAGGGTCATCTAATGGATATGTTTCTTTTTCTATCGTAACTTGACGCTCCTGCATGGCTTCCAACAACGCACTTTGAACTTTAGCCGGTGCACGGTTTATTTCATCGGCTAATATAATATTAGCGAATAAAGGCCCCTTTTTAACCTTAAATGTTGCATCACTTTGATCGTAAATCAATGTTCCGATCAAATCAGCAGGTAACATGTCAGGCGTAAATTGCAGTCGTTGAAACTTGGTATCTATGGCCGAAGAGAGCGTTTTCACTGCCATTGTTTTAGCCAGCCCCGGAACACCCTCAATGAGAACGTGACCATTAGCCAAAAGACTAATCACCAGGCGTTCCAAAAGATACCGCTGACCCACAATTACTTTTTCCATTTCCATAAACAAGGCAGAGACAAAACTGCTCTCCTGTTTAACTTTTTCATTGATAGCTGCTATATTTGCTTCCATCATTTTTACCTCCATTTTTTTATCCATCTATACCCAAGAACAATCCGTTTGCAAAATTTAGACACCCTTTTCGCTCTAGAGAAATGACTTAAAGTCGCAAACCTGTCTTACTTGGATACAGATGGATGTGTATATTTTTAATTCTCTATTAAATGGGCTACCTTTTTTAATAAAATTTCATTACCATCTGACTTGTCGTAATAGTCATCCGCCGTAAACACCAGGGCCTCCTGTTCTTCCACCTCATAATTACTCGAAATAATCACCCTCGTATCTGGATATTTTTCCTTTATAACCTCAAAAAAATCAATACCCGTTATCTTTGGCATGGCTAAATCTAATATAATCAGATCAATTTTCTTAATTTGTTTTTGTAAAAAATCAAAAACTTTATCACTGTCCGTGACTTCCAAAGAATTGTACCCCGCATTACTTAAAAGTTCATGGTAAATAACCCTTACCTTTTGATCGTCATCAATAACCAAAATTATCTTTTTACGAGGCTTTTTTAATCTGAAAGGTAAGGCTTTATTTATTTTTTTTAATAAAAAACTCAGGCTTTCAGACTTATCGTAGTAATCATCCGCCCCCTGTATTAACTCATGCTGTTCTTCAAGTGGATATACGCTTGAAACAATAATTTTTATATGAGGATGAAACGCATGCGCAACTTCAAAAAAAATATCCCCATCTACCTCTCCCATATTGATATCAAGCAATATAAGATCAACGTTCTTTTTTACAATAATATCTTTTGCCTCCGCAGCATTTGAGGCAGCCAAAGTATAATAGCCTCTGCCCTCCAACAACCTGATAAAAGTACGTCGAATGCGTTCTTCATCATCTACGATAAGTATCTTATACATAATTCCCCCCATTTGAACTGTTATCAGTTTTCTCTTTTGACGCGAACGACAATATTTTTTCCTGTTTTAGGAATGAATTTGTATTGAACCCAGACCTCGTCTTCGTCGTGCAAAGTATAATAATCGTGTAAAAGGTTATCTTTTTCGTATATAGTCAAATCATTCACAAACAGGGTGGTTTTTTCATAGACTTCTTCGTCATCCATCGACCCCTTTGGGTGCAAATAACGCTTAACTGTGAAGCTTTTATTGTCATGTTCAATCTGAGTAATCTCGCCTCGTAATGTTTTCAAATCACCATCCACTTCCTTACTTTTCTGAGCAAAGGTTACGCTGGAAGTTGACAATAATATAGCTAAAACAACATAAATCAATTTTGTAAATATTTTTAACATTTGATCAGCCCCTCTTTCCAACTAAAGAATAACAAATGGACCATAAAATAAGGGTTAAAATAAAATTAGAATTTTCTTATTATTGCATGTGGGGTGTTTATGCTAACGGAAGGATCACTGTAAAGGTGGTGCCTTTGCCAGGCGGACTTTTGACTGTTATTTCACCTTTGTGCGCTTTAGCAATGGAAAGAGCAATGTTCAGACCGAGTCCCGTACTGGATTCGGATTTTTCATCATCTTGATGCGCGCGAAAAAATTTGTTAAATACTTTTCCCAAATTTTCTTCTGAGATTCCATCCCCTGTATCTTCTATATCAATAACACACTGCGTGGCTTTGATATTTGCCGTTAAAGTAACAGCTCTATTATCAGAAATATATTTAATAGCATTGCCAATGACATTATGGAATAGTCTACGCAGATGCACTTTGTCCGCGTCGACCATAATACTTGTATCAGGAAGTTTGAATTCAACGTCAATTCTTTTTGGTTCAGCTAATATTTTGCTCTGCTCATAAATTTCATTTAAAAAAGGAATCAAATCAATCCTCTCAAAATGAAAAACCTCAGGTTTATAATCCAGCTTAGCCAACAAAAGTAAATCTTTCACAACCTTGACCATGCGGTCAATTTCACTCAAACAGTCTTCTAATACCTTTTTATATTCAAAAGGGGATCTTTCCTTATCCAACGCAAGTTCAATTTCTCCCCGTAAAATAGCAAGGGGGGTTTTGAGTTCATGCGCAGCGTGTGAACTGAATTCATTGATATGTCCGAAAGATGTTTCTAAACGTTTAATCATAACATTGAACGCGTTAACCAATACCTTCATTTCAATATCAATCTTCTTCTCTTCAATCCTTACAGTTAAATCCTTGTGCGTTATTTTATTAGCCAAATCAGCAACCTCTTTAACCGGACTAAGAATATTTTCAGCAAAAATTCTTCCTATAAAACTACTTACAACAAGAAGAAAAACCATTGTGCCTCCCATAAATAACAACAATCTATAAAGCACATTAGAAATTTCTTCTAACGATGTCCCCACCTGAATAACCAATTGAGAATGATGAAATTTAATAGGTAGATTAATAACACGCAATTTATATTTTTCATTAGATAATGTTTTAAAAAGAATTTTATTTAACTCAAAAGGAAACTCTTTACTAAATAAAGAGGCAACATCTTTGTTTAAATTATGAGAATTTAATATTCTTCTTCCTCGTATATTAAGAATATTAATAAAATCGTTCTTTAAATTCAAGGTTTCTAACTGTGAACGCCATAAATCATCAATAATCATTTTTTGGTTTGTTCCAATCCCCTCACTTCGCAACATTTCAAGCAAGGCTCCCAACGGACGTTCTCTACTACGTTCTATTTGCTCATAGGCATATAAAATATTAGTAATCTCTTTCGCCTTAATTTTTAACCCTTCATCTAAATCGTGATAAAGAATACTCCGAATACTCAGGTAAACCACTAGACTAAAAATACATAAAATTAATGCCAGGATTGATGAATATAAAATACTTGCTTTAAAGCGAATAGAATTAAACTGCATATCATTCTTCCCTTAAAATATAACCCGTACCACGAATGGAATGGATAAGCTTTTTTTCAAAACCGGTATCAATTTTTTTTCGCACATAATTAACATAAACATTAATAACATTGGAAAAACTATCAAAATCATCATCCCATACATGTTCTGATATCATGGTACGAGTCACAACCTGGTTGGCATTGAGCATGAAATATTCAAGGAGAGTATATTCCTTGCTTGTAAGATCTATCTCTTTACCTGCCCGCGTGACTCTATGCGTAATCTGATCAAGCTCAAGATCTGCTATTTTTAACCTGGTTTTCTTATCCCCATCTTTTCTGCGAAGAAGGGCTCTAACCCTCGCTAAAAATTCAGCGAATTGAAAAGGTTTCGTCAAATAATCATCCGCTCCGGCATCTAATCCGGAGACTTTATCTTCCACATCATCTCGAGCGGTCAGCATCAAAATGGGCACATTAATATTTTGTTTACGCAATTGCCTGCAAATAAAAATTCCATCTTTCCCGGGAAGCATAACATCCAACACAATCAGATCATAAGGAACCTCCTGTGCCTGAAAAAGCCCGTCATTACCGTTACTTGCCACATCAACAGCATGTCCTTTTTCCTTAAGCCCCCTTTTGATAAAACCGGCTATCTTTTTTTCATCTTCAACAAGTAATATTCGCATATTTTTTTTCCTCCTGGACTGCATCTCCTTACCCAGACGCAACCCCAAGCGAGTTCAAACTAATTCTAACCGTGGAAAAAGGGCTGCGTGGGGTTTGAGTTGGGTTCCGGATTTTAGACCCCCCCATAAAACATTGGTGCCAACAGCACCCAGGATCTCTAACACTTCTTTAGTTTTAGACGGCATGACCGGCGCGAGAAAAACAGCGACCATACGCAAGGCTTCCGTAGCTGTGTATAAAATGCTTCCGGCACGGACTAAATCGGTTTTGGCCACCGCCCATGGGGCCTGAACTTCCATGTATTTATTCACCCTTCGTACCAACGTCAACGTCGCGTCAATGGCTTCGTGGATATAAAGTGTCTCGACTAACTGTTTAATCCTATCCTCTAGCTGAATCGCGTATGTCTGAATTTCTTTTTCTGCCTTTGTCGCGGTCCCCTCTTCCGGCACACGGCCATCAAAATACTTTCCGATTAATCCTCCCACACGATTCAATAAATTTCCAAAATCATTAGCCAAATCACTGTTGTAACGTTTAACAAACGACTCCATTGTAAAATTCGCGTCCTGCCCTAAAACCATTTCACTCATTAAATAATACCGTACGGAATCTATGCCATATTTATCAATCAAATCCAAAGGATTGATGCTGTTTCCCAAAGACTTGCTCATCTTTGTCTCTCCCGTCAACCACCAGCCATGCGCGAAAATTGTTTTTGGTAAAGGTAATCCCATGGCAAATAACATCGTCGTCCAATAAACCGCGTGCGTCGTCAGAATATCTTTGCCGATTAAATGAATCGAAGCCGGCCACCATTTTTTAAAACTTGCGTCATCCGCGTTATATCCCGGCGACGTAATATAATTCAGCAACGCATCAAACCACACATACGTCACATATTCTTTATCAAAAGGAAGTTCTATCCCCCAGCTCATACGTGATTTCGGACGGGAAATACATAAATCACCTAATGGCTGCCGTAGAAAACCAAGCACTTCATTTTTACGATGCTCCGGCTGTAAAAATTCCGGATGGGACCCAATATAATCCATCAGCCTCTGTTGATATTTACTCATCCGAAAAAACCAATTCCGCTCTTTTAATTTCTTAACATCCCGAAACGCCCCGGACTCTTTCTCTGTTTCTGTAATAAAACGCTCCTCAGAAACCGAATACCACCCCTCGTATTCATCCGCGTAAATATCTCCGGCATCATAAACCTGCCGAAGCACCTTTCGCACAACAGCGATATGGCGAAGCTGTGTCGTACGAATAAAATCATTATATTGAATCCCGAGATTATTCCACAACTGCAAAAATCGAGGGGCTAAGTCATCACAATGATCTTGCGGAGAGAGTCCTCTTTTTTCAGCCGCTTGAAAAACTTTTTGTCCATGTTCGTCCAATCCTGTAAGAAAAAATACTTCCTCTCCTTCTGCCTTATGATAACGCGCCAAAACATCCGCCAAGATTGTCGTATAGGCATGTCCGATATGAGGTTTGTCATTCACGTAATAGATGGGGGTTGTAATATAAAATTTATTCATCAGTTATTGCCCCTCTGCGCGACAACCGTCTTAACAACCTGCCCCTCCTCTAAAGCTACACTGACCACGCGCTTTAAAATATTCACGTCAACCACACGCCCCCTGCCTTCCGGCGTTGTAAACTGCTCTCCGACATGAGGTAGATTTCGTGAACATTTTTTATAAACGTCAAATTCATAAGCCATACAACATTTAATACGACCACATACCCCTGAAATACGCGTGGGGTTAAGCGGCAAGCCCTGCTCCTTCGCCATCTTTATGGAAAGAGGATGAAACCCTTTCATATAGGATGAACAACATAATTCCCGGCCGCAAACGCCATAACCTCCAACAATTTTAGCCTTATCACGCACCCCAATTTGCTTCAATTCAATACGCACCCGAAAAACACGCGCAAGCTCCTTCACAAGATGTCGAAAATCAACACGCCCATCCGCTGTAAACGAAAAAATAATCTTGCTACTATCAAAAGTATACTCTGCCTTAACCAAACACATTTGTAATCTGCGTTCCGCGATCTTACGCGCGCACGTGTTTAGTGCCTCTTTTGACTTTCCACGATTATTTTCAATTTGCTTTAAATCTCCTTCAGTGGCTTTACGCAAAACCTTTCCTTTAGCTTTTTCTATTTTTTCATGACAAGAAACATTCGCGCGTGAAATCACCCGTCCATATTCTGACCCTCGATCGATTTCCAAAATGATACAATCATTGCGCTCACATTGGACATTATTTAAATTATAAAAATAAATCGACCGGTATTCCCCCAGCTGAACCTGTATAAATTTACTCATAACGGATTTTCTCCTTTATAATCAACACTGGAATCTTTACATTCAGATTTTCTGTAAATAACTGGCATGTTTTAACCACTTCATCATGAATATCTCTCATTTCCTCAAAAGAAAATCGTCTAGAAAAACTCCTTAAATCATGCAAACGATCCGCGTGAATAAAACGATGATCTTCAACACTTGCCTTCATTAATAAGCTATCCCGCGTCCAGCTTAATAAAATATCCAGAAATCCTTTTGTCTTGGCCTTATCTGTTAATATTTTCTTAGCAAATTCCTCCGCCTCCCGAGATAAGATAAAGCGATCAACAACCGCGTCTCTTTGTGCTAATATTTTATCATTCTTTAATTTCTTTGCCTTGCCAAAGCACCCTTCCGCGAAATAAGCAAGAAAATGCGCCTCTTTTCTATCTTTAACACAATCATTCATCAATTGATCCGCCAATACTGCTCGGGAAGGTGATAAAAAATGCATCACATGGCAACGAGATCTCACCGTTGATAAAATTTTTTCCAGAACAGAGGTGGTTAACAATAATAAACTATTTTGTGTCGGCTCCTCAAGAGTCTTTAAAAGCGCGCTGCTACTTTCTAACGTGAATTTCTCAATATCACGAATAATGAATACCTTACGCGTTGCCTGAAATGGCCGTAACTTTACCTGATTTAAAAGCTCTCGAATTTGATCTACCTTAATACTTTCATTCTCTTGAGTCTCAATCACGTGAATATCAGGATGATTTCCTCCATTAATTTTTACACACTCCGGGCACGCGTCACAAAAATTTCCATTCTCCTGCTGTTGCTCACAATTAATAAACTTTGCCACGTTTAACGCGGTCTTCCCCTTGCCAACACCTTGCGGGCCAACAAATAAATACGCGTGGGCTAAACGTTTTTTTTGGACAAGTAATAAAAAACGATTGAAAATACTAACATCTGACTGCGTTGCTTCCGTTATCACTTTAATATTCTCTCCACAAAACAACATACATCCTTATGAACGGCTTCTTTAGAGGCATTAACCTTTATCACCTTAATTCTTTTTGGTTCTTTTTTTGCGATAGCAAGATAACCTTTACGGACACGATTATGGTAAGCAAGCGCGCGCTGCTCAATACGATCTTTAGCTCTATTCAAACGCAACAGCCCTTTTTTGACTCCAATATCAAAAATAATGGTTAAATCCGGTTGAATTCCTTTTGTAACAAACTGTCCCACACGTTTAATAAAATTAGCATCCATTCCATTGCCATAACCCTGGTAAGCCATGGTTGAATCTAAAAAACGATCACACAGAACAATACTTCCCTTCTTTAAAGACGGCAATACTTTTTCCTCGACCATCTGCGCGCGCGCCGCCATATAGAGAAGCATTTCACATTCATCTCCCATTTTTTCATTTTTCACATCTAAAAGGATACGGCGGATTTTTTCACTAATCTTTACCCCTCCGGGTTCACGTAGAAACAGAACTTCCTTATTTTTTTTTCTTAAATACTTCCGAATCAAATTAATCTGCGTACTTTTTCCAGATCCTTCAGACCCTTCAAATGTAATAAACCGCCCCCTCACTCTTTTCTCCATATTTGACCATTTTTGCCATCCTCGACAACAATCCCCTGCTCTTTTAATAAATCCCGAATTTCATCTGATCGTTGAAAATCTTTATTCACCCGTGCCTCAACGCGCTCTGCTAATAACTTTTCTAGTCCTAAATCCAAACTATTCCCCTCTGTTTCCTTAAAAAATTGCAACCCATAAACATGTACTATTTCTTTCAATAAAACTTTTGCTTCTGAAAGTTCAGTCAATTTGTCCTCTTTATTTTCTTCAATAATCTTGTTACAGTAATGGGCAACATCAAATAAAATAGATAAGCCTTTCGGGGTGTTAAAATCATCATCCATACATCCCTGAAATTCCTGCTGTTTTTTCAAGAATTCTTCTATTTTTAATTCACCTGAAAACTCCTCTACATTCTGTAATTTCTTGGCTAAAATACTAATACGATCATAAGCTTTTTTAACCCCATCCATCTTGTCCCATGAGAAATCAATCGGGCTGGCATAATGGGATTGAAGAAAGAAAAATTTAAGGACATCATTAGAGTAACGTTCTAAAATTTCATCCAACGTAATAAAATTCCCCAAAGATTTAGACATCTTCTGACCGTTGATCGTCAATAACCCATGATGAATCCAATATTTCGCAAACGGTTTATTATGCAAAGGTTCTGCCTGGGCGATTTCATTTTCATGATGAGGGAAAACAAGATCCCGTCCACCGGCGTGAATATCCAATGTTTCACATTCCAAATACCTCAAACTCATACAGGAACACTCAATATGCCATCCTGGACGTCCTTTTCCCCACGGACTTTCCCAAAAAGGCTCACCTTCTTTTGATTCTTTCCACAAAGCAAAATCTAATGAATCCTTTTTATGTGTATCTTGATCAATACGTGTTGCCTCCAACATCTGATCAACACTTTGTTTAGACAACTTTCCATAATCCTTAAATTGTCGAACGTTATAATACACATTGCCTTCAACCTCATAAGCAAAACCTTTAACGATGAGCCCTTCAATATCCTTAATCATACCTTTAATATTTTCCGTGGCGCGTGGCTCTTTATCGGCTTCATTCACATCAAGATTTTTCAAATCTTCCTTATATAACGCGATATTTTCCTCAACCACCTCTTCAAAACTCTTCCCTGACTCCTTAGCTTTTTTAATAATCTTATCATCAACATCGGTAATGTTACGAACAAAATAAACATCATAATCACGATGCCGCAAATACCGGCAAATGACATCGAAAATATACAAACTCCGCGCGTGCCCGATATGACATTTATCATAAACCGTCACTCCGCAAGAGTACATTTTGACGGTCTTTCCATTAATCGGAACAAACGCTTCTTTTTGCTTTGTAAGAGTATTATAAATTTGAATAGCCATTTTTATTAATTAAACCTTCAAACAAACACCGGGTGTTTGTAAATGGGTTATTTTACCTTTTCTTCTAATTCCCGAATTCTTTTCAGCAAATCTTTTATATGCCGCATGATCGGATCTGAAACGTGGACATGATCCATCATTAAATCAATTTTCTTTCCTTCTTGTTTGGTGACATGACCGGGGACCCCAACAACCGTAGAATTTTTAGGAATATCTTTTAAAACAACCGCGTTAGCTCCAATGTATGAATTATCCTTAATTGTAATATTACCTAAAACCTTAGCCCCCGTTCCCACAACAATATCATCTCCTAGCGTTGGATGACGCTTCCCTGTTTCCTTTCCTGTTCCCCCCAATGTTACTCCCTGAAAAAGGGTTACATTTTCTCCAATGATCGTAGTCTCTCCGATAACAACGCCCATTCCATGATCAATAAAGAATCCTTTTCCTATTCGAGCACCTGGATGAATTTCTATTCCAGTAAAAAATCGCGAAACCTGTGAAATCGCTCTTGCTAAAAAAAGAAACCTTTTTTTCCAGAAAAAATGGGAGATGCGATGCGCGATCACAGCATGAAGCCCCGCGTATAAAAGAATGATTTGGAGATACCCTTTAGAAGCAGGATCTCGATCTTTTGTTGCTTTAATCTCATCTGAAAAAACAATAGCAATCAGTAAAACAAATCCTGCAATACCAGCTAACCCAACAAAAAATGAACTTAATAATTCCATGTTTATTCCTCTATTTCTTTATTCATACCAAATTCATTAAATAAGTACTCATTTAAAAGGCTTACTTACTCGTAAAATCGTCGAGATAAGTAAAACTAATATCAGGAATTAATTAGTGGAATTGGTATCAATAAAACATTCGCGAAAGCGGCGATGCCTTCTTTATTTCCGATGGCCCCTAATCGCTCCTGTGTCGTCGCCTTGATATTAACATTTTCCTGCTCAATATTTAATTTTTCAGCGATGACTGAACGCATTTTTGATTTATACTTTTTTACGTTTGGTTCTTCCGCCTGGATAACAATATCAAGATTCCCAATGGCATAACCCTCTTGAGAAATCACATCATAAACTCTTTCCAATAAAATTAAACTGGAAATATCTTTAAACTGATCATCCGTATTAGGAAAATGCTCTCCAATATCTCCCTTTCCAACCGCCCCTAATAACGCATCACATACCGCGTGAAGAACAACATCCGCATCTGAGTGCCCATCAAGCCCGCGTTCGTAGGGAACCTCTACTCCTCCTAAAAAAAGCTTTCGTCCCTCAACAAACCGATGAATATCATATCCTATACCTGTTTTATATTTCATCTACAAATACCTCCGCCAAAGCCAAATCTTCCTGCGTAGTAATCTTAATATTTCGATAACTCCCTTCTAAAACTTTAACCTTCAATCCCATCTGTTCAACCAAAAATGCATCATCCGTAGCTGAACTGTCTTGAGCTTGACTGTGTGCTTGAAGAATAACATCTCTTTTAAAAACCTGGGGCGTTTGTACCTCCCAAAGCTTACTTCGATCGAGCGTTTGCTCAACAACCATATTTTGAATGTCAACCCTCTTAACAGTTGGCTTCATAGGAACGGCCACAATCACAGCTTTATACTGTTTACAAAGTCGAATAGACTTTGCAATCACGTCCCCTGTTACTAATGGCCGCGCGCCGTCATGAACTATTACTACTTCCGTATCTTCATCAAGATTCTGAAGTCCATTATGAACGGAATCATAGCGCGTTTCTCCTCCGACGACTATTTTTTTTATTTTCTTTAATCCGTACTGTTGGCAAATGGCCATAAATTCCTCAACTTTTTCCTTATGCGCCACCACAAGAATACTATCGACTGAACAACTTTTCTCAAAAACTTCCAATGTATGAATAAAGATGGGCTTATCCTTCAACATCACTAACGGTTTGGGAATATCGGATTTAAACCTCACACCCATACCTGCCATTGGAATAATCACTTGCGTTTTCATATATGCCAAATCCATTCAATAATTACCAAAAACCATTTTGCTCTCTTATGAAAGCTTTCCAAAAACCATTTTTCCTGCCTGTGTTTGCAAAACAGATACCACCATCACATTAACGTTCTTTCCGATCAAATGCCGTGCCTCACTGACAACGACCATGGTCCCATCAATCATATACCCAATAGCCTGATTCGATTCTTTCCCTTCCTTAATTAGTTTAACGCTCAACTTTTCTCCAGTAACCACTGCTATGTGTGTGGCTTCTATCAAAGTATTAACATTTAAAACATCAATTCCCTGGAGAGAAGCTACTCTGTCTAAATTAAAATCTGTTGTATACAACCGTGCGTCCATAACCTTAGCAAGCCGAATAAGCTTTGCATCCACGCCTTCTTCTTCCGTCAAATCATCTTCATGAATACGAATATCGATTAAAGAATCCTTTTGCATACTATGTAATAATTCCACCCCCCAACGTCCTTTCTGACGTTTATTTTCATCCGCTGAATCCGCTAATTGTTGGAGTTCTTCTAAAACACACCGGGGGACAACTAATCGACCGCTCAAAAATTTTGTTTTATAAATATCTCCAACTCTGCCATCAATAATCGCACTCGTGTCTAAAAGAATGACTTCTCTTTTATCATCTTGTCGTTTAAACCGAATATACGGAATAATAATATTGAACTCGTCTTTTCCACGTAATGCCAGAACTGCGCCAAGATATGAAAAAATAAGGGTTAAAATAACTCTAATGGAACGAAGAAATGGCGTTAACGTAGGAACCAACGATAAAATATCGGACATCAACTTGGCCATAATCACACCAAGAATCAAACCAAAAGCCATGCTGGAGAGACCTCGCAAAGAAACGTTATGAAGCCTTTGTTCTAAGAAAATAATAACAAGTCCACATAAGCACCCGAGCATCCATCCCAGACTTGGATCCCACAAAATAGATCCTACGTAATGGCCAACCAATCCACTGCCGATAATAAAAAAAACCCGAAGAAATGATAATGTCATATTAATCCTTTATTGTAACTGTTCAGTACTCCTCTCCCTTTGGGAGAGGACTTTGCCACAGGCAAATAGGTGAGGGGTGTTGATGTCTTCGCAAATTTTTCCCTCACCCTAACCCTCTCCCGGAGGGAGAGGGGACTATCTTAGGGTCTGTAATGAAATAATTTTACTATTTATGCCCTAAATCTGAGGGCATAAATAGTAAAATCATTTCATTACAGACCCTTAAATAAATTCTAATGCTTCTCCTACTGTCTCAACAGGAATCATTTCAATATTTTTATTTTCCAAATCCGCTTTCATCTTTAAATTATTCTTCGGAATAATACATTTTTTAAATCCTAATTTATCTGCCTCACTAATACGTGCCGCAACCTGACTGACGCTTCTTACTTCCGAAGAAAGTCCCACTTCTCCCAGAACAACCGTATCAAAAGCCACAGATTTATCTAAAAAAGCTGAAGCAATGGCTGTGACCACGGCTAAATCCGCGGCTGGATCCATAATTTTTACTCCCCCAACAACATTTAAAAAAATATCCTGATCCTGTAAATTTAACTTCAAACGTTTTTCCAAAACCGCAATAAGCAATGCCAAACGATTGCCATCAAATCCTTGGGATTTCTGACGAACCGTCCCAAAACTTGCCCGACTCACAAGCCCTTGAATCTCTACTAAAAATGGCCGCGTCCCTTCCATAATAGGGACAACCACAGAGCCGGTAGTATTTTGCGGACGTTCCGATAAAAAAATTTCTGAAGGGTTTGTAACCTCTAATAGCCCCTGCGACGACATTTCAAAAACACCGATTTCATTGGTTGAACCAAATCGGTTTTTGACCGCGCGCAAAATTCTATAAGTTGAATAGCGCTCTCCTTCAAAATATAAAACCGTATCAACAATATGCTCCAAAACACGTGGTCCAGCCAGCATTCCATCTTTTGTCACATGACCAATAATAAATACCGCTATTGCTTTAGCTTTTGCCATCTGGGTCAAAATAGCCGAACATTCCCGAACCTGACTTACACTTCCCGGAGAAGAACCAATCTCCGGACTATAAACTACCTGAATAGAATCTATGACCACCACATCCGGCTTCATTTTCTTGATATATTCTAAAATCGTATTCAAATCGACTTGATTAACAATATAAAGAGACTTATTTTCCTTAGAACTCAATCGTTCCGCGCGCATACGGGTTTGCTTAACAGACTCTTCACCACTAACATATAAAACCTTATATCCCTTTTCTCCCAAAGCACACCCTATCTGTAATGATAATGTCGATTTTCCAATGCCGGGGTCCCCCCCGATCAGCGTAACCGAACCCTCGACAATCCCTCCTCCTAAAACACGATCCAATTCTTTAATATCCGTTGTGCAACGCCTTTGCTCTCCCATAAAAATATCGGATAATAAAACAGGCTCTTCTTTAAAAACATTTCCTCTTTTTTTACCTCCGGAAAGAATGACTTCTTCTTGGACCAAAGAATTCCAACTATCACACCCCCCACACTTTCCAGCCCAACGAGGAGACTGTGCCCCGCAATTTTGGCACACAAAAAATGTCTTTGTTTTCATTCTTTCATCTTTCCGTATATCACTGCAGGGAGCAAATTTAGAGTCTTCCCCTATGCTCTGTTGATATAACGCAGTGCAAAAGTTTTACGATATTTAGGCTCTTTTTCTCGACAAGCCCCCCATGTTCGGTGTTGCAGAACTTCTGCTCTGCGCTATAAATACCTGCTATCTTTTCTCCCTGGGACGATATAATATTTTCCAGGGATTTGCTTTTAAATCTGCTGCCAATCCTTGCAAATCATCATAAAGCTGTTCATCATATAACAACTTTCCAATAGTTCCCTTTCCCTCTTTCATATCATAAATAATACCATTAATACTTCCCGTCAATTTACTTAAATTATCCAGCGTCTTTTGAAAAGAGTCAACATTCCTTTTGTCCAATATAACCCGATTAACACCCTTCACAGCATTTTCCACTTGCCCGGCTACGGCCCAAACCTTCTCTGAAAGAATTTCCTGGGCAATAGGGTCTTTTCCAATGAGAACCTGGCCTTCCTGGAAAAAATCTTTTGTGTTTGCCCCTGGAATAATTTCTACATATTTTTCTCCCATTAATCCTAACTGATTGATCATAACCATGGAATCTTTAGGTATCTGAACTTTTTTTGTCAGCCACAAATCAATCATTACCTTGGTCTGATTGTCCTTGCGATCAAAAAATAAACTAATATCCTGAACAATCCCGTGATCAACCCCAGCGATACGAACAGGCGCATTTTTTTTTAACCCATTGGCAAAACCAAAAATGACCTTGAGCACTTTTCTTTTTTCCAACAAACTCGATTCTGTTACTGAAAAAATAAATACTACCAGCCCAATCAAAGCCGTTAAAACAAATAACCCAACTTTAAATTCCAGATGAGATTCTTTTGGCATAACATCATTCCCTAAAAACAGGGTACATCCCAGTTTTGTGGGTTCCCTCCGGAGGTGTCATTGCGAGAAGGCGTTCATTT
>CAZIRV010000011.1:0-27917 GCA_964541845.1 uncultured Planctomycetales bacterium
ACCAGGAGGTCTTTTCTTGCCACTCTTTTTACAGGGGTTTTATCACATTACCTTCTGATGGCATGATTTATTCTGCTTTTAAAATATTTTATTTGTTTATTAATACCCATTCCACTAATTAATTCCTGATATTAGTTTTACTTAGGATCGGCTCAAAAATAACCTCGACAACTATATATCTCAACCCGACAAGACTTATGTTATGATTGTCGAGATTATTTTGTTTGATGAGGTTTACATATTTTGTTGTACATTTCGATTTAAATGCACAAATCACATCCGATATCGTAGGGGCGGGCCTTGCGTCCGCCCGTTTACTAACAATTAAAATTCCATGAATATGATTCGGCATAATGACAAATTTATCCAATCCAATATGATCATTATGATTGGGGATATCATTCCATTGATCATAAACAATTTTTCCAATAATCGACAATTTTATGTTATTTTGGGCAGACGCAAAGCCCGCCCCTATGACATTTCCAAACATATTCTCTCGTTCATGGAAACATATCGTCACAAAGTACCATCCATCGCTCGCATAATCATAATTCTTTAATCTACTTTTCTTTCTAAAAAACAAAAAATCCCCCTTCAATTTGAAATCGTTGGGGGATAATGTTTTTATTGTATCGAACGCTTTGACGATTGTCTATATTTTTATTCTTCAAGTAGCTTCAAGTAAAACTAATATCAGGAATTAATTAATGGAATTGGTATAACTTCCCTTTTTGCTTGAATCCTAATCAGAAGAAAGACTGATTCATTCCCTACTTCCCGGTAACAATCGCCACAAACTGCTTCACAATATCCTGATCTAAGGCCTTATCCATATTTAAGAGTTCCCGGCAAGCTGTTTCTTTTGGTAATTTCTCCCGATATGGTCGCGTGGTTGTTAGCGCGTCATAAATATCCGCGATAGTTGTAATTCTCACCAATAAAGCAATTTCCTCTCCTTTGAGACCGTCAGGATAACCTGTTCCATCTAATTTTTCATGATGGTTCCGAATAATATCACATAAATGATTTAAAGAACTGATAGGCTTAATAATACCCTCTCCAATCTCAGGATGTTTACGCATCAATATCCACTCTTCATCCGTTAAAGGCCCTTTCTTACATAACACTTCATCAGGAATTCCGATCTTTCCTAAATCATGTAACCGCGCGGCATCACACAATATCTTCAAATCATTTTCAGAGAGCCCTAACTTTTTCCCAATTTGCACACAATGTCCGGCCACGCGATCTAAATGCCCCCGGGAATATTGATCCTTGGCATCAACAGCCAAAGCCAAGGCTGAAATTGTTTCAAAATAAGTCGATTCAATGTCTTCACTTAATTTAGAATTCTCAATGGCCACAGTTGTTTGGGAGGCCAAATTTAAAAGTAAAGCCATATCATCGTCACTAAAACTTTTTTCATCTCTTCTCCCGCTCACACTTAAAACACCTTTAACACTCTCCTGAATAATTAAAGGCGCACACACTAACGGAGCTTCAAATAAATGACTAAACTCTCCCACATCTTGCCCTGTAGAATTAACCTGCGGAATAACAATTGGTTTTTTGGATTGAATAATGGAATTCATAATCGCGGCTTCTTCCAGTTTAATATCTATTTTCTTATTTTTAGGGTACTCCGCGCCATAAATCGCCTTTACAGATAAATTATTCCCCTTTTTATCCAATAGCATAAGAACCCCTACCCGCCCACTCAGGGCCTCAGTCACCGTTTCAAGAATCAACTCTAGGAATGAATCAATATTCTGCATATTAGAAATCCCCTGGCCAATTTTGGACATGACCGAATGCAGCGTCTTCTTGGTTAACTCTAAACTACGGACATTTTCTTCCAAACGTTTGGTCACAGCGGAAAAAGTCTGTGCCAAAACAGTTATCTCATTTGTTTCCCCCTTAATTTCCTCCATGTCACTGGCAGGCAAAACCGTTTCCAATGCCTTTTTATTCTGATCTGTCACATCGATTAATTTTCTGAGAACCGAACGCATGGAAATGTAGCCGACCGTAATCCCTACAACTACAAAAAAAAGAATCCAGAAAAAATCTTTTTCACCAATCTGAAACCCTTTCCCATACGCTATCTGGATGTAAAAATAGGCAAGAATAACAAGAGGAACAATGGATACCAAAAAAAATAATTCTGTGAATTTTCTGAGAATGGAGGCATTTTCAATAGAGATAAAAAATTTTTTGGAAGATTTTTTTTGCATAAGATTTCAATCAACTACCTCGGAGCAAGCACTCGAGGTATTGACCTAAGCATTTACAAACGAGGCAAGCCTCGGAGAATTAAACCCGGTTTAAAGATTGGCAGAATATTTTTTTGGCCAATCTCTTAATTAAAATAGCAAGTACGAAATAATATTTTACTGTCGCGCCTACCATTTTTCAATAATTAATTAAATTAATTTATTCGCATCCACATCAAATCCAGCTGACTTAAGGACTCTCACCAAATCAAACTGCCAACGGTTTTCTTTATCGTAAGAGGTGTACAATAATGAGATATGCTGAAAAGGTTGTTTGAAATTTTGTTTTGGTTGGGTAAGCAGAAAAATATTCTTTGTTCCCAGCTTTGCCGCAAGAAAACCTAAGAGAAATATTTCTTCTGAACGTGGTTGTAAAAGCGCATTTCTGGGGAACTCTTCCTGAGGAGTCGCGACATCATCATCGGATAAAACAACAATGGCAAATGAAGCTGCCAAAGAGGATGTCTCTAAAATAGAACCTGTTTCTTCCTGGTGGGCTCCTAATAAAATAGCTTCCAAATTAAATTTTGCAAGCACATCCTTAGCCGCTTGATTCATTTCTTCATTTTTTCCACAAACGACAAATATCTGTCCTGCTTTTTTAGATTCTTCTGCGGCTACTTCAGGGGCTTCCTGAATTTCTTGTGCTTCAGGTGTTTCCTGAACTTCTTGTGCTTCCGGAGCTTCAGGTGTTTCTTGGACTTCCTGATTTTCTTGGACTTTTTGTTCTTCTACTGTTTCTTCTGGCATAACTTTCTCCTTGTGTTCTCATGTTTTTTAATACTTACTTTTGACCTTATCTAAATACTCCTGAATAATTGTACCATGATCAAAGGCATATTCCAACTTTGATAAATCTTCATACTTAACAATTTTTAATCCCTTGGCATCATCTCCAAATTGAGGCGTTCCTTGTCCCCTAGCAATAAAAACCGTTGAAATCGTATGAAATCGACGGTCTCTGGATGGATCGGAATAGGTATGAAATTGGCGGAGGTTCACTAAATCCATATTGGTTTCTTCCTTGGCTTCGCGCGCGGCCGCTGTTTCTAAGGATTCTCCATAATCGACAAAACCTCCCGGAAGGGCCCATCCATAGGGTGGGTTAGAACGCTCAATTAAAATAATCCCTTCATCCATTTCAATAATAATATCCGTTGTCACATACGGTCCCGGGCCTAATTCTTCCTGAATATGTTTAACATATCCCGTCACGGTTGTGTTAAAAATATCAAATGCCTTTTGATCATAAAGACAAAAAATAATTTCCTTTAAACATATATCTGCATTTCGTGAAAATTTTAAAACCTCCTGCGTCATAATTTTCGCCGCGCCCACTAATGGAAAACCTCCCACGCCACATCCCAATGCCGGAAACGCGATACTCTCAACTCCAAGCTCCCGCGCACATTGCAATGCACTCGCTGCAGCATCACGAACCTTCACTTCATCCGTCTGAAAATCCATTCCCATCGTCGCTGCATGAATAACGTTTTTTGCCTTTAATGTTCCCGCCCTCGTCGCCACGGAACCTCCAATCTCAATCGGCCCTTTCTTAAGAGCCTCATCTTCAATATCCTGCCCCCCTTTATCACGAATCACACCCGCAACACCGCCGCCCATCAACAACTTATTATTGGCCGCATTAACAATCGCATCAACTTCAAGATCCGTAAGGTCTTCTTTAATAAGTTTTAATTCTACCCCTCTAATTTGCACAAGCTGCTCCTTCCCCAAAAAAATAGTTGCCTATGTCATAGGACTGAACCCGCGTCTCCGCCCATATATAGTGTCCCCTGAAAAATTGCTTTTGCCACTTCAACATGGCTAAACATCAGTTTCAGTGAAAAGACTCAACATCCAAACTCCTCACTTCGCTCGTCAGACAGTGGATGTTTAAAGCGTCTTTGCTCTGAAACTGATATGCCATGAAGCCGTTCTAAAAGCAACTTTTCAGGGGACACTGTATAAAAATCTACCACTACAAAAAATAACACATTGTTCATTATATCCACGCCCCTCCAGTATTCAACATTTTTAATACTAATACAAAAAAGGTCTGGCTCTTTTAGGTTTTATTTTTCAATTACCCAAAAAAACCAGACCCAAATAAACTACCTCGGAGCAAGCCCACGAGGTATTGATCTAAACGTTTACAAACGAGGCAAGCCTCGGGGAATTAAACCCGGTTTAAAGATTGGCAGAACAATCTTTTTGGCCAATCTCTTAATTAAAAACATAAAAAAATCAAAACCTTTATGCATCCTGCAAATCTTGGTCTATTGATTTCCCCAAAACTTGTTCAATATCTTGTTCAACAGTAGTGATCGGCTGAATGTTAAATTTCTCAACCAACACATTTAGAACATTAGGAGATATAAAAGCTGGTAAAGTCGGACCAATTTTAATATTCTTGATGCCAAGGTGCAAAAGACTAAGTAAAACGGCTACGGCTTTTTGTTCATACCATGATAACACTATTGATAATGGCAAATCATTTACTCCACACTCAAACGCGTTGGCCAAAGCCTGCGCAATGACCACGGCTGAATAGGCATCATTACACTGTCCGCAATCTAAAAGCTGCGGAAAACCCGCGACTTCCGGATAATCTAAACGATTAAACCTATTCTTTCCACAACCCAATGTTAAAATAAGACAATCATCCGGAACACTTTCCGCGTATTTAGAATAATAATTACGCCCCGGTCTGGCGCCATCACACCCACCGATTAAAAAGAAATGTCGAATTTGTCCTGCCTTAACGGCCTCCACAATCTTATCTGCGGCACCAAGAATGGTCTTGTGGGCAAACCCGATAGTAATATTTTTTTCAATATTATCTTCGGAAAATCCATCTAACTCCAAAGCCTTTTCAATGACAGGGGTAAAATCTTTTGGTTTTCCCTGTTCTTCCGCAATATGAGATATGCCGGACCAGGCCACAGCTCCTGTAGTAAAAATACGATCTTCATAAGTAATATCCGGTTTTTGGAGACAATTGGTTGTCATTAAAATCGCTCCGGGAAGATTAACAAATTCCTTTTGCTGATTTTGCCAAGCCGTTCCATAGTGTCCGACTAAATGAGGATATTTCTTAAATTCAGGATAGGCCAACGCCGGAAGCATTTCCCCATGTGTATAAATTTTGATCCCTTTATCCTTAGTTTGTTCTAAAAGTTCCGCCAAATCATGCAACTCATGCCCGGAAACAATAATGGCCGGCCCTTGTTGATAACCTAATTTGACCTGGGTGGGCTCAGGATGTCCAAATTGTGTTGTATGTCCTCTATCAAGAATTTCCAGGCATTGAAGGTTGGCCTCTCCACACTCCATAACCAAGCCCAAGAGCTCATCCATTTCAAGGCTCGTATTTGACAAAGAATAAAGCGCTTTGTATAAAAACCCTGTTACCTTTTCGTCCTGTTGCCCTAAACGAAACGCGTGATGCGCGTAGGCCGCCATACCTTTAAGGCCATATAACAAAATGTCTCTCAAAGACTGAAGGTCTTCATTTAAGTTTTGATCCTCCCGAATACCAACCAGTTTTCCCTGATTCAATAACCCTTCCCGGGTTTCAGCAGGAACCCAATCAACAATGGAAGGTAATTCCCCATCATACGCCTGGCCTTTTTGTTCCTCGTAAGCTTTAAAAAAATTCTCTTTAAGCTGCAATTTGACTTTGGCTGCGTGATAAATCATGCGCTCAAGAGCGTCAGAGTCAAAATTAACATTTGTTAACGTCGAAAAAACCCCTTCCATAATAAAATAATCAATTTCACTATATTTAACACCAAGCTCCCGGGCTTTCCATCCATATACTCCCGCGGCCTTGACGGCATGAATCAACACATCCTGTAAAGCCGCAACATCAGCCTCCTTCCCGCATACTCCAACTGAGTCACACCCCTTTGATCGGAAAGTCTGTTCACATTGTTGACAAAACATTGACATAATTATCTCCTGTTTTTTGTTGTTAAAATTTGTACAAAAAATAACCGATTCATATTTAATACCTCGCGCCGTCAATCGAACGGCTTAAAATGTACCGATTACTTATTTACGAACCCTTATTAAATCTTTTAAAGTGACAGATGTTAATATTTTCATCATTTTAAATTTTAAAGGTTTCCACGTTTCGTGCATCGGACATCTATTATGGTCATCGCAGTACGGGAGACCCAATACACATTGATCAAAACAATCCTCTCCATCAATACACTGAATGATGTCCGCTAACGTAATTTGAGAAGGCATTTTAGCTAATTGGTAGCCTCCTCCCGGTCCTGTCACAGCTTTTAGTATTCCTGCTTGTGAAAGTTGTTGAAATGCTTTTCGCGTATATGATTCACGAATGTGAGGCTGACAACACAACATTTTAACAGTAAATTTTTCTTTGGCTTGCTCTTCAGAAAGATTCGCCAAAGCAATAATAGCGTATTCACAAGCTTTTGAATATAAACGTAACATAATTACGGATAATAATATCCGTAATTATGAAATTGTCAAGTCTAATTCATAGCCATCAAGTGCGCCCTTATACCAATTCCATTAAAGCGTCGAGGTTTGAGTCATTATTTAATGAAATTGGTATTACCTACAGGCCGAATATCACACTTGCTGAAACGAATAAATATTCCCTAAGTTTAATATCTTTGTTAATTCATCAAGGGCTTGGCGGGACTCTTTAAGGAAGGCGGGATCGCGCAGGTCATCAATTGAAAGCTGATCACGAAAGCAATCTTTAATCCATTGCTCTAAAAGACATATTTTTAAATCATTGAGAAGGAATCCCGGGTGAATATGTCCATATTCTTCCTTAGTTAAAACAAAACGTAACCGTAAACAGGCCGGGCCTCCTCCATTGGACATACTCTGATTTAAATCAACAAAATAAATCTGCCCAATGGGGTTAGGACCTGTTAAAATTTCATTAAGGATCCCAGCCATAGGCTTCTCCTGACAGGCTGCTGGAGCAATAAGGACCATTGAACTATTTGGAAGCGTTATTATCTGACTATTAAATAAAAATGACTGTACCGCCTTCTTGACACTTAAACATTTTTCCTGGATCTCAATAAAGAAAAAATTTTCATAAACCACCGTTGCAAGCTTTTTCCGAATCTCTTCAATAACTTTATCTTTATTAACAAACGCCAACTCATGATACAAAAACACATTTTCATTGCTTAGCGCAATAAGATCATTATGAAAAACTCCTTGATCAATAACTTCCGGATTTTGCTGCACAAAAATAATATGATCATCATTCAAAAGATGGGTTAAAGAAATAGTCCGACTTGCCTTTAAACTCTGTCGGGCAGGATATTTAAAAGGAAGTAAAATTTCAGGATTTCCCGCATCCTTACCATAAACAAAAATTTCTATCCCCTTTTCTCCATGACGCGAAGACAAACGTAAATAATTTGCCGCCCCTTCATCACTTAAAATATTTTCATCCGGCAAAGGAGGGTGATGAATAAAATGACGCTGATTCGGACACATCATTTTTAACATCTTTGCCGTATTCTTTGCTTCAATCATACGATGTCCTTGCGCGGTTAAATTCGCTGTTGTGATATGCACACGATGATCCTTTGTGTCAGCAGACGGAGAAACCGTCGCAGCATTAGCCGTCCACATTGAAGAAGCGCTAAAACATTGATACAACAACTGCGGTCTTTTTTTATACACCTCCTCAATCACCTTTTTATCACTTCCACTAAATCCTGCCGCCCTTAACGTCTCCACATCCGGACGTTCTTGAGGAGGGATGATCCCTTGAATGAGCCCTAACGATTGACAAAAACGCATCTTTGACACCCCCTCAAGGGCTGCCTTCTTAGGAGACGAAACCATATAACGACTGGATGCCGATGGCAAATTCCCATAGGCCAATCCCGCGTAATTATGTGTCGGACCAACAAGGCCGTCAAAGTTAACTTCAAAAGTTTTCATATTTTTATCCCCGTTGTTAATTACTTGGGTTGACCGAATTTTTCGTCCTTTACACTGTCGTCGATAAAAAAATAGATATCCACGGCTTTACAGCCATAGTACTTATTTTATTCTGTTAAAATTCAAGCTCCGCTTGTCCAGCGAATTAAGCGCTGGAATTGCTCTCATCCCCGCCTTCACAGACGGGGGATTTCCCATTTTCTTTGCAAGCGCCAATGCTTCTTTTTTTGTTGTAATCTTACCTAAACTTTGCTGTTCTTCCACAGCCATTAAAATTTTTTTAAATAAGGGGGAAGGTTTAATCTTTATTTTCTTAATCAAATCATCCCCGTTGATTAATCGGACAAAAGGCTTTTCTCTTTTTTTGGCCAAATACTTTTCAATTAAACCTAAACAAATTTTTTCATGATGCTTCTGAGCCTTCTCTGTTGTCAAAGGCCCCCGCGTTGCTCTCTGATCGGCTAAAGACAAGAACACTATGCTTACAGCTTCTTCTTTAGCATCCCGAAAATAACGGTAGATCATTTTGTCTCCCGGCTTTTGAAAATTAGATAAATATCCAGGACGCAAATGCATCTGCACCATATCTTCTAACGCGTGACGTTCCCGCGTGGAAAATTTTAACATCCGCGCGATGTGCCGAACAATATCTTTGCCGACATTCTCATGTCCATGGAAAGAAAACCCTCCTTCAGGCTTTTTTTTACGTGTATCCGGTTTTCCAATATCATGCAACAATGTTGCCAACTTTATTAAAGCCCCCCTCGTATGCTCCCCACTTAAACGCTCATCAAGATATTGAACAATATCTTCTTTATCCTCTTCTGAAAATTTTTTGATTTCTTTTTCAAAAACCCTCTCTAACTGAACCACGGTCTCCAATGAGTGCGGCCATACGGCTAAATGATGATATCCTCCTTGCGTGCAATCCTGCATCCCCCGAATTTGAGGGATTATTCTCTCGAGAAGACCAACGCGGTCCATCGCCTTTAAAGTGGCCGCGGCATTCTTTGAGGCTAAAATTTTAAATAACTCCTCCCGAATTCTTTCAGGAGATACCTTCCGAATCGAATCACTTTCTTTACGAATTTGATTTAAGGTTGAAAGTTCAATACGAAAACCAAGAGTTGCCTTTAAACTGAAAGCCCGCATCATACGCAGAGGATCATCACGAAAAGCTTTCACAGACACTCTCTTAATACGTTTAGCTTTAATATCTTTTAATCCACGTTTATGATCCCCTAACACATCCTCAATTTTTGTTAAGGACTGAATATCTTCTAAATTAATAGAAAGCGTGTTAATTGTAAAATCCCGAAGAGCAAGATCCTTCAAAAAAGTTTTATCACGAAAATCAGCAAAATCAAATGTATAGAGACTCCCCTTACTTTTTTTTGCCACCCGCGCGCAACCCCGTTCTTCATCAAGAAGCACATAGGCTCCTTTAATTTTATCCGCAAATAGACGGGCCACTTTTAAAGCATCCTTTTCAACAGCAAAATCAAGATCATTTTTCTTCCGGCCGATGACATAATCTCGCAAAAATCCACCGACAAGATAAACGTCTGTTTTTTTTCTTCGTGCGATATTTTGGATAATTTTTAATTGAGGAAAATCTGTAAGGAGAAACATCAGGGGCTTTTAAATATTTCCGCTTTCTCAAGGACTTTTTCATCCACAAAAATAGGGGCTTCCGCGCGAACCGCCAAGGCAATCCCATCGGATGGCCTGGTATCAATAACTTTTTTCCGACCGATTTTCGGTTTTAATTCTATCTTGGCATGAAAGGTGTTTTTTACCATTTTATCAATCACCAAACGTTCTACCTTAGCCCCCAAACCTTCAATAACACCCATTAACAAATCATGTGTCATCGGACGGGGAGGTTTTATATCAGAAATTTCCATTTTGATACTGGAGGCTTCTGTAAATCCTATGACAATAGGAAACTGGCGATCACCTTCTTTTTCTTTTAAGACAATAATCTGATCATGCCGTTTTTCATCAATAATAATCTTACTCAATTCTACCTGAATCACTTCATCCTTCCTTTTTTTGCTTAGATCCTAACATTGTTTTTAGTTCATCCATAAACTGATTGACATCACGAAACTGACGATACACGGAAGCAAAACGAACATAAGCCACTTCATCTAATCCTGACAATTTTTCCATAATTATTTCTCCAATAGCCTTTGAAGCCACTTCCCTATCATACTTCTTTTGAACTGCCCGTTCAATGATCAGCGTAACTTCTTCAATCTTATCAATACTGACCGGCCGTTTTTCACAGGCTTTTACTAAACCGGTAATGATTTTCTTCCGATCAAATGCCTGGCGCCTTCCGTCACGCTTAACCACCATCAAGGCCACATGCTCAACATATTCATAAGTTGTAAAGCGCTTCTCACATTTCAGACATTCCCGCCGGCGTCGAATAGACTCCCCATCACTCCCCAAACGGGAATCCACAACCTTTGTTTCACTATGATGACAAATGGGGCACCTCAAACTAAATCCTCATAAATTGGAAATGCCTCAGTCAAACCTTTAACTTCCTCCCTAACCTCATCCAATTTTTTCTTATTATCCTTATTAACAATCGCCTGGTCAATCAATCGCGCAATTTTCCCCATTTCTTCTTCTTTCATACCCCGTGTCGTTACTGCCGGAGTTCCAATACGCACCCCACTTGTTACGACCGGTGTTTCCGGATCAAACGGGATTAAATTTTTATTAACCGTAATATTGACCTCATCCAAAAGCGCTGAAGTCTCTTTACCGGAAATATTTTTGGAACGTAAATCCACCATAAATAAATGGTTATCCGTTCCTCCCGTAACAATCCGACTGCCTAAATCTACCATAGCTTTAGAAAAAATTTTCGCGTTCTTCACAACCTGTTGTTGGTATTCTTTAAACTCTTCACTTAAAGCTTCCTTAAAGGCCACGGCCTTAGCCGCGATCACATGCATTAAAGGCCCCCCCTGAATCCCGGGAAAAATACGTGCGTTAATTTTTTTCGCAAATTCTTCCCGACACAAAACCATACCACCTCGAGGGCCACGTAATGTTTTATGGGTTGTTGTTGTAACAAATTCCGCGTAAGGCACTGGGCTTGGATGCAACCCTGTTGCTATTAATCCTGCAATATGCGCCATATCCACAAATAAATAGGCCCCCACCTCGTCACAAATTTTACGAAAACGCTCAAAATCAATTATTCGTGAATACGCGGAAGCTCCCGCCACAATCATCTTTGGTTTATGTTCTTTGGCCAACGCCTCAATTTCATCATAATCAATCATTTCCGTTTCTTTATTCACTGTGTAAGGAATAAAATTGTAAGAACGTCCGGAAAAATTAATTTTCAAACCATGTGTTAAATGCCCACCACACGCCAAATCCATCGCCAACACTGTATCTCCATACTCTAATGCTGTTAAATAGACGGCCATGTTAGCCTGCGAACCGGAATGGGCCTGCACATTAATATGCTCAGCTCCAAAAAGCGCCTTAGCACGCTGCACAGCCAGCTTCTCAACAACATCAACATATTCACACCCCCCATACCATCGTGCCGCCGGATACCCTTCAGCGTATTTATTGGTCATCACACTTCCCTGAGCTTCTAAAACAGCCTTAGAAACAATATTTTCCGACGCAATAAGCTCTAAATTATTTTTCTGCCTGAAGAGTTCATCATTAATGGCCTGATAAACGTCCGGATCTATTTTTTGTAAATACTGCATCATACTCCTTTTTCCATTTTCTTAATTTGATTCACCCTTCTTAAATGCCGACCCCCTTCAAATTTTGTTGAAAACCATACCTCTAATATTTTTTTTAACTCTCTTGCTTTGACAAACTTTGAACCCAAAACAAGAATGTTGGCATTATTATGCTGACGTGACAGGAAAGCCATCTCAACATTATGACATAAAGCCGCGTAAGCCCCCCGAACTTTATTAGCCGCCATTGCCTGACCGATTCCCGACATACATACCAAAACACCTCGGGCATCCCGCGATTTCGCAACCCGTGTCGCTACCTTGAAGGCAATCCTGGGATAATCACAACTTACTGATGGGTCATGGACTCCCACATCAACAACGGAATATTCTCCTACTTCCAATATTTTTACAATTTTTTTCTTAAAATCACACCCTCGATGATCCGACCCAATATAAACTTTCAACTTTACTCTCCTGACTTCTTTTTTAAGTACAGACGCCCAATTTTGGCATCTGTACAATTTGTCCTACACAAACCCTTTTTCAAAAGAGGGCATCATTTAAACCAATTCTACAACTTTATGTATAGCCTCTTTAATCACCCTTGCACAATCCTTATATGCGTGGTGGGACTGACCGATAGGATCAGGAATATCCAGGTCTTCCTGAGCCTTTGATGAAATATTCGCGAATTCCCTTAAAAGATACACCCTTTTTTCAACCTGAGGAACACGCTCAAGAACCTGCATGCGATGCTGACGTGTCATGACAAAAATTAAATCTGCTTGTTTCAGTAAAACAGTATTAACCGGTTGGGAGATATGGCCACTCGCGTTAATTCCTTCTTCCTGTAAAACAAAAATTGTTTCCGCGCTCGCTGTGGATTGCAAAAATACACTTGTTCCGGCGGACATCACCTCAATATCTGTCCGGCTTTTAACCCTGTCTTTCAAAAGATACTCTGCCATCACTGACCGGCAACTATTGCCCGTACACACAAACATAATCGTTTTTTTATTCGCCACCCCTTCAATATTATCCTGTGTAATAACGCCCGCCCTCAATACTATGGGATGTTCCTGCGTTAAATCTACAACGGAAGAACCTCGTCCAATTTTACTTGTTCCTCCGTCAATAGCCACTTCAACCAACCCATCCAGATCCCTTAGGGCTTCTTCACAAGTGGACGGCTCGGGATTTCCTCCCGCGTTGGCTGACGGAGCCGCCATCGTGCATTGAGACTCTTGAACTAATTTCAAAGCAATAACATGATCCGGCATACGCACACCAATCGTTTTTCCTTCTTCTTTAGAAGGCACTACCAATGTCAAAGGCCCGGGCCAGTACGCCCAAATTAATTTATATAAACTCGGGTCTGTCATAGATGTATAATTAGAAATTAATCCACGTTGCGAAATAAGAATTGAAAAAGGCTTATTATCCGCACGCTTTTTGACCTCTCTCAAACGTCGCATGGCAGCTTCATTTGAAAAATCCGCGGCAATTCCATAGACTGTTTCCGTAGGAAAAACCACTAACCCACCCTTTCGAATAACCTTGCCGCATTCAGCAATCTGCTTTGAATCAGGAAACTGAGGGTCGACTTTAATAACTTGTGTTTTCATGAATTAAGAATATTCTGCTTCTGTTCTTTAACAAATTTTTCTAATTTTTCTTTAATTCCATCATCAGAAAGGCTTAATATCCGTAATACCAATAAGGCGGCATTCTTTGCTCCCGGTTTACCAACGGCTACCGCGCCAACCGGAACTCCCGGAGGCATTTGTACCGTTGAAAGCAAAGCATCCAACCCATTAAAAGAAGACGCGTCAATAGGGACCCCTATCACCGGTAATGTCGTATGGGCAGCCACGACACCGGATAATGCCGCCGACATGCCTGCTCCACAAATAATGGCTTTGACTCCTTGATCTCTTAACCCTTCTGCATAGGCGACTGTTTCTTTGGGAGTTCGATGTGCGGATAAAACTTTCATTTCATAGCCTACTCCAAAATCTTTAAGAACCCTGGCAGACTCCTCCATGATGTCCCTATCCGATTTACTTCCCATCATAATGGCTATTTGAATCATATTTATCTTCCCCCGTAAGACGCCCTAGGAGGCTGTCCGAGAATAGAATTTTCTTGAGTTGAGCAACGCAGTCATGGACGAAAAGACTATTCTCGGACAGCCTTCCTAGTAGGGCGTCTCTACCTTTGACCTATGGCCTCTGGAATTTCCTGCATATGTTTTATGGCCCTTGCCCCAATATCCCGTCTAAAAAAACAATGTTCAAAACTTATTTTTTCTACTGCCACGTACGTATTTTTAATAGCCTGTTCAATATCATCCCCAAAATTTGTCACTCCTAAAACCCGTCCACCGGATGTTACTATTTTTTCCCCATCCTTTTTTGTTCCGGCATGAAAAATAATACCATCTATTTTTTCATCTGGCCGAGGACTTTGCGTTTCAATGACGTCATTTAATCCTGTAATTTCACCTCCTGTTTCATACTTTCCAGGATAACCTCCCGCGCTCATCACAACACAAACACAACTCCGTGGATCCCATTGCGTCTGTATTTCATTTAAACATCCTTCACAACTCGCCAACATAATCTCCACAATATCATTCTTCATCCGCGATAAAACAACCTGAGCTTCGGGATCACCGAATCGGACATTAAATTCTAAAACCTTTATTCCATTTTCTGTTAACATCAAACCGGCATATAAAACACCCTTAAATGGCATTCCTTCACTTTTCATTCCCCGAATCGTCGGCTCAATGATCCTTGCTTCAATTTCTTTAAATAAATCCCGCGTCACAATAGGTGCTGGCGAATACGCGCCCATGCCACCGGTATTTGGCCCAAGATCCTCATCAAAAATTCGTTTATGATCTTGAGAAGAATCTAAAAGACAAAAACATTCTCCATCGCTAATGGCTAAAATTGAAATTTCTTCTCCAATAAGGCATTCCTCAATGACCACCTTATGTCCAGCGTCCTTAAAAACCTTTTCCTGCATAATCTTATCCACCGCTTTTTGTGCCTCTGCCAAATCCTTACAAAGGACTACTCCTTTTCCAGCCGCCAACCCATCCGCTTTAACAACAATCGGGAAGGAAGCCTTAGCTAAAAACTCTTTGGCTTCATCAATATTATCAAACGCCTTAAAATCAGCCGTTGGAATTTTATTCCTTACCATAAATTCTTTAGAAAAAACCTTACTGCCTTCTAATTGCGCGGCTTGTCGATTTGGGCCAAAGACCTTCAATCCTTCTTTTTCAAACGCGTCCACAATCCCGGCAACCAAAGGAGCTTCCGGACCAACCACTGTTAAATCAATCTTTTTTTCCTTCACAAATTCAATCAGTGTTGGAATAGCCCCCCCATTAATGTCTACACATTCTGCGATTGCGCCAATGCCGCCATTTCCCGGTGCACAATAAATTTTATCAACTAAAGGACTTTGTTTAATCTTCCAAACTAAAACATGTTCTCGCCCGCCTGAACCAATAACAAGTACCTTCATATTAATATCCTCTTTTGAGTGTTGTTAACGACTATTCCTATTTCATAAAATTCTATTTTTCTTTTTTTAAAAAACAATTCTACCTCTAAAATATCCTTTTTGGCGAATACTAAAGCCAACCCAATCCCCATGTTAAATGTACGATACATTTCTGATTCGCCAATATTTCCTTTTTTCTGAATCCGTCGAAATATTGAAGGAACCGGCCAACGTGTTTTATCAATATCAAAACACCTTCCTTCCGGAAGAATTTTGGTCAGTTTATCATAAAACGCGCCTCCTGTAATATGCGCAATGCCTTTTACAGAAAATTTCTCAATAATGGATAAAACTTCTTTTGCGTAAATACGTGTTGGCTTTAACAGGTCTGAAGCAAACTTCTTTTGCTCACGTAAAGAAAACACTTTGCGTGCTAAAGAAAATCCGTTGGAATGAAGCCCACTTGACGGCAGGCCAATCACAACATTTCCCGCTCTAATTTTAGATCCGTCAATAATTTTACTTTTCTCAACGACGCCAACAGCAAACCCCGCCAAATCATATTCATCCTTTTTATACATCCCCGGCATCTCCGCTGTTTCTCCACCGATCAGGCTACACCCGGATTCTCGGCATCCATCGGCAACCCCTTTGACAACATCCTTTAACCTCTCAGAGTCTAGCTTACCACAAGCAATGTAATCCAGGAAAAAAAGTGGCTTGGCCCCAACACATAAAATATCGTTTACATTCATCGCAACCAAATCAATCCCAACCGTATCATGCCTTCCAACGACTTTAGCCAGTAAAAGCTTTGTCCCCACTCCATCCGTCGAAGAAACAAGAACCGGATTTTTATATTTCTTTATATCTAATCCAAATAATCCCCCGAAAGCTCCTTTACGCTTAATCACGGATGAGCTTAATGTCTTAGACACACTCCCCCTAATCGCCTTCACAAACGCATCCGCCTTATCAATATCCACCCCACTGGTTTTGTAGGTAACTTTTCTCATCTTAAAAAAATCTCTGCTACTTTTAATAATGCCTTTAATAAACCAATTTTAAGACTCTTATTCCCATGCACCGGAACACTTATTCTGGCTTTCCGTCCGTCCTTCATATAAATATGATGACTTCCTTTAATCGCTTTTAAATCCCATCCTTGCTTTTCCAAAAATTGCTTTCATACAATGACCTCAAAAACTTTATCCTTTTCCGATATTTCTTTTTTTTCAATATCCACGCTCATACAACCCTCTACGGCTTCATAAATATTCTTCATCAACTCTTCCCAAGTGTCTCCCTGCGTCATACATCCCTCAATAGCCGGAACTTCAGCCCAATAACCCCCTTCTTCCGCATCATGAATAATAACTTTTACTTTCATAAAATACCCTCCCTAAAGTAAATTTTTCTGAACATACCTTACTCCATTTTCAAAAATACGGGCCCCTTCGCCTAATTCCTTTTTTTCTTCAAACCGTGTCCAGGAAGGATGATTTGTAAAAAGAAAATGACGCTCGGGATGCGGCATAAGACCTAATATACGTCCTGTTTTATCAGTAATACCGGCAATATCATTAATAGAACCGTTAGGATTATCCGGATAGTCCGGTTTAGAACCATCGGAAGCACAATATCGAAAAGCTATCTGGTTATTTTTTTCTAAAAATCCTAGTTGTTTTTTACTCTCCGCGATAAATTTCCCTTCAGCATGAGCAACCGGATAGTAAACAATCTCTTCCAAACCTTCCGTCCACACACTCTTATCTTCAACGCGTAGATGCACCCACCGATCTTCAAATTTCCCGGAATCATTAGAAGTCAACGTAGCTGTCTGGGGCACGCCATCTAGTTCTCTTTGCCTTAGTTCCGGTAAAAGTCCTGCTTTAACCAGCACCTGAAACCCATTACAAATCCCAATAATAAGTTTTTTATCTTTAATAAACTTCTCAATACTTTCACCTAATTTCAAACGCAATTCATTTGCTAAAATCCGTCCCGACTCAATATCATCACCGTACGTAAAGCCTCCTGGAAGAACCAAAATATGGTAGGCATCTAACTGAACGTTCTCATAATGAAATTCATTAATATGCACGGCATCCACCTGTGCCCCAAAATACTTAAACGCGAACACCGTTTCTTCATCACAGTTTGTTCCAGCAGTGCGTAATACGATTACTTTTGGTTGTTTTAATTTCATATTTAACATCCCCCCTCTTTATCAAAGAGGAGCTAGGGGAATTCTTATTTTCTTTTTAAAAAACCTTTAATTCTTTAATCACATATAGTCAATAAGCTTTAGCTTATTGACTATATGATTATACTATGCTTCTAAGTATTACTGACTCAAACATCCTAACCATAGGTGTTATGCTTTAACCTAAAATATTATTCTATTAATAATTCACAAATCAAAACCTAGCCGCATTTTTCCAAACTCCTTTATTTTCTGATTATTTTATACTTATAAAGGACTTTAACCTTTTTTTATTATTAATGAGTAGGATTGTACCAATCAGTAAAAGAAGTCGTTGATAGTCTAGTTTTATTCCCTACCTTAGTGAAAGAAACCCCCGGATGATGTACCCTTGCTTTTTGCTTTCTACCATAGTCCGTCTTAAAATCATAATCCCTATTCTTATTTTTAATCTCATCAATTCTTTTATTAACTAAAATATTTACATTTTGATACAAATCTTTGCATGACTTGTTACTCTCCACTTTAAATATACTTCTCTCTAATCTTCGAGCCTCTTTTAATATAATTTTTTTATGCCCATCCTCATGAACATTAAGGGCCTGAGAAAACCGATTCCATTCATGACGATTTTTAAAACCACCTTTCGTTTTATTTTTCCATTTAGGTAAAATTGTATTAATATCAACTACAAGATTCACCTTATTAATTTGATACTGTTTCATCTTCTTTTCACACATTCCTTTCCAAGATATTGTCCAGTCTGTTGTACTACCAAAATTTCTTTTAGACCCATTATGCAGAGGTGATTTACTCTGGATTTCTAAAACAATAGCAAAATAATCATTCCCTTGAATCTCATATTTTTTTATATTATTATTTATCTTTACACTTGCACCCCCTACATCTACAAAATAAAAAATGTAAACAAAAGATAACCAGAATAATTTATTTCTTATATTTTTTATCAAATTAAAATTCATAAATTAAAACCTGCCCCTGTTTTCCTCAGACATTATTCCTCATCAGGTAAATTTTTAATTTTTTGGAAAAAATCTCAACGCATTGTCTAAAAACTTTTTTCTATGGCTGAGTCCTTATCTTTTTCGAAAAATTAAAAACTTACCTGACAGTGTACAATAACTAATCTCTATTTCGTATAAAACCCTTTAATCGCTTTAATAACATCTTCCGGGGTGTCAACGACCCTGAAAATATCCATATCTTCCGGATCAATGTTCTTTTCTTTCAACATTGTATCCTTAATCCAACCCAATAATCCACCCCAATACGCAGAACCATATAAAACCACCGGAAACCGTTCAAGACGGCATGTTTGAATCAATGTAATACTTTCAAAAAATTCATCCAATGTCCCAAAACCTCCCGGGAAAATAACAAAGGCTTTCGCGTATTTTACAAAAATCACTTTTCGACAGAAAAAATAGTGGAAATTAATTAACTTCGTAATATAGGGATTGGGTTTTTGTTCAAAAGGAAGATCAATATTCAGCCCAATAGATTCTCCTTTTGCCTTTTTTGCCCCTTTATTACCCGCCTCCATAATCCCCGGACCACCACCTGTAATCACCGCGTATCCCGCCTTCACCAAAAGATCAGAGGTTTTTTCAGCCTGTTTGTACCATTTATTCGTTTTCTTGGTTCTTGCCGACCCAAAAATACTGACGGCAGAGCCTACTTGCGACATTCGATGAAAACCCTCGACGAACTCTCCCATAATTCTAAAGATACGCCAAGGATCTTCTAATTTAAAATCTTCAGAAATTATTTTTTTCTTTACCATAAATTAACCCTCTTTTTAAAAGGCAGACTAAATTTTTAATTTTTTTAAAAAAATAAGGACTCAGCCATGAAGGAGAGTTTTTAGACAATGCGTTAAGATTTTTTTCAAAAAATTAAAAATTTAGTCTGCCTTTTATACCCATCACCATCTCAACGGTTTTTGCCAACACTCTTTTAAATCCTCAATATATGTTTTAATACAAACCTTCTGATCTATTCCATAGACCACAAATTCCGGTGTAGATTCGACATGACCAATAAAACCAAAAGGAACCTCTTTAAGCGCTTGCTCAAATCTTTTTTGTTTCTTTGGATCCACCTCAACAAGAAACCTTGTATTGGATTCCGAAAAAAGAATACTATCACTCCGAAGACTATTTCCTTTATAGGGAACCTGGTCTAAACGGACCGTCACGCCCAGCCCACCACTAAAAGCCATCTCTGCCAATGCCGCGCCAATTCCCCCTTCAGAACAATCATGCATGGATCGAATCATCCCTTTTTTCACAGCCTTGGTTAAAGCTGTAAAAGTTTTAACGCCTTGATTCATATTGACTTTTGGAACAGAATCGCCAAGTTCACCTAATGTATCTAAATAAATTGACCCTCCCAATTCATCAAATGTTTCCCCAATACAATAAATCAAATTCCCTTCTTTTTTAAAATCCATCGTCACTGTTTTCGTCACATCAGCCACAATTCCTACCGCGGAAATTAATAATGTCCCTGGAATTGCAATCGATTTTTTGTTTTCCGTATATTCATTGTACAGACTATCTTTCCCGGAAATAAATGGAACCTGATAACCTACCGCTGTTTTGTAGCATCCTTCGGCCGCACGCACCAATCCCCCTAATCGATCCGGTTTATCCGGATTCCCCCAACAAAAATTATCTAAAATCGCAATTTTCTCTATATCACCCCCAACCGCGACAATCTGGCGAAGCGCCTCATCAATACAGGAAGCGGCCATCCAAAAAGGATCAAGCATTCCATAACGAACATTAATCCCATTCGAAATCGCGACACCTCTTTTACTTCCTGACTTTGGGGCGATCACACTGGCGTCCGAAGGCCCATCGTTATTAATCCCAACCAAAGGCTTAATAACACTCCCGCCCTGCACCTCATGATCATATTGCCGAACAACCCATTCCTTGGAACAAACATTGTAATGCGCCATCACATCAAACAATTTATCTGTCAAATCTTCTGAATAAGCAATCTTTGGAGAACGTGTTTTAAGCGGATTCCATTGAGCCTTCTTTGTAATTTTGGGATTTCCTTCATATAAAAACTCCATATCCAAATCACATACTTGATTACCTTCATAAAAAAGTTCTAATCGTTTCGTTCCGGTAAATGTACCAAGCACAGCCGCTTCAACATTTTCACTGGCAAAGACCTCAATAAATTTTTTCTCATTCTTTGGAGAGACTGAAAATACCATACGTTCTTGGGATTCCGAAATCCAGATCTCTTCATACGTCAACCCTTTGTATTTTAATGGGACTTTTTCCAGATCAACACGAACGCCGAGTTGCTCTCCCATTTCTCCCACAGCACTCGATAATCCTCCGGCCCCGCAATCAGTAACCGCCGTATATAAATTTTTGTCCCTGGCCTTTAAAAGAGCATCTAATACTTTTTTCTCCTGAATAGGATCTCCGATCTGAACAGCCCCGGAAGAAACAACCTCAGACTCATCTGTTAATTCACCTGAAGAAAATGTCGCCCCATGAATACCATCCCTCCCGGTCTTTCCACCGACAACAACAACCAAATCTCCTTTATACACTTTCTTAAACACCTTATCTTTCGGCATAATACCAATAGAACCGCAATAAACTAAGGGATTACCGACAAACCGATCATCAAATAAAATCGAACCGTTAACCGTCGGGATTCCCATCTTATTCCCATAATCCCGCACGCCGCTGACAACGCCCTTCATAACCCTTTTTGGATGCAACGTTCCCGGCGGTAATTTATTAAATGGCATATCAGGCGAAGCAAAACAAAATACATCCGTGTTACAAATGGGTTTCGCTCCAAGCCCTGTCCCTAAAATATCCCGAATAACCCCGCCAATCCCCGTATTTGCTCCACCAAACGGCTCTAATGCCGACGGGTGATTATGGGTTTCTGCCTTAAAACAAATATTGGAGTCCTTATCAAACTTAATCACTCCCGCGTTATCATGAAACACACTCACACACCATGATTTGTTAATCTCTTCTGTCGCCTTAACAATGGTGGACTTCAATAAATTACGAATCATCTTTGTTTTTATTTTTCCATTCTCAGTGGTCGTATACTGAATATTTCCACGAAACGTTTTATGATAACAATGCTCACTCCAAGTCTGTGCTATCGTCTCAAGCTCGCAATCCGTTGCATTACGTTTAATCTTCTTAAAGTATTTCTGAATCGTCTTCATCTCATCAAGATTTAAAAATAACTGTCCGTCCTGACTTAATTTCACTAACTTTCGATCGTTCACATTAATCAAATCAATAGTGATAAGCCTAAACTGATTTTGATGACCTAAGCTCTCCGTCTCATGCTGTTCTTTTTCCTCAACGACATGTTGAATTAATTTATTCGAAAGCACTCTTTCAATAATCCGTTTCAAATCTTTCTTTGAAACGCCCCCATGCAAAAGATATTTTTTCGCCGTACGTACTGACGTAATCGATTGAATTCCAAGATCTTGAATTCCTTTAATCGTAGACTCTTCAACAGGATCCATTACCCCAAGATTATGTGCAATTTCGATAATATGTATATTTTCTAAAGATGATTTCTGAGAAGGGATTTTCTGACTTGAAAAACAAACAAATTTTTGAGTGATCGGATCGCTAAGTAATTCACGTCCAACTTTTTGTACCTGAAAGGAAGTCAGATTTCCTTCAAGATTATAAATCTGAATAGTTTCAACTTTTGTAACAGATGAAATACCCAAATCAATAATATTCTTTTGGATTCCTTCCGCGATAGAATCGAAAACACCGCGTCTATATTGTATTTCAATACGCCAGAGCATTATATAGTATGATAAATGTTAATGGTAAGCATGCCTATTTAATAGACAAAGACTACTGACTCACTCTACTCAAAACTTCCTGGTAGGCTTCTTTAATATTTCCTAAATCGTGCCGGAAACGGTCTTTATCAAGTTTTTTCCCCGTTCCTATTTCCCAAAGACGACACGTATCAGGAGAGATTTCATCTGCTAAAATAATTTTACCTTTATAGCGTCCAAACTCTAATTTAAAATCAACTAATTCTAAATTCAGACCGGCAAAAAAACGCCCCATCATTTCATTGACTTTATGTGTATACTTTCTAATCGTGACAATTTCTTCTTTGGTCGCGATATTTAACGCCAACATATGATCCTCCGTGAACAAAGGATCATTCAGGTCATCCCGTTTATAACAAAATTCTAAAATCGGATTATCTAATTTCTTTCCTTCTTCAAATCCAAAATTTCGACATATGGATCCTGCGGCTTTATTACGAACAACCACTTCTGCCTGAATAATTTCTACTTTCTTAATCAACATCTCACGATCACTAAGACGTTTTTCAAAATGCGTCGGGATACCTTCTGATTCCAAAAATTCAAAAAGCTTCTCTGAAATTTGATTATTGATGATTCCTTTTTCGTCAACAGTCCCTTTTTTGGCCGCGTTAAACGCGGTCGCGTCATCTTTAAAGTACTGAATTAACAGATCAGGATCATTCGTTTCATAAAGAATCTTGGCCTTGCCCTCATAAATTTGTCTACCTTTTTCCATGAGCTATTTTAACCCCACGCGCTTAAAAATTTTATCCGTATGCCGTGAATAATATTTAATGTTAAAACACGCGTCAATTTCCCCTGGTTTTAAATATTTTCGCACCTTACGCTCCCGGTTCAGAATGTCCTTAAAGTCTGATGTCTCCTGCCATACCTGCATCGCACATTTCTGAATAATATCATAGGCCGCTTCACGCGCGACCCCTTTTTTCATTAACTCTAACAAAACACGTTGAGAGTAAATAAGGCCTTTTGTTTTCGTCAAATTCATAATCATATTTTTAGGATAGACCAAAAGCCCCTCCATAACAGAAATAATTTTGTGGAACATATAGTTTAACGCCGTCGTACTATCCGGCAAAATAATCCGTTCAACTGAAGAATGACTAATGTCGCGTTCATGCCAAAGATTAACGTCTTCAAAGGCGGCTTGCGCGTTAGCTCTTAGAATACGTGATAACCCTGTAACACGTTCACACGCAATAGGATTTCGCTTATGCGGCATGGCTGATGATCCGATCTGCCCTTTAAAAAACGGTTCTTCTACCTCAAGAAGCTCTGTTTTTTGTAATAAACGAATTTCAGTGGCTATCTTACTAAGAGAAGAACCTATTAAAGCGATCGTGGTCACATATTGACAATGATGATCCCTCTGAATAACTTGGGTCGCAATATTAATCGGTTTCAAATTAAGTTTTTCACAAATATACTCTTCGACAAATGGGTCAACATTCGCGTATGTCCCAACAGAACCGGAAATCTTTCCAAAACGCATCATTTCCTTTGCCTGTTCCATACGTTCCAGATTTCGTTTCATTTCATCATACCAAACAGCTACTTTTAACCCAAAAGTCATTGGCTCCGCATGAACGCCATGAGTTCTGGCAATGCACGGCGTATCTTTATATTTCTTTGCCTTCTGCTTTAATACCGCTAAAAACTTTTTAATGTCCGCGATAAGAATATCTCCGGCTTCCACACATTGAACAGACAATGAAGTATCCAAAAGATCTGAAGAGGTGAGCCCTACGTGAAGATATCTCGCCTCAGCACCTAAATATTTTCCAACATTATTAATAAAAGCCCCTATATCATGCTTGGTTTTTTCTTCAAGTTTTTTAACTTCCTCAATATCAAATTTGGCATTTTTCTTGATTTTTTCCAAGGATTTCTTTGGAATAAGATCAAGTTTACACATGGCTTCACAGGCAAGAACTTCGATTTTCATCATAATTTCCATTTTATGATTTTCCGACCAGATGTTCCCCATTTTTGATAAAGTGTATCTTTCTATCATGTTAAAAATCTCCCTAATAATGTCTTGTATGATTATTAATGCAACAGGCTCTTATCTCGTTCAAATATCAATAGTTAGAAAATTTCTGTACTTTCCTAAACCAGTAATTAAGCCCGCCGACAAACGTCCTACTATACCAAAAAAATTTTTTGAGGTCAAATAAAATAAAAAAGTCGGGATAATTATTTTTAATTGTTAAAGATCTAACCTGTTGAATCAAAATAAGTTGTGTCAAGACCTGCGGGCATATAAAACTATTGAAAAGAAGGCTCAAACTATTCTTCTCCAACAAAAGGGGTTATTTTTTCCTGAAAATATTCCACACTCGCCTGCGCGGATTCAAGCATAATCTCTGGAGAGACCTCAATAAATTTTTGCCCAATAGGGCTTTCATAAAACCGGACAAGCTCTTTTAACTCTTCCTCTGTATAATAATTGTCATAAACAGGGACTAAATTCTCAATAATTCCATTAATATCAAACAGATTCTCCATCTCTTGCTTTCGCCCCTCCGGAGCATTCTTGATAACTTTTTCAACTGTATTTTTCAAATTATTCTGTATGCCACTAACCCGCACCAATTGAACAATCAAATCAACCTTTTCTCTGGAAATATATTCAAAACGCGAGTAATCAACCACAACAGGCTCTGTCTCCTGATCTTCTCCTGCCTCCACAATGTTCTTAATTTGATCATTATTATATTCACTCGGAATTCCGTCTATATTAATAACCGTATAATAGGGGGTCTTTTGTACAACCTCTCCCTCAACAACTCGCCCATCCTTCAAATAAATTGTTGTAGCTGAAACGCGTGAAGTCCAGCTCCCGACTAAAACAAATACCAGCAATATGATTTTATTCATGACCTGTCCTTCCTTTTATTTTGTAAAATAAATTGAACCCATATCCCTGGTATGTTACCATAACCGCCATGATTGACGCTATTAGAAAAAAAATTGATTTAAGCCTCGAAAAATTCATGGAGACCATTAAGGTTGAATATAAGCTCCATCTTGTTCATCCGACACTCTATAAAAGTATCCGCGAATTTTCACTCCGTAAGGGTAAACGTCTTCGTCCTCTCCTTCTGATATTAAGCTACTTAGGCTATACAACTAAAAAAACCACCCCTTCGCTATATAATGCCTCCACGTGTATTGAGCTTCTGCATAACTTTATGCTCATTCATGATGACATCATTGACCGCTCAGATCTTAGACGAGGGAAACCAACTCTACACAAACTCCTTGGAAAAATTGTTAAAACCGATAATCCTGAAAAACTTGGTTATGATCTAAGTATCGTCGCCGGGGATATTGTTTATGCCTTTGCCATTGATGCCTTTCTCTCTATCAAAGAAGCCCCTGAACGTAAAGAACGCGCTTTAAAATATTTCATCCAGACAGCGGCGTTCACAGCCATGGGAGAATTTATCGACACTATTCATGGCGTTGAAAAATTAAATAAAGTTAAAGAATCTGACGTCTTCTTAAACTATACTCTTAAGACTGCTCGCTATACCTTTGACTGTCCCCTTGTTGTCGGAGCCATTCTTGCCGGAGCCCCCGAAAAAGACATTAAAAAACTTTCGGAACTTGGCATCCTTGTTGGACAGGCTTTTCAAATTCAGGATGATATTATCGGCATTTTTGATTCCGAAAAAAATATTGGAAAATCCATTTTAAGCGATTTGGCTGAATCCAAAAAAACCCTTCTTGTCTGCCATGCCTACAACAAGCTTCCGATAAAAGAACGTAAAAAATTTATTACTTATTTCAACAAACCAAAAAAAAACTATGCGGATCTTGTTGCTGTTCGAAAAATATTCATCAATGCCGGAAGCCTGCAATACTGTATTCAGGAAGTTCAGACCCGTATCGAAAAAACACTTAAAATTTTTAAAACATTAAAAATGAAACCTAAGTATCGCAAAGTTATTGAAGAGGCTATCCATAAATTATTCAAACATAGCCAAATAATCGCCGAACAATATAAAAAATAAACCACATCCTATTTTTTATCTTTATTTCCCCCCTATTCTTGATATACTTTTCAATATAGACATACGTTTGTATTTTATCCTTTTCCCTGAATCTATTAATTGAGCATTGTTATGAAAAAATTACACTCCTTTTTATCAGATTTATTTCTTATCTGTTTATCAACAGGAATTATTTTTATCACGACCTCACAAGCTCATGCCTATCGTTACGTTAAAGTTTGTCAGCCCAACAGCACGCCTGATGTTGATTCCTGCGCGACAAATTCTAACACACGAGAACTTCTCACTGATTTTGATCAAGACGGCGTTTATGAACCTTTTATAATCCAGGGAGTAGGATATAGCCCCTATCCCATCGGACGTCATCCCAGTGATTGGGGATGGCCCACTCCGCAGAGCCCCACAGATTTACGTAAACATAACATTTACGATGATCCTGCCATATTAAATCGGGATTTCACCTTTTTAAACGCGATGAATGCGAACACTATTCGCATCTGGAAAGGAAACAGTACCGAAGAATGCTCTGCCGGTGTGTGCCGATTCCCTGTCAAATTAACACTCAACACACTGAATCTTGCCGAGCAATATAATCTTAAAGTAATTGCCGGATTTTGGATGGACCCTATGGGGTCATGGTCTTGCACTGCTAACGGCGCGCAGTTTAACTTAAGCACTGATTATACTAATCAAACGGTACGTCAAAACATTAAGGACGCGTTTGAAAATTATGTAAATCAATTCAAAGATCATCCTGCCATTTTATTTTGGGGGATTGGGAATGAAAATAATCTGTTTTTTGGAGATGACCCGATACAAATTCAGGCCTTTTTTTCATTAGTCAATGAAATGGCTGAATTAGCCCATACCATTGAGGATCCCACGTACCCGTTAGGGAAAGATTATCACCCCGTGTCCTTAATCAATGGGGATTTGAGTTATATTGGAGAGGAAGCCTTTGGGTCCAGTGATATTCAAATGAACCATCTTGACCTCTGGGGTTCCAATGTTTATCGAGGACAAAGTTTCGGAAATTTTTTTTCAGAATATAAACTTCGCTCGGATAAACCTCTCTGGATTTCTGAATATGGTGTTGACGCGTGGAATAGCGGAAACACGTTATCCAATGAAAATGCTGTGACAGACCCCATGGGCGTTGAAGACCAGGCCTCGCAAGCCCTTTGGGTTGGAACCCTTTGGGATGAAATAGTGGCCAATAAAAACGTTACGATAGGCGGATCCGTAATGGAATACTCGGATGAATGGTGGAAACCTAATGAATGGACCTGCCTTGAGCCCAACCCTGAAAACCTG
>CAZIRV010000012.1:0-27680 GCA_964541845.1 uncultured Planctomycetales bacterium
CCTCGATTGTAAATGTTTATGTCAATGCCTCGAGGGCTTGCTCCGAGGTAGTTTATCCTAGAAAAGGAAGACATTAAATAGGTGAAATCGGGTTAGTTTAGAAATTTTTTTATATTTTTATAAAAAAATATTATTTTTTTTATAACTTGTTCATTTTAAAAAGGTTATGACTTTATATTTTTTATACCCTGCTTGTTTTTAAAATAATATATGGTATGTTTAAGGTGTCGTAACCGTTCACGGCATATCCCGTGAACGGTTACAAGGTATCCAAGAGAAACATAATATATCAATAATTAATATTAATAGATATTAGAATAAATGAAACTCTTTACTCAAAAATACATAAAGATAGGGGAAACAGCTGTCTCTTTTTTTATTATCTTAACATTTTTTTTCAGCACTATTCTTCCTTCTGGCAATAGTTACGCGCAACAGATTAGTTCCTCAACGATTTTAAATTTACCCATTCCCGGGACAATGATTCCTGTCAGTTCAGGGTTTACGCCAACTTTGATCAAGGGCCTCAGCCTGCATGCTGAGAACCCATTATTGTTTGATTTTATTATTGATACGGGAGATTCTGATTTAGAAGGAGATGCTCTGGAAGTAGAATCAGAGAAACTGATTAAATATTTTCTGGCATCGTTAACGGTTCCTGAAAAAGAGATGTGGGTCAATCTTTCTCCTTATGAACAAGACCGGATTATTCCCCAAAAATTCGGTTCTACCGAAATGGGGCGAGATCTTTTAGCCCAGGATTACATGTTAAAACAATTAACGGCCTCTTTAATGTATCCGGAAAATAAAATTGGAGAAAATTTTTGGGATAGGGTTTATGAAAAAACGCAAGAAAGATTTGGAACAACAGAAATTCCTATTAATACGTTTAATAAAGTCTGGATTGTTCCAGAAGATGCGGTTGTCTTTGAACATGACGGTGGCGCGGTGATTCTTGAAAGCCGTTTAAAGGTGATGTTGGAAGAGGATTATTTGGCGTTAGAACGAAATTTAAATAGTAAGAAATTTGGAACAGATCAGTTGGAACAGAAAGATGTGGAGACCCTCAGCGGTGTATCTTCCGCAGTTGTCCGTGAAATATTGATTCCTGAAATTGAGAGGGAAGTGAACGAAGGCAAAAGTTTTGCCAAGCTTCGTCAGGTATATAACTCCATGATTTTGGCTACATGGTATAAGCAGAATTTAAAAGAAAGTTTGTTAGGGCAAGTCTATGTGGACCAAAATAAGACAAAAGGGATAGATTTAGAAGATAAGCAAATTAATAAAAAGATTTATGATCAATATGTTGAAGCCTTTAAGAAAGGTGTTTATAACTATACACGCGAAGATTTTGATCCTGCCACGCAACAAATTATTCCACGTAAATATTTTTCCGGAGGCTACAGTCAGGAAAACCCCGTGAAAGGATTTTTATCAGAGATTGTTGCTGACGATGCTTTGGGGATATCAAAAGTTGAAAAATTAACGGTTAAGCATTTTATTGAATTGGCAGGAACTCCTGGGCTTGAAAACAATAAGGAAATACTGGAAGCGATGAGGACTAAAGTCCGAACCTTTACGCCCGATAATCAGAGGAGGATTTTGGCAGCATTAAATGGTAAAAAAGAAAGCCACTTGAAAGTCGTGCAGTCTTTGTTTCTTGAGGATACAGACAGGGATAAGGTGCGGAAGGCCTCTTCTTCGATCGATGATAGTCGGGAAAGAAGAAAAATAATCATAGATAATATTCTTGGGAACGAAGGGGTTTCTTTAACAAAAGACCTGAATGAAATTCGGGGCTTAGATCAGGCTTTTATTTTGATGAAACTTTTCAGAGAGACTAAAGATGAAGAATCTAAGATATTTTTGAAAGATGAGTTTAAAAGATTATTTGAGGAAAAAAAAGATGAGATTGTTTTTAGAAGACAAAAGCAACTCATGTTTTTATTTTTATTAAGTAGAGTAGAGTCAAATTTAGCAGTAGAAACAGAAAGTTTTAAGGGAGATATTCTTTGGGCAGGGGAGTCTTTGTTAGAAAATTTGTCAGAGGCCGATGAAAATATTGGTGAAAAAATAAATTTTATTTCAGGAGTTTTTTTAAAATTTAATTTTTTAGAAGAATTGCGGAATATCAAGAATCAAGTAAGGGATAGTTTTATAAAAGAATTATTGGAAAAGAGCATTTCGAGTTTTGACAAAAAAGAGAAGTTAAACCTTAGACGCTATTGGTTTAAATTTTTGTTGGAGGAAATGGATGTAAGGTGGTTTGAGTATAGAAAAAGAGAAGAGTCTTTTTTATTGACTCGAGGAAATGTGGATGAAAAGTTTTCCTCCTACTTACGTTCAGTGGTTGTTGAGGAAAGAGCTTCGGATTTTTTAAATAAATTACGAGAAGGCCAAATAGAACCCCAGACATTAGTAAATTTTTGGATGTTGGGGGAAAATGGTGAGAAAAAAATAGTTCAAAAAGCTGTAGTTGGCCAGGCTAATGTTTTATTGGATCTTCTTTATAAATCTTTGGTTTTAAATTTTTCTCCCGGAACGATGGTTTCTTATGAAACGGTTCCTGATATTTCTCATAATCCGCTTCAAGAAAGAATTATTGAATATTTTTCTAATAAAAAAAATGGAAAAGTAAGTTTGAAGATTAGTCAAAGCGCACAAGGAGAAGCTAAAGTATTAAAAAATTTTAAATATGGAAGATATAATTTTGTATTCTTTGGATGGAAAGAGAAACTTAAGGATATGGTTATTCGTGTTGCCAGGAACGCTAAAAGCACCAGGATAGAAGATGTTCATGCTTTTTTTGTATTGTTTCAACTGGGGATAGGTCCAGAAGTATTCTATTGGGGAGAAACTAAAAATCAATATTATTATGAAATTACAGAGGAAATTAAGGGCCTTACTCTTGCTGAGTATTCAAGGGAATTGAGAGATCAAGAAATTCAAAAAATTTTAGCCGTGCTTACAGTATTAATTCAAAATGGTATTCATGTAGAAGATGCTTTTAGGAATCCTGCAAATATTATAATAGGTAAAGCCAGTAACAGTGATGAAGATCGAGCCTATATTATTGATCCTGGAGGTTTAAGAATGCAAGGAAAAGACTCTTATGAGTTCTTAGCAAGAGAGTATCGGCATGAAATGGCTTCGGGTGGTTATAGTGATCAATGGAAGAGGATTGATCCGAATTCAAAAATAGATAGTTATTTACGTCAGATCCAGGAGCAAGGAAGCGATGCCTTGATGGAAATTCAATATGAAGATTCCAATCAAGCCGTATCATCTCCAGTAAAGAGAGACAGGAAAAGAAGCTTTAAAAGTAAATATGGAGGTATCAATCTTGATCCTAACCTTCTTAATTTACAAATTAAGCGGGACGGCAATGGGGTCCCGTTACCTGTTTGGGAGCAGCCGATTGATCAGATGAATATTGAAGGTTTTTTGCCTATTATTATTAATATTAAAATGTTTCCGGTGAACAATATGTCATTTTTGTTAGGGTTTATTGATAAAAAAGAACCAGAGGAAAGTGGGGTTGGTGACATTAGTCTGAGAGATATGCCCGTATGGTTTACAAAAAAGCAGGATATTGGTCCGAAGTTAACTTAAATTAGGGGGAAGTTATGATTACTTATATTGAACACAAACGAAACAGTTTAACTTATCGAATGTTATCGGCATTTATCGCGATGACTTTTATTTTTAGCATGGTGGTTCCACCACAGGCTTCTTATGCGCAGATGGTGCCTCAAACCGTGTTGAATCTCCCTATTCCAGGAACCATGGTTCCCATGACGTCTGTGTTTGCCCCAACATTGATTAAGGGAATTACCATTCATCCGGATAATCCGTTGATGTTTGATTTCATTGTGGATAATGGTGATGAAAATTTGACAGGAGAGGAATTAAAGAAAATTTCCAAGAAATTGATTAAATATTTTCTCGCTTCTTTGACCGTTCCTGAAGATGACCAGTGGGTGAATCTTTCTCCCTATGAACAAGACCGTATTATTCCGGAAGGGTTTGGGGATACGGAGATGGGGCGCGATTTATTAGCCATGGATTATATGCTTAAACAATTAACATCTTCTTTAATGTATCCGGAAGACGAGTTAGGAAAGAAATTTTGGAAACGCGTTTATGAAAAAGCCTATGAAAAATATGGCACAACCGAAATTCCCGTGAATACCTTTAATAAGGTATGGATTGTCCCGGAGAGCGCGAAGGTTTATGAACATGAGAATAGTGCTTTTATCGTTGAGAGTCATTTAAAAGTGATGCTTGAAGAGGATTATTTAGCGTTGCAGGAAAATTTAGATAACGCGCGATTTGGGTTAGACCAAGTGGAACAAAGCGATGCTGAGGTGATCAGTGGTGTTTCTTCTGAAATTGTCCGAGAAATTTTAATTCCTGAAATCGAAAAGGAAGTTAATCAGGGAGAAACATTCGCGAATTTGCGGCAAATTTATAACTCCATGATTTTGGCGGCTTGGTATAAATTAAATTTAAAAGAAAGTTTGCTAGGTCAAGTGTACATGAATCAAAATAAAACTGCCGGTGTTGATACAGAAGATAAACAAGTTAATCAAAAAATTTATGATCAATATGTTCAAGCGTTTAGTATGGGTGTTTATAATTATATTAGAGAAGATTATGATGAAGCAACAAGCCAAATTATTCCAAGAAAGTATTTTTCAGGAGGATTTTGGCTGGGAAAAAATATTTTAGGAATTGTCGCAGCAGGACTCATGACCCTGAGTGTGCTTCCCAAAAATGTAGAAGCAGCAATGGATCCACAACAAGATGGAATATTTAATATAGGGGCTCAGGTCATTGAAAAAACAGGGAATAAGGTAGGAAAGGAAAAAGGGCAGTTAGATTTTATTATTCAAAAAACAGAGGGTTCTGTCACACTTAAACCAATGGTAGCGGCGGTAGCTTCTTCAGTTAATGTCATGAAAAAAAGGAAATCCGAAAACATTATGACAAGAGAACAGCCAGTGATGGCGAGTTCAGTGGTGAGGTTAGATCGAAATATTTTGGAAGGGTTTCAAAAAATTGGAAGTGATGGAGTGGAGGGGGTTTCGACAATAGCTAGAAGGTTTGGGGACTCTTATGAAAATATAGTTTCTATTGTGCCGTTTTTTGTTGAACAAGTTAATAGAGATGTGGAAAAGGAAAATCAAAAAAAAGCAGAGCAGAGAAAGAAATTGGAACAATTGCAGGGGCACAATAATCTGAATGAATCTGAAATTGAAGAACGGGAAGAATTATTAAAACTAGAAAAAAAAGGTAAGTTGAAAGATGGGAAATTCGTGACAGAACAAGAGGTCTTTAAGGAAGTAAATGATGATACTTATTCAGAAATTTTTCCGCTTGTAAAAAGAATTGATGAGATGATTGCTAATAAAGAAATTTTTCCTGATGATGTTGATTTAAGCATGTCTATTTATGATGGAAAAGAGCGTATGCCGTTTAGAGTAGGAAAAGGTGAAAATGAAAGAGACCCTAATATTTTATTTTGGCCTTTAAAAGGGGATCCCTGGCAGGTAGGGCATATTTGGATGTTGTTGAAGGCTGTGGTTGAACATAAAATTGATAGGATCGTGATTATGGTTGATAACAGTGATCCTGAACGAAAGCCGGACTTAAGTTCGCTTGTTATTCGAGACCCGTTATCAGCGTTTATTTTTAAGAATTATCTTAAAGGGCTTGTTCAATATACAACACTTCCTAAAGAGATGCCTAAGTTATTTGGAGCTGATGGGGAGACAGTAATTTTTCAGTGGCTAAGATTAAATAAGAACCAACCTATGAATGTTTTTTATGGGGGAGGGACAGATCATTTATTTTTGTATTCATTAAGAAAGGCTGCGCTAAAACAGGCAGATTTTCTTAAAGCAAACATAGATCGTTTAAACAACGGTGCTAGAAGGACACTAATGGCACAGTTGAAAAGGAGAGATTTTCTTAATGAAGATGAGTCTAGACTAGATGAAGATGTTTACGATAGACTAATTGAACATTTAAAAGAAAAGGAATATTTAGTTGAAGTAGAGACGAGGGAGGGAATGAAGTTTTTTCCAAACGAAAAAAAATTTAATGAAGGTGGTTTTGGGGAACATGGAAATCCAGAGGATATGGATGAGGCTGATTTGGAGAGTATTGGAGAATGGAATACTCCGGAATTAAAGGCTTTTGTTTATAGGGCTTTTTTTGCACCGGATGTTCCTACAAAGATAGCCAATGGAATCATTAAGAATGTTCGAGAAGCAATGGATTCCGCTGCAGATAAAATTGAGGAAACTGTGCGGATTTTAAAAAATCATAGGCTTAATATTTTTTTTGCAGAGAGACCAGGGGCAGAAATTAAGGAAGAGCTATTAGCAAAGTATGAGCAGCGTTTAGTAGAGTACATGGAGCATAATGCGAAGGAAATTTTTGAGGAATTTAATATGGATATCCCCACTATTGGTGTGACAAAAGCGTCTCAACCGATGGATGCTTCTTCTTCAGATGTTCGTAAAAAGGGACATTACTGGAAAGTCCCTTGGGAGAATTTGCAGATAGCGTATGGTTTTGGTATTTGGGGTTATCAAACAGATGAAGTAGACCAAGAGCAAGCGCAAAAGGCAGAGGCACTAATACGAAAATTAAAGAAGTATTTAAAAGAACCAGACGAAGTTATTCGAAGAGTAATGCGTCAAGGAGAAGATGGTCAAGGAGGAATGCAAAAGGACATACAGGCTTTAGTGGGGGAAGGTATTATTATATTGGATAAATTTATTATTGCAGAAATGAAAGAAAATAAATCTGAAGAGGCTAGGTTAGTTCGTAAGGGTGGAGAGTTTGTAGCTGTTGATCAAAGGGTTTTAGGGGATGAGTATCGGCGATTAGAGAGATTTAGAAATTTATTATTTGAAAGAAGCAATCAAATTATTCAAGAGGCTTTGAAAAATCCTCTTCCTATTCGTAAAAAAGATCAAGTTTTTTTTTCTCAGATGGTGAGGGAAGATAAAATTGATATTTCCCCGTTTACTGTGCAATATTTTCAAGAAAATCGAGAGACGGCTCAAGTTACTGCCAAAAAATTTGATGTTTCTGAGGATATGGTGAAGGCGGTATTGGAAAGATTGGTAAGACAGGGAATTGAAGTAGCTTCCTCTTCTCCGGCAAAGTCAACTCCTTTGGGGGGGATTAATCTTGATCCCAAGTTGCTGGATTTACAGATCAAGCGGGATGGTAACGGGGTTCCTTTGCCGGTTTGGGATCAGCCAATTGATCAGATGCATATTGAAGGGTTTGTGCCAGTGATTATTCATATTGAAATGATTCCGTTTAGCCAGATGCCGATGTTGTTGGGGCTGTCCGGAAGTGAGGAGGTTCCTGTAAATTCGGCTAATGATGCCGGCAAAAAATTTTTCGAAGCCTGGCCTGATACGGCATGGTTATTAGGTGAGCGAGAGCAGTTTGCTATTATTGAATCATAAATAATGAATTTTGGAATAAATAAAAAGCCTCCTGTAATTTTGACAGGAGGTTTTTTTTGTGATTGTTTCGTACGTAATAATGTGTTATATTATACACATAATAGGAGGTGAAAAATATGGGTATAAAAATTCTTCCGAGTACAGAAGTTCGTGATCATATGGCACAAGTGATGAAAGACATTTCAAAGGAAGGGATATCTTGTTTTATTACGCAATATGGAAGGGCTGAGGCTGTTATGATTAGTATTGAGCGGTTTAATGAGTTAATGAGTCTTGTGGAGGATGCCCTGGATGAAAAGGATGAGTTGCTGGCGTTAAGAGTAGAAGAGGCGCGAACAAAGTATAAAAAAGGAAAGGGGATAAAATTTGATTTATGATATTTTTTGGGCAGATAAAAAGGCACAAAAATCATTTGAAAAGTTATCCCCATCTATTCAATCACGTGTTACAAATATAATCAAAGCCCTTTCAGGTAATCCTCGTCCGAAAGGAGTAAAAGTTTTGCAAGGAAAATTAAAAGGTGTTTGGCGTATTCGTATTGGAGATCATCGATTGCTTTACGACATTGATGATGATGAAAAAAATATTGTTTTATTAGATGTTGGACATCGAAAAAATATTTATCGATAATGATTCTAATGAAGAGAAGTTTATGTATTCTCTTATTTATTTTGTACGAGTCGAAAAGTATGTTATTCTTTAAATGAATTAAATTTTTAAAAGTTCGGACAGCCTCCTGGTCAAGATTTGATTGAGGGTTATTTGTTTTACGAAAAGCAAGCAGAAGGATTGGGAGAATATTTTTTAGATACACTTTCTTCAGATATCGACGCCTTAATGGTTTATTCGGGAATCCATCCTAAATGTTTCAAGAAATATTATCGATTGCTCTCGAAAAGGTTTCCTTTTGCTGTTTATTATCTTATAAAAAATGACATCGCATTTATTTATGCTGTGCTTGATTGTTGTCGAAGTCCAGCGTGGATAAGAAAGAAGTTGAGATGAAGAAATTGAAGGGCTGTATGAAAATTTTCATCCCCTTCTCCTTCCTCCTCTGGGTTTTTGCCTTCCGGGGGTTTTTTTCCGGAGAGTTGGCATTTACTTCTGATGCTATTTCCTACTATAATCACATCCAGTTTTTTATTCGGAATTTGGCTGAGGGTGTGTTTCCGTTGTGGGATCCTCTATGGAATACGGGAGTTCCCAATGATTTTTTTTTAAGAAGGTTTGGGGCGTTCAACCCGTCATTTTTATTGATTCTTATTCCCTATAAACTCGGGTTTTCCTATCTTTCCTCCTATCTTTTTTTTCTTGCAGGTTATTACTTTATCGGCATGTTGGGATTTTACGCGCTGGCCAAACGTATTTTTAATAACACCTTTGCGGCCTTTACAGCTTATTTGTTGCTGATGTTTTCCTCGTTAGGAACGAGACTATTTGATTCCTATCTTCTTTTAATGGTTGTTCCGATGATTTGGTTTTTTTATTGTTTAGTGAGGTTTAACCAGACAGGAAAAAAACATTTTTTTATTGGCATAACGTTTACGTTGATGGTCCTGAGTTCAACGTATATTCCGTTTTATTTTTTTCTTATTTTAGGGACATTTTTGATGAGTTTTGGAATCGTTTATTTCAAAAATATTCCGGATATTGCACGAAAATATATTTTATTTTTAAAGAAACATAAGGTTTTGAGCTTGTTATGCGCAGGGGCGGTGATGTTGGCCTTATTGCCGGGGATATTGTTTATGCGGGAATCTGCCAAAGGTGAGATGGCTTTTCCACAGAGGCATTCAGCTTCCATAGAGAGTAATCAGGTCGCCGTCGGTTTAGAAACGATCACCAGTTGGGGGATGTTAGAGGATATCGCGTATTCTGTTGAGTTTTTAAAAGATATCACAAAGTTTAAATTCGCGGTTTTATATGTTCCCCCGGCATTTTGCGTGATTTTATTGGGAGGCCTTTTTATTGGAATGACGAAACGGCTGATATTTTTTTTCCTGTGGGGAATAAGTCTTTTTATTATGTTCTCACCATACGCCCCTGTTTACAACTTTCTACATAAGCATATTTTCTTTTTTAGGTACTTTCGTAATCTTCATTTTTTTCTCTGGATTATTCTCCTTCCCATTTTTATTTTATTTGTCGCGGAGCAGTTTAATGTCTTATTAAAGAAAATACCAAAATTTCAGCCGGAGCGCGTTTGGGTATTAACGATTGTGTTAGTTTTGATTACAGCGCATCCTTTGATCACATATTATTATTTGAACAAAAATTCTGATAAGCAGATTTCTTATGTCTATGATCAGTTATATAAAACCATTGATTTTATGAATATAGCACAGAGCAGAAGTTCTGCAACACCGAACATGGGGTGGGCTTGTCGAGAAAAAGAATCTAAATGTCGCAAAACTTTTGCACTGCGCTATAAAACGGCCCCTTCTTTAGGGGTATATTACGCGACAAAGTGGGCGCGTATGCTGAGCCAGCAGGTGAGCAATGAGGATACAGCTCGATATCTTAAATATAAATTTTATTTTTATGATAAATTAGGGGCACTGGACAATATGTCAGACTTTAAAGTCAATGAATTTCAGAGTTTAAAGGGTTCTTCTCAAGAGTTTCAGATTTTAGATTATGATGTAAATTCTATTAAGCTTAAGACAAATTTTAACGAAGAGAAGTTTTTGGTGTATAATGATAGTTTTCATAGCCGATGGCAAGCTTTTTTAAATGGTCAAAAAACAGAGATCATCAGAGCACAGGTGGCGTTTAAAGGGGTGTTGCTGCCGGCCGGAGAAAATATTGTTTATTTCCGTTATGGAGCTATCTGGTTATATGTCTGGAATTATTTTTTAATGGCGGTGTTCTATGGGATATTTTCAAGCTTTATTTTTTTATGGGTTAAAGATTTTTTGTAAATATTTATGATAGTTCCCTCTCCTTTGGGAGAGGTTTAGGGGAAGTATTAATCCTATCGAGATTAATATAATGATCAATAAATTTTTAAAATTTCTGGTAACACGAACGTTTATTTTATATCTTCTGGCCTTCGGATTAATTTGGGGGTTGTTTGATATTCCAAAGGTAAGACAAACAGTTCAGCTTAAAATATTAAACCGTTTTCGTCCGGAGTCTTTTGACTATTTAGTGCAGACGGCTGTTGAGGGCAAGAAATTTGATAAACATCTATTAGAGACGTATTCTTTTTATTACCAAAAGGTTACGGAGTATGTACCTCATCGCGCGGATGCTTATGGAATGTTGGGGTTCTGTGATTACCATTTAGGGAAAAAAGAAGAAGCGATAGCTTCTTATGAAAAAGCTATTGAAATCAACCCGGATTTTTTTTGGTTTTATTATAATTTAGGGGTGATTTATTTTAAAGATGGTCAATACAAGGAAGCTTACGAGGTATTTAAAAAAACGGTTAAAGTCAAACCGCAGGCAACATTGAGTTTTATTCAATGGTCTAAAAGAATTTATATGCCGTTGGTTATAATAAAGATACGTCTGGGGGATTCTGTAGAAGAAGAGTTAAAAACAGGGTATCGGGATTGTTATAAGCTTTTAGCTATGTTGCAGCAGTATTTTTTTAACCGTCCGGAATTTAAAGAAGTTTTTGAGAAGATGGATGTGAAATTACATCTATTTTAGTAGTTGCTAAGGATAAGGAGTGTGTATATAATATCGTCTGTTTAAATTTATGTAGAAATTTCAATAAGTAAATCAACACCCGGAGTTCTCAAGCTAACCTTTTAAATTTAACCCCGGGTGTTGATTTACGCTTAAAAGTTTGCCACGTAGGGGCTTAATTTAATATTATTTTTAAGGAGGAAATGAAATGGCTGTTTTAGAAATTACGGATAAAAATTTTGAATCAGAAGTTATAAAGTCGGATTTGCCGGTTTTAGTCGATTTTTGGGCGGAATGGTGTGGGCCTTGCAAGGCTATTGGTCCGGTTGTTGACCAAATTTCTACAGAATTAGACGGAAAATTAAAAGTGTGTAAGGTTAATGTAGATGATGCGCAGGATTTAGCGAAAAAATTTAATGTTATGTCTATTCCGACACTTTTAGTGTTTAAAGGTGGCGAACAGGTTGAGCAAATTGTTGGCGCTATGTCAAAAGATGTTCTGCTTGAAAAAATTAACGCGAAATTATAGAGGAAAAAAAGGACTATGCTCATCGAAGTTTGTAAATCCAAGATTGTTTATGCCACGATTACAGAGGCGGAATTATTATATGAGGGAAGCCTCACGATTGATGAAAATTTAATGAAAGCAACGAATATTGTTCCCGGCGAGCGGGTGCAAGTTGTGAATATTAATAATGGGAATCGTTTTGAAACCTATACAATTTCAGGTAAGCCGGGAAGCGGTATTTTTTGTTTGAATGGACCTGCTGCCCGTTTAGGGCTTGTAGGAGACCAAATTATGGTCCTCAGTTATGCTCTTATGGAGCCGGAAGAAGCCAGGAACAACAGATTAAAAATTATTCATTTAGATGAACAGAATAAAATCAAAGATTAACCCATCTACCTATGTCCTCACCACTAAAAATTAGATTTTATGGAGATTCCTGTTTGCGCGAAACAGCTTCCCGTATCAAAGAAGTTGGTCCCATTGAGCGTATGCTGATTCAATCCATGATTGTGACCATGCATGAGAATAAGGGAATCGGTTTAGCAGCCCCACAGGTGGGTGTTAATCAGCGTCTTTTTGTCGCGGATATTGGGGAAGGACCTCTGGCAATCATTAATCCTTGCATTATTCATCAGTCAGGATCTGTGGAAATGGAGGAAGGGTGTTTAAGTATTCCAGAGGTAAATATTAAAGTTAAGCGGGCACAGAAAATTTTGGTGAGATATTTGGATGAAAATAACAATGAGGTTGAAAAAATTTATGAAAATTTAATCGCGCGGGTGATTTTACATGAAACAGACCATCTCAACGGGTATTTGATTACAGATTACGCGAATTCTTTGGAAAAGGGTAAGTATGAAAAGCAATTGATGGTATTAGAGGCATAGTATGTTGGCGAATAAACTAATCAAGAGGCTTCCTTCCTGGTTTCGACAAGAAATTCCAGATATAGAAAAAGTTAATCAGATGAAGGGGTTGTTTCGAAAGGACGATTTACACACCGTATGTGAAAGCGCGCGTTGTCCGAATATTGGAAAATGTTGGGGGCAGGGCGTGGCTACGTTTATGATTTTAGGCAATATTTGCACACGAGCCTGTCGGTTTTGTGCCGTTAAGGCAGGAATACCCCGAGAGGTCGATTCCCTTGAACCAGAAAATGTAGCGCGTATAGTTAAGAAGCTGAATTTAAGATATGTGGTCATTAGTTCAGTGACAAGAGATGATTTAAAGGATGAAGGGTCTGAACAGTTTGTTAAAACGATTTCAGCTATTAAAAAAATTATGCCGTGTACAAAGGTAGAAGTATTAATCCCTGATTTTTCCAATCGATTAAAACTTTTGCAGAATGTCGCGAATGCTAATCCTGAGGTTATTAGTCATAATATGGAAACTATTCAAAGGTTGTCGCCGGATTTTCGCCCGCAAGCCAATTATGAACAATCGTTAGCTGTTTTGAAAAATTTAAAAAAGATAAAAAAAGAAGGGTTTGTGAAAACTGGTTTTATGGTGGGATTGGGGGAGTCCAGGGAAGAAGTTATGGAGTTGATGAGGGATATTGCTGTAACAGGATGCGCGATATTGACGATTGGCCAATATTTAGCTCCAACACAATTAAAACGGCATATGAAGATACAGCGATTTGTGACATTGGAAGAATTTGAAATTTATAAAAATTTTGGACAAGAGTTAGGGTTTAAACATGTGTTGAGCGCTCCATTGGCGCGCAGTTCATATATTGCGGAAGAAGGGTATAAGGAGGCGTTGAGTGTCTGAAAAGATAAAAAATTTATTTTCATTTTTAATGAGAATTGGAGTGAGTGCCGGACTGCTTTGGTTTGTTTTTTCCAAAATTGATATGGATAAGACATGGAGTATATTGAAAACAGCGGATGTGAGATATATTGTTTGGGGAGGCATGATTTTTTTGGGAACTACTGTTATTTTACTTTGTCGATGGTTTATTTTTATTAAGGCTTTAGGGTTAGAGGTACGGGCCATAGATGTTGTAAGATATTTTTTTATAGGACTTTTCGGAAATTTATTTTTACCGAGTGCTATGGGCGGGGATATTTTAAAGATTTATGGGTTATGTAAAAACTCTCAACAAAAGCCTCGTGTATTTGCCTCGGCTCTGCTTGACCGTTTAAGCGGCTTTGCCTCTATTGTGATTGTCGCGGTGTGCGCGTTTGTTTTTGGATATAAAGTTATTAATGACAGATCTTTGTTGTTTCCCATCGTTATTATGGCAACAGGTTCTTTGGGGGTGATAATTGTATTATTTAATGAAAAAGTTTTTTCATATATTTGTCAGATTTTTAACGGTTTTCCAAAGATTAAAAAACCATTAATGGACATGCATTATGATATCCGCCTGATGCACGACAAACATAAAGAGGGCTGGACAGCTATCGGAATGTCCTGCTTATCTCAAGTAATTTTAAGCGTTTCTTTTTTTGTGGTCGCTAAAGGATTACATCAGGATATTGATTTACTTTATTTTCTTATTTTTAGTCCTCTTATTTGCATTGCCTCAGCTGTTCCCTCGATAGGAGGGCTGGGGAGTAGGGAATTTGTTTCAGCCTCTTTATTCGCCAAGATTGGTGTAGACTCAGGGATAGCTGTCAGCTTAACATTAATTAATTTTTTATTTGTATTTATTGTTGGCCTAATGGGTGGAGCAATTTATGTCATTACATTATTTGCTGGACGGGTACAACGTGATGCATCAACTTCCGTCAGCGTTAGCCCTTCCAAAACTTGAAGAACAAAGAAACTGGTTGCTTCGGTTTTTAGAAACACAAAAGCCACAAGGAAGTCTTAATAATAAAATTACAGTTGTATTTGATGGAAAGGCAGACATTTTTGGCGGTATGGACTCAGTCATGGTTAAGGTTGTATTTTCAAAGGATGAGACGGCTGATGAAAAGATAAAGAGGATGGTTGAGACCGCGGGAAACACGAAAAATATTGTTGTGGTGACCAATGATCGTGCGATTCAGTACGCAGTGAGAGCATCAGGAGCCAAGGTAAGCAGTGTTGAACAATTTCTTAATGCCGTGACATCCGAAAAAGGTTCAGTTTTTCAGCAACAATCCGGAAAAAAAGATTCAAAAGAGAAAATACCTAGAAATTTGGAAAACAAAATTACTTCGGAAATGGAAGAAGTCTGGTTGAAGAAAAAACCGTAGGGCATTCGTTCTGTCATTTATTATGAATCTAATCATTGCCAAAATTATGCGTATGGGTGAGGCTCTTTGTTTTTTAGGAGATGTTATTAAGGTTATCTTACGGGGCCGCGTTCGTTTGGGTGAGACTTTAAAACAGGTATATGAGCAGGGTTTTCAATCTGTTATAATTATTGCGCTGACTTCGGCGGCTTCGGGGATCGTGCTGGCTTTGCAAGGGTATGTGATGATGGTACGCTTTGGCGCAAAGGAGTATATGGCTCAATTGGTTGCTTTGTCATTAGTTCGGGAATTGAGTCCGGTTTTTACGGCGCTTATTTTTTCAGGAAAAGCAGGCGCTCGTATCGCGGCGGAACTGGGAACTATGAATGTTAATGATCAAATGTTGGCGACACGCACATTAGGTGTGGACCCGATTGAATTTTTAGTAGTCCCACGCATTTTGGCCTGTTTTCTCGTCCTCCCTATTTTAACGATTATTTCAGAGATCGTTGGGATTGCCGGAGGGTATTTAGTGGGTATTTTTGAAGCAGGAATTCCAGGAACATTTTATATTCATCAAACATTTAAGGCTATTCAGTTTGTTGATTTTTTTAGTGGTTTTGCCAAGGTATTCTTTTTTTCTGTTTTTGTTGGATGGATTTGTTGTTATCAGGGGTTTTTTACGAAGGGGGGATCTTTAGGCGTAGGAAAGTTTACCACAAGAGCGGTGGCGTATTCGTATATTGTTGTTATTATATCTAATACGATTTTAACCAAGCTCATTTTGACGTTTTGGGAATAATGATAGCAGGGAGGGATAAGGGTGAAGAAATATTTGTGGATTACAGGATTATGCTTTCTTGTTGGTTGTCAGACAAGTTCAGGGAATGTCGGACAGTTGCAGCGCTATATGGTTCCTTCCTCGGAAGCGGATTGGATTCGTAATGGAGAACCGATTATTTTTGAAGGAGCACAGTGGTATCCCGTGGATGATGTAGAAATTTTACAGGATACGGAAATGTATATTCTGGGGAAGTATCGTGGTGTACAATTTTTTGTCGAAAAAATAGACGTTCAACCGTATAATCGTTTATATACAAAATTTGGAAAAAATAAGTTTCGTTTTTTTGAAAAAAAGGAACCGTAAACAAACACCGGGTGTTTGTTTGGTTTTCAGTTATGATTAAGGTTTCGCAATTATCTAAATCTTTTAATGGTCAGTGTGTTTTGAATGATATTAATTTGCAGATTCAAGCAGGGGAGATGATTGTGATTTTGGGGGAAAGCGGAACGGGAAAGAGCGTTCTTCTGAAACATTTGATGGGTTTGCTTAAACCGGATGCGGGAACGGTGTGGATTGATGGGGAAGATATTACGCGGCTTTCAGAAAAAAAGCTTTTAAAGGTGCGGCAGAAAATAGGGTATCTTTTTCAAGAAGGGGCGTTGTATGATTTTATGAATGTGTTTGAAAACATTGCTTTTCCACTAAGAGAACACACGTCATTGGATCGTGAAGGGATTAAGAAAAAAGTTCAGGGTGTTTTGAAGACTGTAGATTTAGAGGGGGTTGATAAAAAATATCCATCAGAGTTAAGTGGGGGAATGAAAAAACGGGTTGGTTTGGCACGGGCTATTATTTTAGATTCGAAAATTTTATTTTGTGATGAGCCGACTTCCGGCTTAGATCCCATTCGAAGCAGGGATATTTCTGATTTGATTCGAAAGGTTTCTAAAGAAAAAGGATGTACTACCGTGATTACTTCTCATGATATAGAAAATGCTTTTCGTATCGCGGATCGGTTAATTCTCATTAAAAATGGCAATATTGTTATTGATGGCATACAGGCAGAATTTGAATCTTCGGAGGATGGTTTTATAAAGGAGTTTATTCGGTAAAATGGAAAAACAGGATTCTATTAAAAAAATTATTGCCGGTTCATTTTTTTTAGGTGGAATTGTGTTAATTGGTTTTGTTATTTTTATTTTGGGTAGAGATAAAGGCTTAACACAGCCCAAGTTTCAAGTGACCGTTTATTATCGTGATGTTGGAGGTTTGGCAGAAGGGGCCCCTGTTCGTCTGGCGGGAGTTAATGTGGGAAATGTCCAGGACATCAGCTTTTTAGAAAAAGAAATTCAAGGGCGAAAGGTACGAGTTATATTAAATATTTTTGAAAAATATCGTAATCAATTAAATAGAGATGCTCATTTTGCGATTAAAACGGCGGGTGTTTTGGGGGATAAACAAATTGAAATTAATCTTATTGATGATGGAAAAATTCTTGATTTAAAACAGCCGGTTATGGGTGAAGAATCTTTGGATGTTCAGGAGTTGGCAGTAGTTTTTGCGGCGGCAGCGGAATCTTTCACAAAGACGTCGGAAGATTTAAATAAGATCGATATGGAAAGTTTATCAGAGATGGTTGGAGAGACAGCAGAGTCTCTTTTGATAACGTCACAAGGAATTAATAAATTGCTAAAAGAATTGCAGTATGTTACTAAAAAATCCAAGCGTTTAATGGATCGAGTCGAGCAGAAACTTATTGATGGAGACTTATTCAAAGTATTTTAAGTTAGGATCGGCTCAAAAATAACCTCGACAACTATAGATATCAACCCGACAACACCTATTTCATAATTGTCGAGGTTATTTTTGAACGATTCCTTATTGAATAATATCTAAGATTTATTCAAAGTATTTTATAAGGAAAGGAATGTTGAAATGTTTATTTTAGGAAATTTTTTAATTGCAATAGCCAAGGTGCTTAGTGTTATTTTATCTCTTGTCTATTGGTTGATCCTTATTCGGGCTTTAATCAGTTGGGTCAATCCGGATCCGTATAATACAATCGTCCAGTTTTTATATCGGATGACGGAGCCGATTTTAGAACCCATAAGAAGATTGTTGCCACCCATGGGGATTGATGTTTCTCCAATTATAGCTTTTTTGGGGATCGTTTTTCTTCAGAGTTTTTTGGTTTCAACATTGACCCGTTTTGGAATGGCGATGCAGTGAGTAGATTAACCTCCGAAGTTCTTGGGCCAACCCCGTAAATTTAACTTCGGAGGTTAATCTACAGAAAATAAATTAACTCTTGCAAAAAAAGAAAAAGCGGTATAAAATTTCAAAAAAATTAATTAGGTTATTGTAAATAAATCAGTGTACGTTAAATCATTTGGTTACCGGAATGTTTTATTAAACATGCACCGGTTATTTCTGTATAAACCCTCAGGGAGTTATTATGTTTGGAAAAATGAAAGAATTAATGGAAATGAAGAAGCATGCTGATAAAATTAAAAAAGAGTTGGATGCTTCTAGTGTTGAAGTTGAAGAGGTTCGTGGAATTAATATTAGTATTAATGGATCTCAAAGATTTAAATCCATTGTCATTGATGAGGCATTTCTAGGGGCTGGTAATAAAGCCAAATTTGAAAAAGATCTTTTACGTAGTATAAATGCAGCCATTAATAAATCACAGCAAGTCGCGGCAAAGAAGATGCAGTCCGTGATGCCGGGTTTTGGTGGTTAGGAGGGGAGAAAAACATGCCATACGATCAATCATTAGACGTAGAGTCATTTAAGGAAATTAAAGAATTTGAAGACACGAGAATTACAGTGGGAGTTTTTTCGTATAATGACGGGCCTAAAAAATTACAAATGTCTCGTGAAAATAAAAATCAAAGTGAAGAATGGAGATTCGCTAAATTAGGCCGCATGACCAAAGATGAAGCCAAAGAGGTCGTGCCAATCATGATGAAGGCCGTGGAAAGTATGTAAATGGAGTTTGGGGACATGAAGGGACGTGTCCTTTTTTTATGTCTTTTTTAGGAGATTACCATGGACGCTGTTTATTTGACCCGTGCGGGATATCAAAAATTATATAATGAACTCGAAGTCTTGAAGAAAGAGCGTCTTAAAATTTCCGATGCTATCGAAGAAGCAAGGCTTCAGGGAGATTTATCAGAAAATGCGGAATATGACGCGGCCAAAGAGGCTCAGGCGTATAATGTTGCCAGGGGTTCTGAAATAGAGGGAAAATTAGCTAAAGTACGTATTATTGAAGATGAAAATATTCCAGGAGATAAGGTTTACATTGGAGCCATTGTTACATTGAAGGATTTGGATACGGATGAAAAAATTAAATATATGATGGTTTCTCCCGAAGAATCTGACTATGAAGCAAATAAGCTTTCTATTTTTGCCCCTATTGGAAAGGCCTTGATGGGTCATGCCCAAGGGAAAGAATTGGATATTAAAGTTCCTGCCGGTGCGTTGCGGTATAAAATTCTTAAGATAGAACGTCCTTAGGGTCTGTAATGAAATAACTTCCCCATTTCTGCCGCTCATCTTCAGGACATTTTTGACCGATTTTCAATCGCGATTTCCTCAACGTACGTCAAGTACGCTTCGAAAATCGTTCAATCAAATCGGCCAAAGCTTCCCTAAATTTGAGGGCATAAATAGGGAAGTTATTTTATTACAGACCCTTAGCAGGAGGCGGCATTTTCCTCTGCTCTTTTTTTGTTTCCTTCCACATCGCCCAAAAAATCCAAAATAGTATGGATGGTAAAAGTGCTGAGAGGACACGGTTAAGTGTTACTTGAAGCCACCATTCAATTTTAAAATAAGTGTTTAGATAATAATAAAATGTGAAGGTTCCTCCGTAGAGCATAAGAAAAAAGGGTATAATAATTAATTCTTTTTTAAAGCATTTTCGATTAGCCAGTAAAAATCCACCCAGTAAAACAACCCACACACTACACCACTTCATTTCAATATAAGTCATTTTGTTACCAGAATTTAAGAATTTTCCAATATTCCAGATAAGTCCGTACATCTCTATCAGGTAAAATCCCAGGGTTGTTTTCAAGCGTATTAATCGGGACGGCATGTCTGTTGACGTAAGCCCATTGATAAAGGTTTGATTTCCAGGAGAATATAGTACTTTTAGGAGAATGGTAGGAATAAAGGAAATGCCTGAGGCAATGAGAAAAGCATAAATTAGAGGCCATTTGTTTTTATTTTTGTTTTTCCAGAGGATATAGGGGAATGATAAGATGATGAGAAAAATCGCGGCAATAAGGCCTTCACTTTTAGTGAAACTTAAAAAACCGGTTAAAAGCCCTCCCACAAAGGCAGAAATTTTGCAATGTTCCGTCTTGGCAAGAATGAGACAAAGGATGCCTGCCAAGAGGTAATAGCCAAGGGCACCGTCGGAATATTGGCTTAAGGATAGTTTTTGAAGAAAGGGGTTTGTTAATAAAAAGGCGGCAGGAAGAAAGGCCCAATAAGTATTCGTGTATTTTTTTAGCCCGGAAAATAATAATCCGATGGTTAAAAAAGTGAAGCAAAGCGAGGTTAAGACAGGGATTTTGTAAACAGGTTCTCCTGTAAAAGTCCATCCCCAAACATTGATCAGGGGTAGAAGTAAAGGATAGTGAGGGCTGGTACGCCAGAGAACAGGTTTGAATATGTTTTTCCAGTGTTCTCCCCCGAGAAAAAGGAATTTGGCTTTGAAATTCCAGGTTGACCACGCGTCCCATCCACCAAAGGCGTAGAAAAAAGATTGTTTCCATAAAGGAATAGCAATAAGGGCTAAAATTAAAATAGGAATAAGGTCTTTGAACGGGAAGTTTTTAAAGGGTAACGTTTTTGTTTTACGAAGATTGATGCAATAACTAATAAATAATGATAACAGAAGGAGGATATTAATACTTTTAACAAAAAAAAGGTTTAATTGATTAAAGATAAGAAAGCTTAAAAAAGTTATGTGCGCGCTGAGGCCGAGCCCTACCCCTCCGGCAAGAAAGAGATGAATAAAGAAGGAAGGCCTTTTCCCCTGGGTAAAAAAAAGATGAAGGAGGAAGTATCCAATTAAAAAGGAGATTATAAAGGGGGTATAATGGTCCATCAGTTGTCTTTTTTTGCCAGGATTATTCCAAATTTGTTGCGCCTTAATGGGGATGCCCCGATTTCCTGTATTTTTTTCCAGGCATTAATTTCATTTTGACAGACAAAGAGAATATACTCATGATTGAGGTTGTTATATTCAAGAATTGTTGGAGCCAATAGGTATTGCGCTTGGGCAAATTCTTTGACGGACTCATCTTGAGAAAAATCTTTGTCTGTGTAGTATCCGATGTATTCAATCCCTTTAGTGAATTGTTCCAGCCCATTAAATTTATAGCCAATTTTTTGATGGGAAATAATTTTTTTGTACATTTTAATGCGATTGAGTTCTTTTTTAATGCCGAAGACATTGAATCCGATCATGGCTAGAAAGCAAAGAATAAAGATTCCCTGAGGAAATATACCCCAGCAAAACGAAATTACGCTTTTAGAATGTTTCTCTGCATTACATGGATCGTCTGAGTTTCGTAAGTTCGGGGAGCCTGGGCGCGATTTAAGAAGTTTTAATTTCATCAGTTCTCCAGTGCACATAAAAACTAAAAAATATGAGAGATGGTAATAAGTAGAATAAAATTCTGTGTAATGTGCTTTTAAGCCGCCAGGCAAGGTCAAAGTTAATGGTTGTCAGATAAATATAGAGGATGACTAAAAAATAGAAAATAAAAAATAAGGAAATAACCTTGCATTCTTTTTTAAAAAAATCGGGTAATTTAATGAGAAAAAGAGAGACAAGAAACATCCATATCAGACACCAACGCTGATGAAAAAATTCATGAAGAAGCGCGTTTTTAATAATAATAAGACCCTTGAGATTAAAGAAAGTCAGCTCAACATTAGAAAAATCAGCCAAAATGTCTTTGTTGGGCGGAGCCAAAAATACTTTAAATATAATGGTCGCCGAAGCAGTGATGCATAGTCCCGAGAAGAAGTATCCAGATAAATAAAAATTTGATTTTTTGAGTTTGAATTTTTCATAAAGAAGATAAAAGAAAGTAATGCCGATAATGAGGAGCATCAAAGCAATGCCTTCATTTTTAGTGAAGCTCATCAGTCCGAGCAAGAAGCCGGAAAGCATGGCTATTTTTTTATTATGTGTTCGAAGAGCGAGTGTGACAGTAATAAGTCCTGCCAGGAGATAGAATGCCAGGAGGATGTCAGCATATTGGGCCGTTGAGAGGAACATGTAAAAAGGGTTAGCAATAAGGAGCCCCGTAGCTAAAAAAGCAATTTCTTTTTTGATAAACCGATTAAGCCCTCCATAAAGGAGCATTGGACATAATGCCGCAAAGGTGACCGCTGTGATGCGTGGGATAGGATAAAGAGTTTTTTGAGTAAAGCAAAAGCTCCAGGTATGGATGAAGGGTAAGAGTAAGGGATAATCCGGTTGGGTATGCCAATGGAGCTGAGTAAAAATTACGCGCCAGTCTGTTCCCGCAAATATCAGAAATTTGGTTTTCATGTTCCATAAGGCCCACGCGTCCCATTCGCCAAAAGGATGTCTTTGTGAAAGGAAAAAGATAAGAGGAAAAAGGAGGATGAAAAACAGGGCCACACCAATGTTAAAGAAGAAGTCTTTTTTATTCTCTATTATTTTCGTGAAGGCAGGAGTAAGGAGGTGCAAATTTAAATTAATAATGAACAAAATTATTAATAGTATTAAATTAAGTCCAATAATAACCCAGGCGTTAAATTGGTTCATTGTTAAAAAAGTAAAAAAGGTTAGAAGCGCTGAGATGCCCAAGCCTGCTCCAAAAGCCAAAGGGATATGGAGAGAAGGGTTAAGGATTTTTTCATTTTTAAACAGGGCATTGATGGATAGCCAGCCGATACTAAAGGAAATAAGGTGAGCAAAAATGATCATTGAGGTCGCCTACGTATTAAAGCCTGGCCATATTCATTACTGGTCAAACGCACAGATTTTAAAGCGTATATAGAATAAATAATATCGTCCATTTTACTGTAGTCAAGAATGTTAAATTGATTTTCAGGATTATTTAGATTTACAACAATAGGAGCCAGGATATATTGTGTTTGGGAAAAAAATCCATTGTTGTGTTCAGGAGACATGTCTTTATCTGTTAAAAAACCAATGGATTTTTGCCCTTTTAAATATTTTTTAAAAGTAGCAAATTGAGAGCCGGGTTCCAGTATTTCTTCGTGACGATGCATGATTTGTGACATGGTGTAGACAAATAAGTAGAAGGAACTGCGGAGAAATAATATTATAGAAATAATAATAATAATATTCTTTAATCGGACATATTTTTTTAACAATTTTTTCATGAACAATATTATAACAGGAATTAAACCAGATTTAAAAAATCCTTTCTTAAATTTATTTTTAAATTCTTTCGATAATCCTTGTTTAATGTTGTGATAAGATAAATAGATAGAGATAAATAGTGTCAGTTCTCATTAAGAGCAGTTATAACAAGGAGTTAGGTAAAAAATAGGAAAATAATAATTAAGAGTTCAAAAAATCTCGCTAATTCCCCAAGATTTTCTCTGCGAGGTAGGGAGGGCATGAGTGGGGACGTTCATCAAAATCATAACTTAATTGACAAATTAAGTTGTGATTTTGATGAACGTCCCCATCTACCCACTATAAAAATTTTTATGCGGCTGCAAAAAGCATGTCAGAGGAATCCTTGAACTTCAGACTATGAATATTTCAAAATTTACGATTACAGAGCTTGGAAAAGGACAAAAAACAAGTTTTAAGAAGAAAATTTTATTGAGTGCTGTTGATGATTTTTCCAGTCTTTCAGGAGATGTCAGTCCATTGCATATGGATAAGAATTTTTCTCAGGAACGAGGGTTTCAGGGGCGCGTTGTTCATGGAGCGCTGCTTATTAGTTATCTTTCCAGAATATTAATATGCACTTTATAATGCCGGTGTATATTAATGATGAATTAGATTTTCAGGTTATCGTTGATCAGATTTCGTTGGGAACAACATCAATTGTTTTAAAAGTAAATATTTCAAGAGGCAAAGACGTTGTTGCTAAAGGAAAAATAGTTGTAGGATTTACCACCATTTGTAAATTTTAGAAAATATGGATTTTTTACATATAAGCAAAGTAGAAATTGTTAATTATAAAGAATACTCAAAGTTACCTTTGGATAAATTAGATTATTATAGTGATTTGGTTTTTCCAAGAATGATTTATTTTAAAGGGGTTTTTCGTTCCCATTTAGATATTATTAACTATTTTCGGCATGGTATTTTTTTTGATGAGGCTTCTTATTCGAAAAGGCGAAAATTAGCGAGTATTTGGAACCTTCCGAGTATGAATGGTTTTCATTTAGAGCGATATCTTATGCAAGAGAATATCACGATGAAAAGCATTAATCATTTTGATGCCCAATGGGATGTGTTTTGTGACTTGTATGAAGGGAGTGCGTCAGCACCTTTGATAGGTCTTTCGACGACATTTTTTCTATCTTTTGTGGAAATAAAACGTATTGTTAGAAAAATATATAGTCGTTACCCCGATGCTGAGATTGTTTTAGGGGGGGCATTTATTAATGAACAATTTTTGAATGGATCACCAGATCAGTTTGAGAAACCCATGCGAAAATATGGGATTAAATATATTTTATATGCATTTAATTCAGAAGAGGATTTAAAGAATTTGATTTTAGCGAGAAGAAGTCGAGATTTTCAAAAAGTTCAGAATTTAGTTTATATTGAAGGAAATGATTATAAGGCAGGACATTTTCGACAATCAGATACAAAGTGGCACGATGCTGTTTTGTCCTATCAATATGATCGTGAGTATGCATGGGATAGGGAGGGTGTTCATCGGACCATACAAATGCGTACCTCGGCGGGTTGTCCCTTTTCCTGTGCTTTTTGTTCTTATCCTCAAACAGCAAAAAGATTTACGCAGATGAGTCTGGATGATCTTAAAAAAGATTTGGATTATTACTGTAATACATTGAAGGTGCGTAATATTATTTTCATTGATGATACTTTTAATGTTCCCACAAATCGTTTTGAAAAAATGTGCCAGTTATTTTGTAAATATGATTTTGAATGGTTTTCTTTTATTCGGGTTCAATTTGTTGATGATGATCTTGCTCAATTAATGAAAAAGTCAGGATGTAAGGCGGTTTATCTTGGGATTGAGTCTGCCAGCAATCTTATATTAGGAAATATGAATAAGAAAGACTGCCAGGATCAAGGCGTATCGTAAGGGGATAGAATCGTTACAAAAACATGGCATTACAGTGATGGCAACATTTATTATTGGTTATCCGGGGGAGACAGAGGAGACAATTCAGGAGAATATTAATTTTATTGAAATGATGGAGTTAGATTTTTATACATTAAAAGAGTTTTATTATATGAAACATACGGCCGTTCACCAAAGGCGTGAAGAGTTTGGATTAGAAGGATTCGGAGGGAAATGGTCGCATAATACAATGAACTCCAGGCAAGCCAGTGCAAAGAAAATTGAAATGTTTAAAAAAATCAAGAAGAGCGTTTTTGTTGACCCGGATACCAGCCTTTGGTACATTGCCTGTTTATATGATCAAGGTTTTAGTATAGAAATAATTTCTCAGGTTCAAAAAGAGATTAATACGGTTATGAGAGATCAGGTTGATGGGGTCTTTAATGATGAACATTCTGCCTTCGTAAATCTTAAAAAACTTTTGGTATAAGGCACTGTACAACAATAACTTACCGATAATTATAAAATTTATTCTCGAAGAACATAATATTATTTGGTAGTTGATTTGTACGCAGGCCCTAACCATACATTTTGAATAGTGCTTAAAGAAAAAGAAATCATATTTAAGAAAATTAAAGATTATATTAGCCTCGGAGAGGCTCAGAAGTCTTTTCAATTATTGAATAACTTATCAAGTCCTTTTGATGATTGTGTTCTTCAGCATCGGTATGCAAAGGTTTTTCAAAAGATTGAAGGTGAAATTACCGGACTGCCCAAAGTTCGTATTGCAATTCTTTCAACAAGCACCTGTGATCCATTAACTAAAATTTTAAAGTATTGGCTGGCCCGGGCGGGAATGAAAGCGGATATTTTTGAAGCCGAATATGATACGCTTCATCAAACCATTCTTAATCCTCAAAGTGATTTCTATCAATTTTCTCCGGACATAGCTGTTTTGTTTACTAATTATCGGGATGTGCAAAGGGCTCTTTCTGGAAAGGATCCATCAAAAACGGGTTTAGGTATTATTACTTTAGTGTGCGAAGAATATGCTTTGTTGTGGAAGAAAATAAGGGAGAATTCTAATTGTTATATTATTCAGAATAATGCGGATTTGCCTTACCAACGTGTGTATGGCCATTATGAAGGAATGATTCAGGAAGGTTTAATAAATAGGCTTAGACGGTTTAATGTGGAGTTAGCACAATATTTGATTCCCGGAAGCACGTTATTTGATTTTGATTATTTGGCTTCAGTTTATGGCAGAAAAAAATGGCATAACCATCGATTTTGGTATTATTCAAAACACGCCTTTGATTTAGACGCGACAGGTTTGGTGGCCTTTGAGCTATCTAAGGTGATCGGGGCTATTAAAGGGTTGTCTAAAAAGTGTATTGTTTTAGACCTTGATAATACATTATGGGGAGGGGTGGTGGCAGAGGAGGGTGTTGAAGGTATTCAGTTAGGGCAGGGTTCAGAGGGAGAAGCCTTTGTTGATTTTCAGAAATATTTATTGAGTTTAAAACAGAGAGGAATAGTGTTAGCCGTTTGTAGTAAAAATAATGAGGAAAATGCCAAAGCCCCATTTCTTAATCATCCGGATATGCAAATTAAATTGGATGATATTGTTGTGTTTAAAGCCAATTGGAATGATAAAGCTAGTAATATAAAAGACATCGCGCGAGAGTTAAATTTGGGCTTGGATTCCTTTGTGTTTATTGATGATTCTCCCGCAGAAAGGCTATTGGTTCGTGAAATGCTTCCCGAGGTTGAAGTTTTTGATATGCCGTCTCAACCTGTAAATTATATACAGGCATTAAGCAGTCAATCTTATTTTGAAATGGTTGCATTTTCTCAGGAGGATAAAAAGCGCAATGCGTTTTATAAAGAAAATATACAGCGAAGTGAATGGGAAAGCGGGTTTTCAGATATTTCTGATTATTTAAAAAGTCTTCAAATGCGTATGGATGTTTCAGAAATCAATGAATTTAATCTACCAAGAGCGGCACAGTTGATTAATAAGAGTAATCAATTTCATTTGACAACAACGCGCTATTCAGAGAGTGACATTAAGTTTATGCAGGAAGCTAATGATCAATTCAGCATTTGTTTTTCTTTAAAGGATTGTTTTGGTGACAATGGTTTGATTTCTGTAATTTTTCTTAAGGAAGCAGAGGATGCCTTGTTGATTGATACTTGGGTGATGAGTTGTCGTGTGTTGTCCAGAGGCGTCGAAGAGTTTATTATGCGGGAAGTTATTGATAGAGCTCAAGACTTAAAATGTCTTACTGTATTGGGGAAGTATTTCCCAACGAAAAAGAATAAACTTGTTGAAAATTTATATGAGAGGTTGGGTTTTCAATTAGCGCGGGAAGATCAAGGGAAAACAACATGGACATTATCTTTGGAAAAGGAGCAACCACAGTATCGATATTTTATTCAAAAAAGGAGCCGTTGAAATATGGGGAATAAAAGAGATGTGATAAAAAATAGATTAAATCAGGTCTTTATGGATATTTTTGATGATGAAGACATAAAAATTTTTGATGAGATGACATCGAATGATGTTGATGAGTGGGATTCGTTGATGCATATTGTGTTGGTTTTAGCGGTTGAGAAAGAATTTGGTATAGATTTAAACGCGAAGGAAGTTGGGGAATTAGATAATGTGGGCGAAATGTTAATCATTTTAGAAGAACGCGCGACAAAATAAAAAGGTAACCATTCACGGCATACCCCTTTCAGGCATAAATTAAAACACACATTTTGACTGTACAGTCAAATTTATGC
>CAZIRV010000013.1:0-27233 GCA_964541845.1 uncultured Planctomycetales bacterium
TCCCTTCCTGACTTTCTACCGAACATGGACCGGCCATCACAGCAATTTGAGTTCCTCCGATTTGAACATTATCATTAATTTTAATAACGGAGTTATCTTGTTTAAATTCTCGTGAGACCAGTTTATACGGTACCAGAACCGGAATAACCTGATCAACTCCCGGAAAAACTTCCAATGGAATCACACGAAGCGCATCTTCCGGACCGATTAAACCGATAACAGTTTTTTCAACGCCACGCGATACATTTGTTTGAAGTCCAAGCTTCTCAGCCTTTTCTTCAATATGCTGGATTTGTTCATCAGTGGCATCCGCTTTTAAAACAATAATCACGATAAAATCTCCTTCAATATTTTGACAACCACAAACAAACACCCGGTGTTTGTTTGCACATCAAATATCAAACAAACACCGGGTGTTTGTTTGTGATTATTTCCCTCAATAACCTAATAAATTTACGGTTTTCTTTTTCCGTTCCAATACTCACGCGAATAAACTGATTTAATCCCCAAATACTCATATCACGCACAATCACCCCTTTTTTCATGAGTTGTTTAGAAACATTTGAGGCATTTTGATTGACATCGACAAGAATAAAATTGGTGCAACTCTTCCTATAAAAAACTCCTGATTTTTCAAATGAGGTATATAAAAATTTACGTTGTTTTTCTATTTTTCTCGCTAATTCCCGATAATAAGCGCCATCTTTCAAACAGGCCAAGGCTCCAGCTTGGGCCAATGAATTGACATTAAACGGCTCCCGAATGCGATTCAACAAGCCTGTTAACTCTGAGTTTGCAATCCCATAACCCACACGCAAACCAGCTAATCCATACATTTTTGAAAAAGTCCGTGTGACAATTACATTTTTATGAAAATTTAAAAGTTTAAGTGAATTCACATAATCTTTAGCAGTAACGTATTCATAATAGGCTTCGTCGATAAAAACTAAAATATCCTTACGTAAGCCTTCTAAAAATATGCGCACATCCTGTTCTGTCAAATAAGTTCCAGCAGGATTATCAGGATTTCCAAAAAAAATAATTTTTGTCTTTTTTGTAACCGCCTTTTTCATTCCCTCAAGATCATAATGAAAATTCTTAAGTGGAATTGCTTTAATCCTTGCTCCGACAATTTGAGAGGCAATATCATAAATGAGAAAAGAAGGTTGCGCAATAATCACCTCGTCTCCTTCATTGACAAAGGCCCTCACAGCCAAAACAATAAGCTCATCGGACCCATTTCCAAACGTTAATTGATCGGAGGAAACATTCAACCGTTTGGCAAGTTCCTGACGTAAATAATAACAATCCCCATCAGGATAACGGTTTAATCCTTTAGATGCTTTTTCAATGGCTTTGAGAACCTTAGGTGAGGGCCCATAAGGATTTTCATTGGAAGCTAGTTTGATGACCTTCTTTAATCCTAACTCCCGTTTAACCTCCTCAATCGGTTTTCCCGGAACATAAGGTTTGACTTTTAAAATAGCCTTTTTAACAACTTTTTTCATCACTCTAAAATTATCTAAACAAACACCGGGTGTTTGTTTAGGTATGTTTGGGGTATCATTCCAATACTGGGTAGGAACCCAAAATTTTCAAATACTTACACATCTCTTCCAATTGCGCCAAGGCATTCTGAACATTTTTATCTGAACGGTGTCCTTCAAAATCAACAAAAAAATAATAGTCCCACGCGCGCTTTTTTGATGGCCGAGATTCAATTTTTGTGAGATTAATTTTATATTTATAAAATGGGGTTAACATCGCGTAAAGCGCCCCAACCTTATCCTTGATAGAAAATAAAATGGATGTACGATCCGTGCCCGTCGAATCCGCATCCTGTTGTCCAATAATCAAAAACCGCGTTGTATTATGAGGAATATCCTGAATATTTCGTTTTAAAATTTTCAGTTTGTAAACCTCTCCTGCCTCAACTGAACCGATGGCAGCACTATTTTTATGCATACTGGCAACTTCTGATGCCTTTGTTGTCGAGGATTCCCAAATCTGATCAACATTCGGTAAATTTTGTAAAAGCCAATTTCGACATTGTCCAAATACCTGAGGATTAGAATGAATTTTCTTGATTTTATTTAATAGACTATTTGACAATATATTATGAGAAATTTTCAATAATACTTGCGAGCAAATTTTTAATTCGGAATCAACCAGCATATCAAAAGTATGTGTTACGGCCCCTTCCGTTGAATTCTCAACAGGGACAACCCCATAATCACATTCTCCATGTTCTACTTTAGAAAATACATCGGCGATACTACTGCAATCCACATAATTAATCTGGCTTCCAAATTTTTTACGCGCTGCTGTTGATGTATATGACCCTTGCGTTCCTAAATTCGCGATATTTAACGGCTTTTCTAAAGCGATCGAACTCGACATAATCTCCCGATAAATGGCTTCAAAAGCTCCATCCGGCATTGGCCCTTTATTTAACGCCTGAAGCCGTTTTAATACTTCCTTTTCTCTGTGTGGCGCGTAAATTCCTTTTTTATTCTTTAATTTACGGGCACCGATTTCTTGGCTACATTTTGCCCGCTCATTAAGCATAGGAACAACTTTACTATCGATGGCATCAATTTTTTTTCGTAAATCATTCAGATTCATTATTTTTTTCTTCCGTATGAATGAGTTCTTCTGATTTTTGCTCTTCTACTGATTCTCTTTGCTCTTGAACCTGTCCTTGTGTTTGTTCATCATTGACCTCTTCTTTTATCTCTCCTTCTTCCACTTCTTCAGGAGGTAAAAGAGATGGAAACTCTTCTAACTTTGGTAAATCATTTAAAGACTTTAGTCCAAAATGTTCCATGAATTGTTTCGTTGTCCCATAAAGAAACGGCCGTCCTGGAACATCCTTTCGACCGACTGCCTTAATAAGCTCCTTGTTTAAAAGATGATTAATAACTCCGTCAGAATTCACGCCACGAATCACTTCAATATCTGATCGCGTGACCGGTTGTTTATAGGCAATAATAGCCAAACTCTCTAATGCAGGTTTGGACAAACGCTCTTTATGTTTTGTTTTATAAAAATCACGAATATAAGACGCGTAATTTGAATTACTCAGCATTTGATAGCCGCCGGCAATTTCCAAAATAGTCATTCCACTTTTTCGTTTTTCATAACTCTCTTTTAAAACATGAATAGCTTTCTTAATCTCTCTCCCTGTAACGGTATCTAAGACTTTCTTAACCTGTTCCAACGTCACTGGTTTTTCACTAATAAATAATAAAGCTTCGATAACGCCCTTAATATGTTCATCAACACCATCTAAATTCTCGACACTAACATTTTCCTGATTTTCTTGAGTCTTTTGAGGTTGGGTTTGAATTTCACTTTCTTCTACAACCTCTTGAGAATTCTTTTCCTGAGGCTGCTCTACTATAAAATTTTCCATCATGCTTTCGACCTCTGGTTGCGCCCTTTATAAATTTCGTTTAATAATTCCTCTGCTGTTTTTATATTTCCGGAACGCTTCATGGCCTTACCCATCATATCCAATGCTTCTTGTTTTCTATATTGTAATTGCAGAAGCACCTCCAAAGCCTCTTGCTGCCAATCCGGCGAAGATACGGATGTTTTGACTTCAACACTTCCTTTATCCTGAATAAGCCCAAATTTTCCAACTTTTCCCTGTAGCTTTGCAATAATTTCTTTTGCCCGCTGAAGCCCTATGCCAGATAACGTTGTCAAATATTTTGTGTCCCCCTGATCAATGGCCTGTGTGATTTCCGAAATAGGCTTACTAAATGCCTTAACAGCAGCTCGAGGCCCAATGCCGGAAACTTTAATAAACTTTAAAAAAAAATCTCTCTCAATTTCATTAATAAAACCAATAATAATCGGCATTCCACTTGCCGGGCTGATTTGAAAATAATGATAAGTGATTAAGTGAACATTTCCCTCTTTGTCAATCGTATCCTCAATACGTGCTAGCACTGAAACTGGAACAATCACCTCATAAAACAGTCCTTGAACATTAATAATAACAGATTGTTCCCTTTTCTCAATAAGCTTTCCGGCTATTTGAACAATCATAATTTTTGTGTTGAACCTTTCATATAAATATATCCTAATGCTAAAGCTAGCGCATCACTAGCATCTAAAGTTAATTTTTTTTCATCAATATTTAACCGATGCGCCACCATACGCTTAACCTGAACCTTAGAGGCATTTCCATTTCCCGTAACGGCTTTTCGAATACGCTTAGGACTATGCTCAACTAATTCAACTCTCTTCTCTGCGCACAATAAGCAAACAACCCCACGGGCATGACCTAGAATGCTGGCTGTAATAGGATGTTTGAAATGCGCATATAATTTCTCAAGAACAAGAACCTGAGGCCTATGTTGATCAATTAATTTACCGAGAATTTCATAAATCTTATGGACTCGATTTTGAATCAAATCCTTTTGCTTCGGCTCAATCGTTCCTGTTTCAATCAACTTAATTTTATGTTGATTAGGGTTTGCAAATAAATAACCAGTACACTTTAAACCTTTTGATTGACGAGGCCCTTTATTAACTGTGCACTGATTATTTCTGTACAAACCCTTAGGAAGAATTTCGATACTTTGGGAAGGTGTTAAAGCAGACTCAACAAAACCATAGCCTGTCGCTTTAAGCCCTGGATCAATGCCAAGTATCCGCAAAGGTATAATCTCCTCACTTAATATTAAGAGACCACGCAAAAATAAATTCCATTCTTATACAAAATACGTTAAATAAGTACTCATTTAAAAAGCTTACTTACTCGCAAAAACGTCGAGATAAGTAAAATTAAATCAGGAATTGATTAGTGGATTTGGTATAATTGTCCTATTTTAGGTCTGCTATTTCTTGTTAAAATGTCGAGAAAAACAAAATCAATATTGGCAATTATTTAACGTATTTGGTATTACTCGCCTCCTAAGCAGAAATTTTTTCTATTTCTTCGTCGGGGATATCAAAATTCGCGTAGACATTCTGAACATCTTCATGATCTTCAAGGGCTTCCATCAAATTTAATAGTTGTTTAACCGGGTCTCCAACGACTTTAACGGTTGTGCTTGGAATCATCGTCATTTCAGCAATTTGAGTTGGAATATCTTTCGATTTTAAGGCTTCTTTCACAGCCTCCAAATCACCAATTTCACACGTAATTTCATGCAAATCTCCATCAGACGCAATATCTTCCGCTCCCGCGTCCAGCACGATATCCATTAACTCATCTTCCCCGATTTTATCTTTCTCAATTGTAACAAAACCCTTCTTGGAAAATAAAAATGATGTGCTTCCCGGGCCCGCGAGGCTTCCATTTTTCTTAGATAAAATGTTACGGATTTCAGCCGTTGTTCTATTTTTATTATCTGTTAACCCCGTAATATACATGGCAACACCACCTGGACCATAGGCATCAAATGTCACTTCTTCATAAGTGACACCTGGCAATTCTCCTGTTCCTTTTTTGATAGCATTCTCAACATTTGACAAAGGCATATTAATACTCTTAGCCCGATCAATCGCCGTACGCAAAGCCGCGTTAGTTTCAGGACTCCCGCCTCCAGCTTTAGCGATCGATGTAATTTCACGTATCATTTTCGTAAATGCCGCTCCTCGTTTAGCATCAGTCGCTGCCTTTTTATGTTTAATACTTGCCCATTTAGAATGCCCTGACATTGTGTTTCCTCCTCTAATATTTTACTTTATAAATTATAATCTTACGTTCCGCTTTCGCGGAATAAGCCGAGTTTTGTATAATTCAAAAAAACTGAATCGCAGTTATTCAACTCACTTTGAAGATTACTCCTCAAACTCTTGCGGCCTACCCGAGAATACAAACGAAGCGGATCACCTCGCCTTTACCGAAGTAAAAGTCTCCTCCTATTTGGCCTTGCTCCCTGTAGAGATTACTCGTTTCACTCAAGTAACATTACGCAAAGCGTAATATTACCTGCATCGTCACTGTAGCTCTAATCCAACACTTTACACCAATTCTATTAAATATTTTTTTAATGAAATTGTTGTAAAGTGATGCCCTGCGTTACCAGGGTACATTATCCTTTGGAACTCGGACTTTCCTCCATTTTGTAGTTAAACAAAAAGGCAACTGCTTTTATTACTTTTTTTCTATAGCGCTCGTGGCTAAGCGGTCAGCCTCTTTATTTTTTTCACGAAGAACGTGTTGAAGATCAATTTTTTGAAATCCTCTTAAAAGTTGCTGAACCTGCGCGCACAAATTTTTCATATTTTGATTCTTAACTTTATATTGCCCTGTTACCTGCTTAAAAACCAATTCGCTATCCGTAAAAATTTTAAGATCAGAGGCTTTCAGGATTAATGCTTCCTGCAACGCGCAAATCAACGCGGAATATTCAGCAATATTATTTGTCGCCAGACCAATCGATCTGGAAATTTCTTTAAGTCTTTTTTCACCCTGGTTAATGACGACACCAATGGCTGCCGGCCCGGGATTTCCACTACATGCCCCGTCAACAAATATCGTCAGGGCTTCATTCTTCATCTTCTAAATACAAAATCCGTGAACACATTTCACATTCAACCAATTTCTCCTGCATCTTAATTTCATTAAGCATCTGTGACGTTATAAGCATAAAACACCCCCCACAGGTATTTCCCTGTAAAGGAACAATCGCAATGCCCCCTTTATGCCTTAATATACGATCATAACGCGCTAAATAATTAACATCAACACCAGAAAGATTTTGCTGACGTTGCGATTTAAGAACATTGGCCCTATCCTCGATCTCTTTCATCGCCACCTCAACTTCTTTTCTCTTATCTAAAAAATTTTTTTCTTCAGCATTAACGATCTCTTTTTCTTTCTCAATATTCGTAAGAATAACATCACTTTCCTCATAAGATTCTAATATTTTTTCTTCAAAAATTGATTTATCCGCTTTAATTCCTTCAATCTCTCCTATTTTTGCTGTATATTCTCTATTTGTTTTTAATTGCGCCAACTGTGTGTTCGCCTTGGCAATGGCCTCTTCCTTTGATTTTAATTCTAATTCTTTTTCTTTACGCTCAAGCTGAATAAACTTTAATTTTTCTTCAAGTAAATTCAAGTGCGCTTTTTTACTTTCAAATTCCTCCTTTAACTCTTTAACTATGATGGGTTGTCTCTCTAATTCCGCGTTTAAATAATAAATTTCCGTATCAGTTTTTTGCAACTCAATCAACTTCTGAATTTGATCTTTAATGAGGACTTCCGTCACGTAAACATCTCCTTTTTATATTTCCAATCACCATAAAAACTGGGCCCACAGGGACTCGAACCCCGGACCAATGGATTATGAGTCCACTGCTCTAACCGACTGAGCTATGGGCCCGTTTATAAATAAAAAACCCATTTTGCATTCTAAAATTAAGTTTATTTTATAGCAGACTTATCTAATACTGTCCAGAAGGTTTTATTTTTGCTCATGAAAAACTTCTCAGGGCAAGCCTCGGAGAGTTAAACCCGATTTGGAGATTGGCAGAACAATTTGCTTGGCCAATCTCTTAATTAAAAAAGGGATGGCTATTCTATCCTCAAGAGCCATCCCTTTTAATTCATTTTAAACCGCATTCAATGATTTTATTTAACTCTAGAAATCCCCTAAATCATCACCATCCAAAGGAATAATATCCTCGGCACCTTTTACTTGAGGACCGTTTTTTCCTCTTGTTGAAACAGGTCTCGCTATTACTTTTGGAGCGTGTGATATATGTTGTGGTGTAGAAAGTCGCTTACTTGCTTTTGGACCTCGACTAAAATTTTGAGTTCCTCCTGCCGCACCTCCCCCTAAAATTAAAGCCTCCAAACCCTGAACAAGAAGACGTAATTCTTCTGCCTGAGCATTTAACTCTTCAGAAGACGAGGCCGTTTCTTCAGAGCTGGCCGCATTTTGTTGTGTCACCTGATCCATCTGGCTGACCGCGTTGGTCACCTGCCCAATTCCTTCTGATTGCTCCTTACTGGCTGCCGCGATTTCGTTAATCACGTCCGCCACTTTCTTGGAACTATCCATAATCTCTTCCAACGCTTTGCCGGCTTTGTCCGCAATCTCGGAACCGCCTTTCGCCTTATTAACACTTTCCTCAATAAGTGCTGAGGTATCTTTAGCAGCAACAGCTGAACGTTGCGCTAAATTACGCACCTCATCAGCCACTACCGCAAACCCCTTTCCATGCTCCCCGGCTCGTGCCGCTTCAACAGCCGCATTTAACGCCAAAAGGTTTGTTTGAAACGCGATCTCTTCAATTGTCTTGATAATTTTACCAATCTTACTGGAAGATTCACTAATTTCTCCCATCGCGTTCTGCATATCTTTCATGGCCGCGTTACCACGATCTGCCTGATTGCGTGCCTCAACGGCCATCTGATTAGCCTTACCCGCATTGTCCGCGTTCGCCTTGGTCATTGAAGAAATCTCATCAAGGGAACTCGAGGTTTCCTCGAGACTCGAGGCCTGTTCCGTTGCCCCTTGCGACAATTGCTGGGCCGCGTTAGATATTTGACCGGAAGCAGAATTAACCTGGTCCGCGCCCTGATTCATCGTTGATGCCAATTCCTGAATAGGATTAATAACTGACTTTTTAATCACAAACGCAATGACTACACAGGCCACGAGAATTACAACAACACTTGTAGCTACCGCCTTTTTTGTCATTAAGGCAACCTCTTTATCCATTTGGTCCAAATCCATAACAATCTGAAACGCCCCGTGACGATCCCCTACCTTCTTCCCGTCTTTCGGAAAACCAATAGGATCAACAGTTGTATTCGGCCGACTTAAATCATCATTGGGTCCCCCATGACAAACTAAACAATCCTGACTCAAAATAACCGGACGCATATAACGAAGAACATTATGTTTTTTATTCTTATCTACCGCTGAAACTTCCATTTTACTAGAAGTATCCAATTCCCTTAAAAGCTCCTTTTCCACTTCACTCTCCGGTGCGTAATCTTTATTCCGGGGATTAAACCGTACCGGTTTAAACCTAAAATGACTTTCCTCAGACCCTTTTCCGGCTGCCTTAAAGGCCCATACAACCGGAATCGCCACGTTATAATAACGACTGCTGTGTAATGTTGACCAAAACGCGTCAGAACCAACAGAAATTCCCTTTAAGGAATTCTCTGCTTCTGCCAACATCTCAGAAGACTTTATCCCATCATGAACTGACAAGGCCTCTCCGGCGGCTACTCGGGCGTTTTCTGCCATCTGTCCAACGGCCCTGGCCTTCAACAATAATTCTTTTTTAAAGCTCTTCTCATATTCCTTTATAAAAATAACAGATCCTATAAGCTGCGCGGTTACTAATGCCACCACAATAAAACATACAACTTTAGACTGCAAACTTAATTTCGCAAACCAATTCATACACCCTCCTTATCTGAGTTAAACTAATGTTAATTCATTTCCTAAAATAGTATCGACATTTAACAACATTTTTACACTATTATCTACCTTTCCAATCCCTAAAATAAATTCTATATTAACAGAAGCCCCCATGCTAGGAGGGGGTTCAATTTTATCAGCGGGAATATCCAAGACCTCATTAACCCTGTCAATAATCACCCCCATCATCACCTCATCAATTGTCACAACAATAATACAGGTCTCCGGAGTATGCTCAATTTCTTCCATTCCAAATTTTAACCGCAAGTCAATAACCGGAATCACCTTCCCGCGTAAATTAATAACCCCCTTCACTTCATGCGGAGCCTGGGGAACTGAGGTGATTCCCATCATCCCGATAATTTCCCGCACTTTTAAAATTTCAATCCCATACTCCTCCTGACCAAGGGCAAAAGTAAGATACTTTCCTGATAAATTTTCTGATTGCTGTGAGACCTGATTCTGCGCAACCTCTTTGACAACTTGCTTTTCTTCAATCAGTTTTTCTTCTTCAGGTAAATCAACCCTTTCATTATCAGACATATATTTCCTCCATTTTATGCTATAACCTTATACTAAATCTATTCATAAAACCGCCTTATAAAAATAAAGCCTTCTAAACTCCCTGAGGCAAGCTCCAAAGTATCCGGATGAGGCTTTATTCCTCTGAATTTTTTTAGCGTAGCAAGCTGTGGGGGATTAAACCCGTTAAAAATTATAGTAAAAATATATAATTCCACTACAACTCTCCCTGATGAATATACTTTACAAAAATACTTTGGAAAATAGGTTAAGATTGCTTTTTACTTACTTTAAAATTTTCTTGTCTTTTTTGAGACGACTCTACAATGTCATTCACATCTAAAATTAACCCGACTCTTCCGTCCCCCAGAATCGCGCCTCCGCTTATTCCCTTCGTGTCCTTTAATTTTTCTCCCAAATTCTTAATGACGACCTGTTGTTGTCCCAATAACTCATCCACGGCAATACAAGCCCGTCCATAATCAGACTCCACGAGACATATCGTCATTTCCTCAAAAGTCTCTAATTTTGAATCCACCCCAAAATGTTGATATAACCGGATTAACGAATACGTATTTCCATGAATAGTGTAAATCTCTCCTTGTCCGGCGACAGTAGTCAAATATTTATTTAATGGTTGAACAAACTCAATAATAGAATTTATCGGTAGAATATACTTGGCGTTGTTAACCGTTAAAATAATACCTTCAATAATAGCTAAAGTAATCGGCAATTGAATAGAAAAAATCGAACCCTTATCCTGTTCACTTGTAATTTCAACCTTCCCTCTTAATTGTTCAATATTCCGTTTCACAACATCCATGCCCACGCCCCGCCCTGAAACATCCGTCACTTTTTCAGCCGTAGAAAAACCAGGCTCAAATACCAAATTATAAATGCGATAATCCTCCAGGACCTCCCCCTCTTTAACAATCCCATTTTTAACAGCCTTCTTAAGGAGAGCTTCTTTATTCAACCCTGCGCCATCATCCCGAATTTCTACCACAACATTACCTCCTTTATGAAAAGCTGATAATCCAACCTGACCTTTAGGGGGTTTGCCTTTAGAAACTCTCACCTCTTTGGATTCAATTCCATGATCCGCGGCATTGCGCACCATATGAACCAGCGGGTCACTGATAAGCTCGACCATATTCTTATCAATTTCCGTTTCTTCTCCTGCCAATTTTACCTCGATATCTTTACCAATCTTCTTTGATAAATCACGGATAATCCGTAACATTTTCTGAAATGTCGGTTTCACCGGAACTAATCGCATTCCCATAGAAATTTCTTGTAGCTGCCGGGTGATACGATCCAACTCAGCCATATCTTTAGCAATCCGATGATCGTCAATCTTACGAATTTTAGGATTCTGTACAACCTGTGTTTCACTAATCACAAGCTCCCCCACAAGTTCAATCAAGCTGTCCAATTTATCAATACGGATTTTTATAGAACCCTCCGTCGCTCCTTTCTGAACACTTAAGGCTTTCCCAACATTTTTTGCGCTTACCGCATTCATGTCCTGTAAAATTTCTCCAACCTTTTTATTTAAAGTTCCCGCATTTTGAACATTAAGGGCTGTATCTAGTTCTTCAGGGGTTACCTCTCCTTGTTCGACCAAAATTTCTCCAATCTTCTTAGAAGAAGATTTTTGGACAGCCCTGCCAGACATTATTTTCCTTAATTGTTTTATAACCGGAGAGACATCATGATATGGACTTTGCAATTTCCCGCCATTAGCCACCTGCTCACCCAACAGGGTTAAAAGCCTTCTTAACCCGTCAATAGAAGCAAAGGCGCTATCCGTAGCCTCTCCTTCAAAAGTAATCTCTCCCTTGCGTACCATGTCCAGCACTGTTTCAGCCTGATGGGCCAGGGTTTTAATGTCCTGAAAATCCAGAAATCCCGCCACCCCCTTAATAGTATGAAAAGCCCTGAATATTGTATCTACTGCGGCTTTATCATCAGGATCATTCTCCAGGGCCATAATCGCTTCTTCAGCTGTTGTCAAATGATCAAAAGCTTCAGCAACAAAATCCGTTAAAATTTCATCTCCTTCAGAAAGGTCAAGAACGGGCACCTGAGGCGAAAATTCTTCTTCTAATTCACTCATTATTTTTTATAAATAGGAACGGCTCAATGGTTAACTTCCGAACATTTTTTTCTCATTTGATGAAAAAATATTATCGATAATTAATTGTTGTACAGTTCCTTCCTATGTTTGGTAAATTGCGTTAATTACAGATGGCAAAATAAATTCCATGCCTATGTCCGGTGAAGGTTTTAAGATGACCTCATCAATATGATGTTCGGGCTTTAATAGTTCTTCTGTTTTTTCAGGAGATGATGACCAAACAAACACCTTGGGGATCTTGGTCAATTCTTTTCGCAATTGCTTCACTAAATCAATTGAGTTCCCGTCAGACAAAACATTATCCGCCATAATCACTTTATATTCCTGCTCCTGAACTTTTATTAAAGCCTCTTTCAGCATGTGACATTTTGTTGTATGTAATCCCACCGCTTTCAACAAAGCATCTAATTGATTCTGCTGAGCCTGTGAAGATGATACAAGAAGAATGTTCACTTGACTATCAAAAAGTATTCCTTTTTTTTTTATAATATCAAGAAATGCTTTTCCTAAATACTGATCCCGAATAACGGCTGATTGGGAAAGACTCGAGCCCTCCGATTGCGTCTCTAGCCGCAATAATTTATGCTTCATCTGAATATGCTCAACTTTTTTCTGATAGCCAGCCTTCATCCGCGCAAAAACACTCATAAAGCCATCCTCCATAAAAGGCGCTTCTAAATACGCAGATAAACCTTCATTAAATGCGACAATAAGATTGGCAATATCAGGAGCTTTATCAACAATGACTGTTTCAAACGGTTCTGTTAAATGATTAATTTCCTGAACAACTTTAACAGAGTATAAATCATCCCATATCCCGGGAAGAAATATAACCCCGCCTGATTTGTCTTTAAATGCAGAAACAATATCCTGATGCTGCTCCGGCAAAAAAATACTCTTAAATTCTATAGATAATTTTTGTAAAATATCTAATAAACTTTTATCTAATGAGTATACTTCGTTATGTAAAAGGTATATTTTCATAAATTAGCCCTCGCTAACGCTCGGGAACTTTTCCCTTCGTGTCTTTGCGAGAAGCCATTCAATTAGTCAAGACGACGCGGCAATCCTATCATCAAGATTGCTTCTTCGCTTCGCTCATCGCAATGACACAAACTTTAAAATTCCAATACATTAAATTAATAAGCCACACTCGTTAATCTAACCACACTGGCACCATAATGCTTGATAAAAAGATCTTTTAAAAATTTTTCAAGCTCTTCCAGTTTCCAATTGGAAACAAATAAAACTTTAAGCTTCCCTTCCATCATACCTTTCTCCACATCCCCCCAAAAAGGAACGGTTCCCACAACATCCCCCACATCACACATCCGTTTATAAATCAAACACGCTACAAGAAAAGAAGGTTGGGGCTCCGCATCAAATTCAATATACATCCGATAAAAATTTTTATTGTCCAGACGGTAATTAAGCGCCCGATAGGCTGATTCAGGAGAGACCTTAATCTCCGCGGATAACACATTATCAATAGACTCCTGCTCATAAATTATTTTGGGAAGAAATGCGCTGCTACGATCCAAAATATCCTCAGAAGAAACATCTTGAACAGAGCCCTGTTTACTTTGTTGAGCAATATTCTCAACATAAGAAACCCCATCCATAATAATATCCATAATCTCTGATGTTATCTCCAAATCATGACTCCGCACATGATCCAACACAGATTCCACTCCATGAACCGTTTCTCCTCCCTGAGGAAGCCCCATCATAATCAAGTTTCCTTTAATCGTGTGAAACAAACGAAAAGCCGCATTCATTTTATCTTTATCCGCGGGGTCTGACTCAAGGGCGAATACACTTTCATTTAATTCCAGACAAAGCCTTTGCAATTCTCCGGCAAACTCCTGTTGAAAAGCCTCCTCTCCCATTACCTCTTCTTCTGTTCCTCCCTGCTTTACTTCTAAAGGCTTATCCATTATTTTCTGAACATTTTCTTCTTTGCCTGAGGGCTCCTTAACCTCAACACGTTCATCTTTAGATATTTTTTGCTCAAGATTTTGAGAAACCTGGCCAAAAGTCAAATCAATCAATGTTGGGACATCCACAATAAACCCTAACTTTCCACCCCCCAAAATGGTAGTTCCCACCAATCCCACAACAGACATGGATTTTTCAAATGGAATAATCACGAGTTTTTGCGGTGCCAAAAATTCAGACACAATAAAAGCCACTTTTCTGAATTTATGTTCAATAATAAGAATGGAAACAATTTCTTGACGTTCCGTGTCTTTTTTTATAACATTTTTACTAATAACACCATATAAGTCATAAATCGGCAATACCTGACCTAAATACTCAAAGACCTCTCCCTTACCAAAAGCCGTAACAATTTCCACAACGGGGATCGACAATGATGCCAAAACATTGGCAATAGGAAATCCAAAAATCGTGCCTCCCGCCTCAATAACCAGGGCATCAACAATGTTAACAGCAGATAATAATGGAATTTGAAATGTAAAAGTAGTTCCATTTTGAAAATTTGTTTCAAAAGAAATGGTTCCACCCAAATCATCAATATGATTTTTAACAACATCCATCCCGACACCACGTCCTGAAATCTCTGAAATTTCTTCACTCGTACTCATTCCTGGCGCGCACATACATTTCAACGCGATATCTTCTGTAATCACATCCTCAGATCGCATAATCCCTTGATCAACCGCCTTCCTTTTTAATGCTTCCATATTAATTCCGGCGCCATCGTCAGAAATTTCAATAATTGTATTTTTTTCCGTATTATAAATCCGTAATGCCACCACCCCTTCTTCCGACTTGTTCCGTGCTTTACGTGTCTGAACATCTTCAATCCCATGATCAATCGCGTTGCGAATTTGATGAGATATAGGATCATACAACTTTTCAACAATCGATTTATCAATTAAAGTCTTTTCCCCTTCCACCTGAAATTGAATAGGTTTGCCTGTTTGACGAGAAGTATTGCGTACTAACCGTCTGGCGCGAAAACTCAAGTCTTTGAGATCAATGGTTCTGATGGATTGAACCAAATGGTGAAGGTTGGAAGAAAGGACAGAGGTTGTTGAGGAAAGATCCTTGGATGTACGCAATATTTCAGGATCAATAAACCTTTTTCGATCATAAAAATTCTGCAAATTCCGCGTTAGAATGCCCTGGTTACTCGAGATAATAATAACCTCCCCTGCCAATGTTAATAACTGATCAAGATACTCCCCCCGAACGAGCATATTTTCCAACTTATCATCTTTTTTGCTCACACAGCTCCTTTGGAATTGTCGGTATTAAAATACGGGATAAGACCTTTTTAACTGTTTCAGGATTTGCCGGTTTAGGAATATAATCACTTGCCCCTAAATGCAACGCTTTAATAATATAATGACTATCGCAATGGGTGGATAACACCACAATAGGGATGTTTCCTATGTCTGCTGATCGACGGACTTCATCACACAACTCAAATCCATCCATCATCGGCATCACAATATCTGTGAAAATGACATCGACCTTCTCCCTGCGTACAATTTCCAAAGCCTCAAGACCATTAGAAGCCTCAAAAAGCGTAATGCCAAAAGGTTCAAGCGTTTTGCTCAAATGCTGACGCATCACTTCATAATCATCAACAATAAGTGCGGTAAAATCTCTTAACATAGAAAAAATCCTTTAAGACTGAAATCATACCTATTCCATTAAATAATTGCTCTATTTTTAACTCTGCTATTCTCGTTAAAGCGTCGAGAAAAGCAAAATTGATTTTGGTCATTATTTAATGGAATGGGTATCAGTTTAAACTAGAATATCCTTAAAAAAGGTACAACGATATTCTTAAATATAAAATAATACGCCATCATTATTCCTGATATACCCAATAAAGCAATATGTTCACCCTGCCTTCCATAGATGTTTTTCTATTTTTGGAACAATTTATTGAGGATAAGGAAGATTTTTTGTAAACGTCGGGAAAAATAAAGTTGATTTTGGTAATTATTTAATGCAAATGGTATTATTCATCTTAATAACACAATTAATATTTGAACAATAATAATGATAAAAACAAGGGCGACAGGATAAGCTGTCGCGTAGCTGACAACGGGAACTTCGGAGTCTGTTTTAGACGTAATTGCCCCTAATCCAGGCGTTGATGTCATAGCTCCGCAAATACCTCCTAATATTTCAAGTAAGGGAATCTTAAACACATACTTTGCTGCGAGATAACCACAAATCATTGGAACCAGTGTTACCGCCATACCGATACCGATAAGCGTCACGCCATATTGTGAAACTGTTTCAATAAAACCACCTCCTGCCTTTACTCCGGCATGAGCAAGAAAAAAAACCAGTCCTAATTCTGTCATCAAATGCCGGGCGCCTAAAGGAATACGCCCCACTATATTCCCAACGCGCCCCCAATGCCCCAAAAATAAAGCAACTAATAGAAGCCCCCCGCTGGTTCCAAGAGAAAAGCTGCCAACGTCAGGATTGCCGATAGGGGTCATTCCAATAACAATTCCAACCGTGATGCCGACGCATAAAGACAAAATGTTCGTTTCCTGCGCGGCCTTGGTCCTATGTCCGGCTGCTTTAGAGAACACGCTCAAATCCATCGTATCACCTACGACGGTTAATTCATCAGCCATCTCAAAAACAGTATTTCCGCTTGGAACAAATGTAGTGTCAATTCTATTCACGCGTGTTACTGTAACTCCGAACCTCTTTAAAAGTTCTAATTCCTTAAGCTGTTTTCCTATCATCTCTTTAGATGTCACAACAATTTTCAATCGTTCTTTTTCAATCTGAACACTTGAAATCTTGCTGCTTTTTTTACCCAAAATCCCAACAATGAGATCAACATTCTTCTCTTCTCCGACTATTAATAGAGTTTGCTTTCTTTTGAGAGTCATATCATAGTTTAAAGGTATAAATCGTCCTTTTTCAAAAACGCGTGAAATTTGACAGGAAACTTCTGACAAGATATTTATTTCTGATATTTTTTTTCCTATAAGAGCTTCGTTTGTTACCTCAATAAAATAACGGACAACATGACTTCCTTGACTTTCTACTTTTCCCTCTTCCAGACTCTTTAAATCTTTTTTCAAAAATCTTGGAAGCAATTGTACAAATAAAACGACCCCTAAAACACCAAAGGGATACGCTATTCCATAACCTACAGAAACCAAAGATTCTGACCCTTTCAGCGTATCTGTCGCGGCCGCCAAAGCAGGTGTACTCGTTAATGCCCCGGATAGCAGGCCAATACTTAATTCCATTGGAATTCCAAAAAACTTACTTAAAAACAAAATACTGAGGCCCGCGACCCCAACAACTAATATACTTAGCTTAATTAATACCGTCCCTTGCTTTGTAAAAGAACTAAAAAAAGTTGGGCCGGCACTAATTCCGACACAATAAATAAACAAAATCAATCCAAGAACCCCAACGCCGGATGGAATAGTATAATGAAAATGACCAAATATCAACGCGACAAAAATAACCGCGGAACTCCCAAAGGACAAATTAGCTATCCGTATCTGTCCAATCATCAACCCCAACGCAATAATCGAAAATAAGGCAACATATTCATTTCCCAAAAGTATATCAAGAAGATTTTTTTCCATTCTATCCCTCTCTTTCTTGCCCTATTATACTCGGTTAGACCCAACAGGGTATAAAAATTCCATTAATTTTCTTAAGATTTAATACCCATTCCAAATAAACTTCCGAGGTATTGACCTAAACATTTACAAACGAGGCAAGCCTCGGGGAATTAAACCCGGTTTAAAGATTGGCAGAATATTTTTTTTAGCCCATCTCTTAATGAATACCAAATCCACTAATTAATTCCTGATATCAGTTTTACTTATCTCGACGCTTTTACGAGAAAGTAAACCTTTTAAAGGAATACTTATTTAATGAATTTGGTATAAATAATTGCTCTATTTTTAACGCTGCTACTCTCCGTTAAAGCGTCGAGAAAAGCAAAATTGGTTTTGGTCATTATTTAATGGAATGGGTATAATTAAAAAAAAGGACAATTCTATTTTTTAACGGTAATTATTAAAAAATAGAATTGTCCTTTTTTCATTCTGTGACCAAGAAAACTGCTACACGATAAATCCACGATTCTTATTGCCGATGAGAAAAGTTTTATGCCTTTCAATACGGTAAAAACAACTTATACCAATTCCATTAAATGATATCTTCTTCCTTAGATGCCATGTCAAGGAATTGTTTGATTCTTCGGGATCTGGTCGGATGACGTAATTTGCGTAAGGCTTTTGATTCGATTTGACGCACACGTTCACGTGTCACATTAAACTCACTTCCCACTTCTTCCAGAGTACGCGTAGTTCCATCATGAATTCCAAATCGTAATTCAAGAATCTTTCGTTCCCGTCCATCCAGGGTCTCCAGGACATTTCCAATTTCATCTTTAAGCATGGACTGCAATGTCGCGTTCGCCGGAGAGATGGCTTTTTTATCCTCTATAAAATCTCCAAAGTGAGTATCTCCTTCGTCTCCAATCGGTGTCTGCAAAGAAATGGGCACCTGAGATATTTTTAAAATATCTTTAACCTTAATCACCGGCATGCGCATTTGTTTTGCGATCTCTTGCGCGCTTGGTTCACGGCCATATTCCTGTACAAACAAACGGGAAATACGGATAATTTTATTAATCGTTTCCGTCATATGTACAGGAATACGAATCGTCCGTGCCTGATCGGCAATAGAACGGGTAATGGCCTGACGAATCCACCATGTCGCGTATGTTGAAAATTTGTAACCGCGTTGATATTCAAATTTCTCAACCGCGCGGATAAGCCCCATATTCCCCTCCTGAATAAGATCCAGAAAAGAAAGCCCCCGATTAATATATTTCTTGGCGATACTAACAACAAGGCGAAGGTTAGCCTCCACAAGAAGTTTTTTCGCTTTATTAAATTTTGACTGACGGATTTTAATAACTCTAAGTTGCTCTTTAACACTTTTTACCGTCTGTCCAAGATTTTTAAGTAACTTGACTTTTTCTTTTTTCAGTTCTTTTATATCCGCAATTTTTTTCTGTCCTTTCAAAAGTTTTTCAATTTTTTCAATGCCCGCAACTATTTTTTTAATAAGAACTACTTTTTTTTCATTAAACGCGGCCGTTAATTTAAACTCCGCGAGTGCTTCAGCTGATTTATTAGACGTCACACGCATTCGACTCACGCGCTGTTTAATACTTTTCAACTCTTTCATAAGCTTTGGACGCCGATCAAGTTCATCTTTAACAATATCCTCAACATTAATCTCTTCATTAAGCACCAGGTTAATGCTCTTTAAAGCCTCTTTACGCGCGTAGGCTGTTTTATAAAGGGCCTCGGCAAATTTAATTTCCGCTTCTTCAATTCTTTTAGCCAAATTAATTTCATTTTCACGTGATAACAAAGGAATAGATCCCATTTGCTTTAAATACATTTTAACAGGATCATCCAATGGAATAAATTTATCCGAATAAACTTCATCTTCCTTACTTGCTTCCCGAGCCCGACGCACTTCTTGTTCCCGCGATTCTGTATCCCCATCACCTGAAGACGCGTCATCATCTTCTGATTCAAGAATCTTAATATCTTTTCCATCCAAAATATCAAAAACTTTATCAATTTCTTCTGAAGAATCAATTGTTTCAGAAAGCGCGTTATTGACCTCTTCATAAGTCAAAAACCCTTTTCTCTTTCCAAGCAAGACTAATTTATCAATATCCTGTTTAATATCATGCTTTTTTATCTCTGTCTTCATGCTTTCTCCTTCAATAATAGATGATACTCTTTTATAAAACAATCCAACCGAACGCGATCATTCGCGCGTTCCGCAGTACAAATTTGCTCCTGTAATAACTTCATCTTTATCTTTAATTTATCCTTCTTAATCCTATTTAAATAATCCCGATGCATTTTTTCTTTATTCCCGGGAATGTCTTTATCATCGATTGCCAAACCGGCAATCATCCGTTGAGTTTCTTCATCATTAAAACTATTAATCAAATTTCCTGCTGTAATTTCTTTCCCTTGCTCAAACCACTCATAAATCTTTGAAATAACACTCCTGATTCTTCCATCCTGAAAATCAGATAATTCAACGGCCTCTTTGGTTGCCGAGACAAAACTCGCATCGTTTAAAAATAACTTTAAAACGCCCCATTCCACTTCTTTTGTTTTTGTATAAACAGAATAAACATCATTGTTACGGGTTTTAGGAAACTTCTTTTCAGGCCTGTTATTTCCTGTTTTTTTTAACTCCGTCATGACGGCCCGTTCCGCAATATTAAGCTCCTGTGCCAATCGTTTGACATACTCCGATTTAACAATAGCGTCAGAAAATCTATTTATCGTTGTTAACATCTCATGCGAAATCCGTGTTTTACCCTCTACAGATTTCGTGTCATAGCGTTGCTTCAAAATATTTAATTTATAATCAAAGAGCCCTTGGGCTTCGGCAATGCGCTTGTAAAAAACTTTCACTCCTTTTTGACGAATAAACGAATCAGGATCTTCGCCTTCATCTAATCTCGCCACACGTACATTCATCCCTTCTTCAATCAAGACATCAAGACTTCGCAACATAGCTGATTCACCTGCCGCGTCCATATCAAACAATAAAAAAACATTTTTTGTGTAACGCCGTAATAATCGAATCTGTTCAACCGTTAGTGCCGTTCCAAGGGATGCGACAATATTTTTCACACCCGCCTGATAAGGCATCAAACAATCCGTGTAACCCTCGACGATGATAACGGAATCTTCCTGAGAAACAGCCTGTTTTGCCAAATAAAATCCATAAAGATGATGCCCTTTTGTGTAAACAGGGGTTTCCGGCGAGTTGATATACTTAGCCGTTACTTTATCGCCTTGCCCTGTTGAAGTCTCTAACACCCGCGCTCCGAACGCGCGGCAATGCCCTTGCGTATCAACAATGGGAAACATAATCCGATTCCGAAAGCGATCATAATAGCCTTCTCCCGTATTGCGCGCGATAATAAGCCCCGCCTTTTCCATAAGGCTCAACGGAACTCCTTTACTTTTCAGATACCCCAAAAGTCCGTCCCATTGATTAAGCGACAACCCCATACGAAACCGCCGCACAGCCTCTAACGTAAAACCTCTGCCTTTTAAATACTGACGAACATTTTCGGACGTATCTGATTTATCAGAGAGCAAATTTGCATAAAAATAATCGGCAGCAAGTTCATTAACCTCAAAAATTTTCTGCCTTACATTATCAACGGAAACTCTTCCCTGATGATTCTCGGGGATATTGACATGAGCCCTTGCGGCTAACATGCGTACCGCTTCCGGAAATTCCAGATGCTCTTGCTTCATTACAAATGTAAAAACATTTCCGGCCACCCCGCATCCAAAACAACGAAAAATCTGTTTCTCCGAATTAACAGTAAAAGAGGCTGTCTTTTCATTATGAAAAGGACAGTTCGCTTTAAAGTTTCTTCCCACCGATTTTAACGGAACGTATGCTGCGATCGTCTCAATAATGTCAGACCTCTCAAGAACCTGAGCAATAACTTCTTCAGGAATAAATGCCATAATTCATATTCCTCATATATATACTAAAATATCATATTATCTGTTAAAGTGACGGAAGTATAACATACGCTCTCATGGGTGTCAAGGCGATCAAAGTTTTTTATTACGCTGTAACTTATTGATTTATAGTAAGTTATGGATAAAAAAAATTAAACAATTTTTCATATATGCCCTCTTGACAGGAGTATATGAAAATGCTACGTTTTTATTATATAAATGCTTCTAAAAATCAGACAAACACTTCCTGCCTACCAGCAGGTAGACGCGCACTATCTATGTGACAATCGAAAACATCTATTTCCGATACGATTAAAAAAATTATGAACAATCAAAACGTCTTAATGGAAAACAAAACCGCCTCTTTAAAAGAAGAACTCGATCGTGCTCATAGAGAGCTTGCGGTTCTCTATGAGGTCAGCAAGGCCATACAAACCTCACTAGAGTTGAATTATATCTTACATACCATTCTCACTGGTGTTACCGCGCATACCGGCCTGGGATTTAATCGCGCCATCCTTTTTCTCGTCAATACCAAAGAACGTTGTTTAGAAGCTCGAATGGCTATCGGACCTGAATCCGGCGAGCATGCTCACGAAATCTGGGATCATCTTACAAAACATAACTCGCTTTTAGACGACCTTATTACGGAAGATAAAATTACGCGCAGCACACATCCCTCTTCGCTTTATCAGGCGATTAAAAATCTCAAAATTCCCCTAAAGAATGAAGACCAAAATCAAAGTCTATTAACTGCGGCCTGTCATAATGGACAACCCGTCCATATTTCTCCGAGAGAAATTAAAAATTACGAAAAAGATCCTCTTCTCCAATTTTTTAAAACTAATGAACTTATCCTGGTACCATTAAAAGCTAAAGATAAAGTTAACGGCATCATTGTCGCTGACAACCTCTATACTCAAAAACCTATCCGCAATATCGATATAAAAATATTTATGATGATTGCTAATCAAGCAGGATTAGCCATTGAAAATGCGCGGCTTTATAATATCCTGCGACATAAAAGCCATACCGACTCTTTAACCAGACTCTGGAACCATGGCTTCTTTCAAGATCAATTAAGTACAGAAATCGATAACGCCCAAGAGCATCAAAACCCTCTAAGCCTTATTATGATGGATCTGGACAATTTTAAAAAACTTAATGACACTCATGGACATCATACCGGAGATATTGTTCTTAAAGAAATTTCTAAAATTCTAAGGGAATCTTCCAGGACAAATGATTATGCCTGCCGCTATGGGGGAGAAGAATTCGCTATCATTCTGACACAAACAACCAAAGAACAGGGCCTCGCGATTGCCGAGCGTATTCGAGAGCGCGTGGAACAACATGTCTTTGAAAAGCTACCGGAAAACATAAATTTAAAAGTGACCCTCAGCATCGGATTAGCAACTTACCCCCATGATGCCACTTCCAAAGAAACCCTTATTCCTGAGGCAGACAGGGCCATGTATAAGGCCAAATTTAGTGGAAAAAACCAGGTTTTCCCCGCATAAAAAAGAGACAGGAAACTTTTTTGTTTATAAGAATGCTCCCCTATCCCCCTCTTTTTTATACCCCTACAGATTCCAACAATTCTTTCTCTTCCTTCTCCTTTTCAGAAAATTTTACAGAAACAACTCGGGAAATACCCGTCTCCGGCATAGTGATTCCATACATCACATCAGCTATATTCATAGTCTTTTTATTGTGTGTAATAACAATAAATTGCGCGATTTTTGAAAAATCTTTTAAAAGATAACTAAACCGACCGACATTAGATTCGTCTAAAGCCGCATCAATTTCGTCGAGAACACAGAATGGGCTTGGATTTACTTTAAATACACCGAATATCAATGCGATAGCCGTTAATGTTTTTTCCCCACCCGAAAGAAGGCTGATATTCTGCAGTTTCTTACCTTTAGGTCTGGCCACGATATCAATGCCGGACTCCAAAACATTTTCCGGATCAAGCAAGACCAATTCCGCTTCTCCTCCACCAAAAAGCATACGAAAATAAATACGAAACTCTTCGCTCACCTTTGTGAACGTATCCATAAACATCTGCCGTGTTGAGCGATTAATTTTCGTAATCGTGCTCAACAATTTAGAACGTGCTTCAATCAAATCACTTTGCTGCTTCGTCAAAAATTCAAATCGTTCTTTAAGCTCTTGGTGCTCCTCGATAGCAACCAAATTAACGCTCCCAAAAGAATCACAACGCTTAGCTAAACGTTCAATTTCTTCTTTTAAAGTAGCCCCTTCAGGCAACATTATTTGGCTCTCTTCAGAAATTTCCTCATAAGCTTGAGAAGCCTCCTCTAAATCAATTTTATAAGCCTGCATTAAACGTTCCCGAATCCCTGTTTCACTAAACCCTAACTTCTGATTATTCATCTGTTGATCATGCTGTTTCTGTTTTATTTGATCAATTTCCTCCTCAATAGAAACCATATCCGTCCGCGTAGCATTAATACGAAGGCCCACCTCTTCTTTCTGGGCATTATACTCATTTAACTCTTGCTTCAACGTCTCTTTCTGTTCCTTAATTCCCTCAATGGCTTGCTTCAATATTTCCATCTCGGCTAAATAGCCCTCACGCTTATCCTTCTGCTCACCCACTTCATTATCAATCCTTTTAATTTCTTCTAGTGATCTATCCAGCGTTTCAGCAAACAAAACTTCATTGTGTTTTTCCCGTTCTAATTTTTCTTTACCAGCCTCCAGCTCTGTTCCAATCTGAGCAATCGTAACAACAAACTCCTCTTTTTCCTGAGCTTTTTCCACAATCCACGCCCTCTTTTCTTTCACATCATTCTGACACCAGCCAATATCCTGATTAACGGTTTCAAGTTTATAATCAAGCTCTTCTTCTTTTTTACGCGCAGAGACTAATGCCTCTTTAACCTCCATCAATTCAGATTCCACAAGTTCTAATTCCCCTTCTAATTTTTTTATTTCTGCTAAAATGTCTTGCCTTTGCGCCTCCAGAATAGAAAGCAATTTTTCCTGAGTACGTATTTCCTGCTCAATTTGCTCGAATTCAAACTCTAAACCCTGAATTTGATCCTTTAACCCGTCTCTTTCTTCTTTTAAATGTTCAACCTCCTTCTCAATCTCTTCAATCTTCAAAGAAATTTGTTGAGGATCCAATTCAATAAATTTTGTCTCACAAATAATCTCATATAACTCTTGAGCACTTTCCTGTTTACGCACTTCTTTAACCTTCCCTATGATACCTGTGTGATGCTCTAACGGGGGTGTTTGAGTTAAAAAACGACCGGTCACAACAGGATCAGGAATATCCTGATATTGTGTATGAAGTTTTTCAATGAATTCTTTTTGTGATTTTAAAAAAAGTGTTTTCTTCTCTAATTCATCAATATGTTCTTCAATCCGTGTCAATTTTGCTTTTAATGTATTTAACTCTTCGGACTTATAATTTCGCGTATCCTGAGACTCACTAATTTTCTGTCGTAAGTCTGCTGCCTGCTGATCACAATTTTTTAACTTTTCGGCCACCTCTTCTTTTTCAGACAAAACTTTGTCATTCTCTAATTCCAGACGACGCTTTCGAGCCAAAGCTCCTTCAACCTTTTTCATAACATCGGTTAAAGCATTACGAATGTTTACCTGATTAGAAGTCAAGCCTAATGTTTTCTCTTCATCCTCTTTAATGCGCTCCCTGGCTTCTCGAATGGACCGCTCTAATAGCGTTAAGCTTTCTTTTTTCTCTATAAGAGATTGTTCACTGTATTGCATCGTTTCCTGAAGCGTCACCAAGCTTTGTTTCAACTCTTCAACGCGCTGTTGCTGTGTTCGGCATTGATCAATCAACTGTTCTTTTTTCTCAGTCGACCTCTGTTCATTAATTCGTAAATCTTCAATCCGCTCTTCATTAAATCCTATTTGACGATCACTCAAATCAATCTGCCCATCAAGTTTAATATTTTCCGTAGTAATCGCATTAATTTTCTGCTCAATTCCATCCAAATAATTAATTTCATCAGTCAACGTCGCACTAATTTTCTCTAAATCTCCATTAAGCTGCCACTCTGCCTGTTTCAAATCCTTTAACTGCTGATTAATTTCATTTTTCTGATCAGTAAATAAATCTATTTCTTCTCTAGCAAAACACACTTCCAAAACTTTTAATTTTTCAAATTCCGCTTTATATTTCACGGCCTTCTTAGCCTGCCGTTCAACAGAAGCAATCTGTCGTTTAACCTCCACCACAATATCATTAATACGCAATAAATTATTTTCCGTATCCTTCAACTTATTTAAGGCTTCCCGTTTTTTCGCCTTATATTTTGTAATGCCTGAGGCTTCATCGAAAATAACTCTTCGATCTTCCGGTTTAGCGCTCACAATCAAATCAACTTTACCCTGTTGAATCAAAGAATAGGCTTCCGCACCAATTCCCGTCCCCATCAACAATTCCTGAATATCTTTCAAGCGCACAACAATTTTATTTAATAAATACTCACTTTCCCCTGATCGAAACAGTCTTCGCGTAATCGTTACCTCATCATATTCAATCGGAAGCATCCGTTGTTCATTAGAAAATGTCAAACTAACTTCTGCAAAACCTAAGGCAGGTTTATTTTGCGTCCCGTTAAAAATAACATCTTCCTTAGAAGAGCCCCTCAATTCCCGAATACTCTGTTCTCCCAAAACCCAACGGATAGAATCAAAAATATTACTTTTTCCACACCCATTCGGCCCCACAACCGCTGTAATCCCTGGTTCAAAATTCAAAATTGTTTTATCCGCGAATGACTTGAATCCGAATATCTCTAGCTTTTTAAAATACATGCACACTCCTTTCCCTAGAAGGCTGTCCGAGAAGGGGATTTTCATCCAGCCCTGCGTTGCAAGACTCAAAAAAACCCTCAACGTACGACGAGTACGCCTCCGGTTTCCTTTCGTCTTGCGCCTTGTTCTGAACGAAAATCCCCTTCTCGGACAGCCTCCTGATAATACGTAATATCTTAATTAGATTTACTATTGCCCGCAATAGCAAACTCCTTTTTTATCCTTCATCTAACCACGCGTCAATTTTTTCTTTTTTAAACCTCCACTGACCCACAGCCTTCATCGCAGGAATTTTACGATTTTTTAACCATTCATAAACCGTCCTCTTCTTCACACGAAGGTAACTAGCAACTTCTTCAATTGTCATTAGTTCTTGAGAAACCATTTCAATCTGTACCCATTCCATTAATACCCGATTAAGCCTAAAATTTAATATAACAAAGCACCTAACAAAATATTACATAAACGTCTATATGTCAACAAAATTGTTGATTACTTTACATAAAAATCTATAAAAGTCATTAAATATATATATTTTAACTTATGTTTAAATTAATTACATTTAATAACTTTTAATTATCAAATAATTACTTTTAATATAAAAATACTACTATATCTTATATTTCTTTACATAATTTTACATATTTTAACAAATATGCCGTCCTATGCTTAATAATACCAAATCCACTAATTATACCGATTCCATTAAATAATGGTAAATGGTAAATGTTTAGCAGGTATTGAAAGATAAACAGGGGGCGGAGTGACCTTGACGAT
>CAZIRV010000014.1:0-26634 GCA_964541845.1 uncultured Planctomycetales bacterium
AATAAAATTTGGCATCATGGAAAAGTTGCCGAGCATAGTGAGGCTTAATTTATGACTGCTTAAAAGGCTCTCAGAGCGAAAAGTGCTTATTAGGCAACATTTCTAATGATCTACATCCATTAGTGCAATTTTATCAATTAAGGAAATGGATTGCGCGTATTTCTTAGATTACAATTCTCCTCAATAAACAAAAAACATCAACCAAGGAGGATTTTCATGAAACAACCATCGTCTTATTTAAAAATACGCATCTTAGGGGCGATTGATTACGCAGAAGAAAAAACCATCGTCGCACGCGTTAAAAATGTCGCGACGCAAACTTTTATTGACGAAGACGGAAAACCGCGCAAGTTTACTTGGCGCACTATTTCTACTTGGCTCTATCGATATAAAAGTCAAAAAAAAAGGGCCAACTCTCTTTTCTATTGAATAATAAAAACATTTTATTATAATAGTACTAAATTGAAGGATAGATAGCTGTTTACAAAAGTATTTATTAGTTACTTAAGCTGACCGATTTTTCGCCTCTAAAATGGGGCCAAAATATGATTTTGTAAGTTGTTTATTTTCAGTATGTTGTGAAAAAATGGTCAACTCAAGTTAGTTACGCACATGAGTCAGAAGATTTTTCAAGTAAGATCCTAGAGTTTTCTAACTCGAATTCAATTTTCAAGACCCCTTTTTTTTATGGAATATTGATGAATATAAAAATTATTGAAGCTAACTATTTAGACAGAGTTCAGGCAGAAGAAATTCAATACCTATTGAATGCCTATGCGTCAGACCCAATGGGTGGGGGAACATCACTTGCTGAAGAAGTCAGGGATAATGTCACCAAAGAACTATCTAAGCTTCCTCACGCATTTAGTCTGATTGGCTATATTGATGGCGTTTCGGCAGGGCTGGCAAATTGTTTTGAGTTGTTTTCGACATTCTCCTGTAAGCCGATAATCAATATTCATGATTTGATTGTTTTGGAAGAGTTTAGAGGTAATGGACTCAGCCAAAAAATGTTAAGAAAGGTTGAGGAAATTGCAATATTAAAGGGTTGTTGCAAGATAACTTTAGAAGTTCTTAGCAAAAATGAACCCGCGAAATCATCCTATAAAAAGTTCGGATTTACAGATTATGAACTTGACCCCAATGCTGGGAGGGCCTTGTTTTGGCAAAAACAAATTGGTGGATAAGGTCCTTGTCGCCTTGAACCCGGGTTAAAAACAGAGCAATTATTTAATGGAATTGGCATAATATTATCCCTGACGCTTACATTGCGGCTATGGCCATTGAATCAGGTCTTGAGTTGATTCCTACAGGCAAGGATTTTTCGCGTTTCCCTGATTTTAAATGGTGCAGACCTTTTTTATGAATCCCCGGTTTTTAGGATATTCCCGAAGAGAAATTATTTTTGCTTAAACCTTTAAACTGTGATATTATTTCGTTTCCTATAATTTTGAATAGAGACTTTAACCATTAATGAAAAATTACACAAATATTATTAATAAATTTAATAAGAAAAATATTCTTGTTATTGGGGATGTGATTTTAGATCAATATATTCGTGGAAGTGTTTCACGTATTTCACCGGAGGCCCCTGTTCCTGTTGTTCTTCAGGAAGAGGCCTTTTTTACGCCTGGTGGCGCGGCTAATGTGGCACAAAATTTAAGCTCTTTAGGGGCTAATGTTGCTTTAATCGGACGCATTGGTAATGACGTAGAAGGCGAGATATTTAAAAAAGAACTTAAGCGTAAGAAAATTTCTACGCGGGGGCTTTTGATCGACAAGAAGTCGCCAACAATCACAAAAATACGTGTTATTGCACAGCATCAGCAGATTGTCAGGATTGACAGGGAAAAAGTCAATGCGCATGAGAATAAGGAATTTATTCAAGGGATTTCTAATTTTATTCAAAAGTATTTGGCTGATTTTGATGCTGTGATTATTTCAGACTACGGAAAAGGGCTCATCACGCCGGAGCTTATTAATTTTATTTGCGCGCAGGCCAAGGCAAAAAATAAGATTCTTACCGTTGATCCCAAGGTTGAACATTTTAGCTATTACCGTAATGTCACAACCATCACGCCTAATTTGAAAGAAGCGGAAAACGCGATACGAAATATTAAGATTACGGAAAACACTTCGAAACGTTTAAAAGTTCATAGTGATAAATTAAAAAGTGATCAGGATATTAATTTAGCAGGGCAGGAATTATTAAAATATTTGGAATTGGATTCTCTTTTATTGACATTGGGGGAGCACGGTATGCGCTTATTTGAGAAAGGGAAAAAACCTTTTTCTATTAAGACAAAAGCGATTGAGGTTTATGATGTGAGTGGTGCCGGGGATACAGTCATTTCTGTGTTTACATTAAGTCTCGCGGCCGGATCAGATAAAAGACAGGCCGCGGATATTGCTAACTTCGCGGCAGGTATTGTTGTTGAAAAAATGGGTGCCGTGGCAGTCACGAAAAAAGAATTGTTGGACGCGCTGCGATGAAAGTGATTGGCGTTATTCCCGCCCGATGGGGTTCAACACGATTTGAAGGAAAAATTTTAGCAGAGCTTGCTGGTAAACCCATGATTCAGCATGTCTGGGAACGGGCAAGTCAAAGCCGAATGTTGGAAGAATGCGTCATTGCCTGCGATGATGAACGTATTTTAATAGCGGCACAACATTTTGGCGCCAGGGCTTTTTTGACATCTCCTGATCACCCTTCAGGAACAGATCGTGTTGCTGAGGTTGTTGAGGCCCTGGAATGTGATATTGTCGTGAATATTCAGGGAGATGAACCGCTTATTGATCCTACTGTGATTAATGACTTAGCTAACGTGCTTGTGCAAGATGAATCATCCTCGATGGCCACGGTTATTAAAGTGATTGAAGAAGCGGATGATTTAAATAATCCGAATGTCGTGAAGGTAGTGGTTGACGCGCACAAAAATGCTTTGTATTTTTCCCGGGCAAAGATCCCCTATGATCAGGATGATCAGAATGTTATGTGTTATAAACATTTAGGGCTTTATGCTTATCGAAGGGATTTTTTATTAAAGTTAAAAAAATTACCCTTATCTTTTTTGGAAAAGGCCGAGAAGCTGGAGCAGTTGAGAGTGTTAGAGGCAGGGTTTAAAATCAAGACAGTGCTTACGAATGTTGAAACTATTGGGGTGGACACCCCGGAAGATTTGAAAAGGGTTAAATTATTACTAAGGGGGGGGCTATTCACGTCGACTAAATGTTAAGTATCGATGGGTCTACCAAGTTTTAAAACGATACAAAACGGTAAAAATTCTTCGGATGCGGCGCACTATGAATAATTGGAAAAATCTCCCTCCTAGACAGCATCTTAGTGTAATTATACCAATTCCATTAAATAATTGCTCTATTTTTAACTCTGCTATTCTCTTTAAATCGTCGAGAAAAGCAAAATAGGTTTTGGTCATTATTTAATGGATTTGGTATTAGATACAAAATAAATGCAAAATTTTAATTTTGAATAAATGGCGCAGGCTTTTTTCATGCATCCCCCCAAAAGCATCCTCATCATCCGCACCGACCGTATTGGCGATGTTGTATTGACTACTCCGGTGATTAAGGCATTGCGTGACGCTTATCCTCAAGCCCGTGTTTCTATTTTAGTGATGCCATTGACTAAAGATTTAGTGGTGGATAATCCTTATCTCGATGAAATTATGGTGGATGACCGGAAGGGGGAGCATAAAGGGCTGAAGGGATTTTTAAAACTTGTTTCTCAGTTACGTCAAAAAAAATATGATTGCGCTCTTGTGTTACATACAAAAAAGCGGATGAACGCGTTGTGTTTTTTAGCAGGGATTCCTCAGCGAATAGGATATAAAAACAACAAGTTTGGTTTTTTTTTAACACATCCGATTAAAGACATGCGCCATCATGGAAAGAAGCATGAATCACAGTGTTGTTTAGATGTTTTAAAAGTGTTGGGGATTGAATCGGCTGCTTTAGAAATAAATATTTCCGTCCAAAAAGAATCTGAACAATGGATGGAGGCATTTTGTCAGGAACACAGCATTGCACAGGAAGAGAATCTTATTGCCATTCATCCTGGAGCGAGTGATCCGGCTAAGTGCTGGCCTGCAGATCGATTCGCGGAGTTGATTGATGCGCTTTGTCATAAATATTCCACAAAAGTTGTCATAGTAGGGCATTCTGGTATTCAACCAATTGCGAAGAAAATTATGTCTCAAATGGCTCATTTAGCGTTGGATTTAACCGGGAAAACCACGGTCAGTCAGCTTGTGAGTGTGTTACAACGATCCGATATGTTGATTTCCAATGATTCCGGTCCGGTTCATATTGCCGCTGGATTAGAAACCCCTGTGGTATCGATTTTTACAAGGAATCAGCCAGGGATTAATCCTGAAAGGTGGAAGCCTCTGGGATTAAAATCAAAGGTTGTGACGGAGCCCTTTATTAAAGTTACGGACGTGTTAGAAGCTGTTGAGGTTCTGTTCAGGACTTAAGCAAAAATAATTTCTATAGTTTTTGGGATATTTTCGAAGAGAAATTATTTTTGCTTAAACCTTTAAATTGTGATATTATTTCGTTTCCTAATAATCCTGAATGAGACTTTAACCATTAATAAAAAAAATATCTTTATTATTAGGGGTGTGATTTTAGATCAATATATTCGCAGGATGTTCCACGTATTTCACCGGAAGCCCCTGTTCCTGTTGTTCTTATGGGACTTTCACTGGGCGTATTCCAAAATGTAAAGAGGTTATTGCTTTCGGAGATACTCTTCGAGAATGTGAAGAATTCTTACATTCAACTTCAGATCATTGGAGCAAAGTATAAATAAAATGGCCAATACAATTAAACTTAAAAATATTAAATTTGGTCGGAAATTTTCGTTTGTTTTAATGGCAGGTCCTTGTGTGATTGAAAGTCGGCCCATGGCGATACGACACGCAGAGGCTATTAAGAAAATTACAGAAAAGGTTAATATTCCGTTTGTATTTAAAGCCAGTTATGATAAAGCGAATCGGACATCTATTAAGTCTTTTCGTGGCCCGGGGTTGACGGAAGGTTTAGAAATTTTGCAAGAAATTAAGGAGCGTGTGGGGGTGCCTGTTGTTAGTGATGTGCATTCTGTTGAAGAGGTGGAGCATGCCGCGAAGGTTTTGGATATTCTTCAGATTCCCGCGTTTTTATCTCGGCAGACAGATTTATTGGTGGCGGCTGGAAAGACGGGAAAAATTATTAATATTAAAAAAGGACAATTTTTGGCGCCGGAAAATATGGAGCAAGTTGTGAAAAAGATTGAACACACGGGAAATAAGCGAATTTTGCTTACAGAGCGAGGGGTAAGTTTTGGGTACAATAATCTTGTCAGTGATTTTCGTTCATTAGCTAAAATGCGTACGATAGGTTATCCGGTTGTCTTTGATGCCACGCACAGTGTTCAGGAGCCCGGGGGTTTGGGCCATGTATCCGGAGGCAATAGTGAATATGTTCCGCTTTTAGCACGATGCGCCTTGGCCGCGGGATGTGACGCGATTTTTATGGAAGTGCATGTTAATCCTAAAAAAGCTCTTTCTGATGGACCCAATATGTTAGCGTTGAATAAATTGGAAAAAGTATTGATTGTGCTGAAGAAGATTGATGAGGTTACCAAAAAAAATGTCTCTTAAGAAAGCCAAAGAAGTTATTCAAATTGAGGCTAGGGCGCTTGGTGATTTAGCAAAGAATCTTGATGAAAGTTTTCTTAAAGCCACAGATTTGATTGCCGGGTGCAAAGGGCGAGTGGTTGTCTCCGGCATGGGGAAAACAGGAATTATCGGTCGGAAAATAGCGGCAACGTTATCGTCAACAGGAACCCCGAGTATCTGGATGCATAGTGCCGAGGCAGTTCATGGAGATTTAGGTCAGGTTAGAAAAAATGATGTTTTCATCATCATTTCGCATAGTGGAGAGACAGAAGAGACAAAAAAATTGCTTCCATTCGTTAAAAAAATAGGAATAAAGAGTATCGCGATTACAGGAAATTTAAAGTCTTCTTTGGCAAAATACAGTGATGTGTCGTTAGATGTTTCTGTTAAAAAAGAAGGTTGTCCTTTAGGGTTGGCGCCTATGGCTTCCACAACAGCAACATTAGTTATGGGGGACGCATTAGCAGCGTGTTTAATTATTCGTAAAAAATTTCGAAAAGAAGATTTTGCTTTTTATCATCCAGGAGGCGCGCTTGGAAGAAAATTATTATTAAAGGTGGAAGATATTATGCGCAAAGGAAAGGATTATCCCGTTGTTAAAGAAACAACAACAGTAAAGAACGTTCTGTTAGCTATTACAAAGGCGCGTTGTGGCTCAGCGTGTGTTATTAATACAAGAGGAAAGGTTTCAGGAATTTTTACGGATGGAGATTTACGTCGGCATATTGAAACAGACCCGGATTTATTAAAGCGTAAGGTCGTTGAGGTTATGACAAAAAACCCCTCAACTATTCCAAAAGACAAGTTAGCTGCTGAGGCTTTTCAAATTTTGCAGAAAAAAAAGATAGACGAGGTTCCAGTGGTCGATAAAAAAAGTAATCCGGTGGGGCTTTTGGATATTCAGGACTTATTAAAGGCAGGGTTGATTTGACAATAGAATTTAGAAACAAAGTTAAAAAAATTAAACTTCTTATTCTTGATGTTGATGGGGTTTTAACCAATGGAAAGATTAATTTAGATGAGAAGGGAAAAGAGATTAAGGTCTTTGATGTGCAGGATGGGTTTGGCATTGTATTTTTTAAAAAAGCAGGATTTAAAACAGCGATCATTTCCGCACGCTCGGCTGAGGCTGTCACTGTGCGTGCTAAGGACCTAAAATTTGACAAAGTGTATCAGGATGCGTATCCTAAGATTTCCGCCTATCAAAAATTATTAAAAAGTTTAAAATTAAAGGATGAAGAGGCGTGTTTCATGGGTGATGATTTGCCGGATATCTGTCTTTTAAATAAGGTGGGACTTGCTGTGGCCCCGGCTAATGCCGTTGCGGAAGTGAAAAAATGCGTGGATTATGTAACAAAGCGCAAAGGCGGTGAGGGGGCGGTGAGGGAAACAGTTGAGTTAATTTTAAAAACACAGGGAAAGTGGAAAGATATTATTAAAGGAATGATGAAATGATTCAAAAATTATTGATAATTGGGCTGGTATTAGGGGTGAGTGTCAGCATGCTGTATGCTGATGAAAAATCAGCGCAGCAGTTTGAAGGGTTTAATTTGCAGGGATATAATGGCGAAGGAGAAAAGGTCTGGAATGTTGATGGGGATACAGCGGATATTATGGGGAATGAAATTAAAATAACAAACGTTGACGCGGATACTTATGGTGATCAGATAATGAATTTGAAAGCCGGTACGGGAGTTATTGACCAGGTTAGTGGCAATATGCATTTAGAGAAAGATGTCGTCATTACAAGTGAGACAGGGACGAAGCTTATTACGGACACGCTTGATTGGAGTAAAAATGAAGATTTAGTGACAACAAAGGATGGTGTTGTTATTGTCGATTCCGAAAAAGGGATGACTATTACAGGCACAGGAATGGATGCGCGGCCAGGATTAAGCACGGCTCAGGTCAATGAAGACGTGACCGCAATGATTGAAACAGAATCTAAACAAGAGGGACAAAAAGAAGCAGATATTATTACTATTACCTGTGATGGCCCGATGGTCATTGACCGGGGGAAATCAAAGGCGACTTTTAATAAAAATGTGGTCGCGATTCAAAAAGACCAAACTCTTAAAGCTGATAAAATGGAGATTTATTTTAATCAGGAAAAAGGTGAGATGGAGAAATTGATATGTATCGGTAATGTTGTGGTTATTCGAGGAGAAAATGAGACGTACGCGCAGAAAATGGTCTATGACAAGAGGACTGAGGTAATGACCCTTTCAGGGCGTCCGAAACTCATCTTAGTAACTGAGGGAGAAAATGCCATTACAGCTTCTGGAGACTAAAAATCTGGTCAAAACTTATGGTGGGCGTAAAGTGGTTGATGGGTTGAGTATCAATGTGGGCCGATCAGAAATTGTTGGATTATTAGGGCCTAATGGTGCTGGAAAAACAACGACATTTTATATGACCGTTGGAATTATTAAGCCCACAGAAGGTCAGATTTTTTTTGATCAGGAAGATATTACAAGAAAATCCATTCATTCACGTTGTCGTCTTGGAATGGGCTATCTGGCACAGGAAGCCTCTATTTTTCGTAAATTAACGGTGAAAGAAAACATCATGGCTATTTTAGAAACGCTTAATATTAGCCCACGTGAACGAAAAAAACGGTTGCAATCTTTGCTGGAAGAGCTTAATATCGCTCATTTAGCCAAAAGTAAGGCATACACTTTATCCGGAGGAGAGCGTCGGCGGTTGGAAATTACGCGCGCGTTAGTAACAAGCCCCTCATTTCTTCTGTTGGATGAGCCTTTTTCCGGCATTGATCCTATTGTTGTCGCGGAGGCACAGGAAATTATCAGGGACTTAAAGAGCCGGGGTTTGGGAATTCTTTTAACGGATCACAACGTGCGTGAGACGCTGGCCATTACTGATCGGGCGTATTTAATTGCAGAGGGGAAGATCCTGATTTCCGGAACAGCAGACGATTTAATTAATGATCCTGAGGCAAGAAAAATTTATTTAGGCGAAAAATTTAAGATGTAATCTAAAATAATATCGGATGGGATTTTGATTTGATGTTGAGGGGCAATTAAAAACGAAGGAGTTAAAGTTAAGATGAAAGTAGAAGTTAAAAAGATTGATGATGTTGAAAGAGAGTTAAAATTTGAAATTTCCAGAGAACGCGTTTCTAAAGGTTTGGAGGATGTTTATAAAGATTTAGGAAAACATGCGAAAATTAAAGGGTTCCGCCCGGGAAAAGCCCCGCGTAAGGTTTTAGAAGAACATTATCAGGGAACCGCGCAGAGTGAGCTTGTTAAAAAAATAGTTCCGGAAATTTATTATGAAGGAATTGATAAAGAAAAAATTGAGCCCATTGCCATGCCGGAAATTGCGGATGTTGATTTTAAAGACGGTGCCATTACTTTTAAAGCGACCGTGGATATTAAGCCTGAAATTAAAATTGATGGCTATAAGGGAATTAAAATAAAACGAAAAAGTTCCGAGGTAACGGATGAAGAAATGAATAAGACGTTAGAATATTTTAAACAGGGGCAAGGCAAAGACAAAGAAGTAACCATTGATGACATTTTTGCTAAAAGTTTAGGTTACCCAAGTTTAGAAGAATTTAAAAAATCTCTTATGAAACAATTAGAGGTAGATAAAGACCGCCAGAATAAGGTTGATTTAGAGAATCAAATTATTGAAATTTTATTGAAAAAAGTGAAATTTACGGTTCCGAAATCATTAGTGAAGCAGCAGATTGAGAATGCGTTACAACATCAGAAAGAGCAGTGGCAGCGTCAAGGTATGTCTGATGAAGAAATTTTAAAGAAAGTAGGGTCTGAACGGGAGGGATTAAAAGGGCCTTCTGAACGCCAGGTCAGGGTGTATCTTGTTTTGAATGAGATTGCAGCGTTGGAGAAAATTGAATTAAAAAAAGATGACAATATATTTTTTAAGGTTATGGAATTTTTATTAAAAGAAGCTATATTTAAATAAACTACTTCGGGCAAGCCCACGAGGTATTGACCTAAGCATTTACAAATGAGGAAAGCCTCGGGGAATTAAACCCGGTTTAAAGATTGGCAGAACAATTTTTTTAGCCAATCTCTTAATTAAAAATGGGAGGGAAAATAGGATGGAAATACAAGCTCAATTAGTTCCAATGGTTGTTGAAAAATCAGGGCAAGGAGAGCGTGCTTATGATATTTTTTCGCGTCTTTTAAAGGATCGCATTATTTTTATTGGGACCGCTATTGATGATAATGTCGCGAATTTAATTATTGCTCAATTATTATTCTTACAGAGTGAGGATGCTAAAAAAGACATTAATATTTATGTAAATTCTCCAGGAGGATCGGTAACGGCTGGTTTGGCTATTTATGATACGATGCAGTTTATCAAGCCGGATGTGGCCACGTACTGTTTGGGTCAGGCGGCAAGTATGGGTTCTATACTATTGACAGCCGGAGCAAAAGGAAAACGTTTTGCACTTCCATACTCAAGGATAATGATTCATCAGCCGTGGGGTGGAGCTCAGGGAACGGCGAGTGATATTTCTATTCAGGCAACAGAAATTTTACGTATGAAAGATGAGTTGAATAAACTTTTAGCTAAACATTCTGGGCAGCCATTAGAGAAGATTGAAAAAGATTCAGATAGGGATTTTTTTATGTCATCGGAAGAGGCTAAAGAATATGGCCTTGTTGATGAGGTCATTAAAAGTACAAAATAAAAAAATATATTTAAAAGTATCAACCCCCGAAGTTTTTAATCAAATTTTTTAAATTTAACTTCGGGGGTTGATACTCCCATAGAAAGGATAGTAAAATCATGAAACGCAATTTGTTACTTACCCCCGGGCCAACTCAAATTCCAGCGGATATTTGCGCGGCGTTAGGAAAGCCGATTATTCACCATAGGACCCCTCAATTTCAGGAAGAATTAAAAGCAGCATTTGAAGGGTTGAAATATGTTTTTCAAACTCAAAATGATGTTTATTTAATTCCGGCTTCCGGGACAGGAGCGATGGAGGCGGCTGTGTGCAATCTTGTTTCAGCTGGAGACAAGGTAATTACAGTTGAAGGAGGAAAGTTTGGTGAGCGGTGGACTGAGCTTTGTCAGGCTTATGGTGTCGAAGCAGAGGTTATCCAGGTTGAGTGGGGTAAAGCCGTTCAGCCAGAACAAATTCAAGGATTACTTTCCTCTGATAAAGGTATTAAGGCGGTTTTTGTAACATTAAATGAAACGTCCACAGGAGTTGTTACGGATATTCAGAAAATAGCTGATGTCGTTAAACCTACAGGAGCTGTTCTGGTCGTTGACGCGGTTAGTGGGCTTGGGGTTATTGACTTGCAGACAGACAGGTGGGGTGTCGACGTTGTGGTCGCGGCTTCCCATAAAGGGTTTATGCTTCCTCCTGGATTAGCATTTCTTTCTGTGAGTGATAAAGCATGGGGCCTGGTAGAAAATTCTAAAAGCCCCAGGTATTATTTTGATTTACGTAAAGCGCGCGAAGCGTTGGCGAAAACAGATACGGCATTTACACCGGCTATTGGTATTGTGATCGCTCTCAATGAAAGCTTAAAGAAGTTCAGAGAGTCGGGTTTAGAAAATTTATTCGCGCGGTACGCGCGTTTAGCTCAGGGAACGCGGGCAGCCGCGAAAGCGCTTGAATTGACGCTGTTCCCGGATGAATCTTGTATTTCCAATGTCCTTACGGCTATTAACCTTCCGGAAGATGTTGACGGAGGGAAGGTTGTTAAAATGATGCGGGATACTTATGGAATTTCTGTTGCCGGTGGGCAGGCACAGTTGAAAGGAAAGATTATTCGCATCGCGCACATGGGATGTGTGGATGAATATGATATCCTTACAGGCATTTCATGTTTAGAAAAAGTTCTTAAGGAATTAGGATACTCATTTAATTTAGGTGCCGGGTTAACCGCGGCGCAGGAAGTGTTTAACGTATAAATTTTAAACTCACCCCAAAATTGTCTTTGCGAGGAGACTAACAGTTCTTCTTATCGATGAAGCAATTTCAAAAAGCATGAAAGATTGCCGCGTCGACTTGAATAGAATGAATGCCTCTTCGCAAAGAGGATCTCGATGAGGGTAAGTCAAATGAATATTTACCAGATTGGAGTGTACCCATGAAAATACTTATTAGTGATAAACTCGCTCAGGCAGGAGTAGATATATTAACGGCAGTTAAGGAATTTGAAGTTGATTGTAAGTTTGGGATTAGTCCTGATGAGTTAAAAGAAGTTATTAAAAATTATGATGCTCTTATTATTCGCAGCGCGACGAAAGTTACCGCGGATATCATTGAAGCTGCAGATAATTTGAAATTTATCGGGCGGGCTGGGGTGGGGTTAGATAACGTTGATTTACCGGCAGCGACTAAAAAAGGAATTGTCGCTATGAATACTCCTGCAGGAAATACGACCTCAACCGCTGAGCAAACAATGAGCTTGATTTTATCACTATCACGAAATACACCACAGGCATACTCTTCTTTGAAATCCGGAAAATGGGAACGTTCAAAATTTGGAGGAGTTGAGCTCCATAGTAAGACGTTAGGTGTGATTGGTTTTGGACGTATTGGCGCGACGGTCGCCAAGTTTGCCAAGGTTTTTGGAATGGAAATCATTGTTTTTGACCCATTTTTATCTCTAGAGGTCGCTACGCAAAAAGGTGTGCAAATGGTTGAATTTGAGAAATTATTGAAAACAGCGGACTATATCACAATTCATATTCCTAAAACGACTGAAACAAAGAATCTTATTTCTGATAAGGAATTTGATTTAATGAAAAAAAATGTGCGTTTAATTAATTGTGCGCGTGGAGGAATTATTAATGAATCGGCATTAATTAAAGCGCTGGAAGAAAATAAAATTGCCGGATGTGCCCTGGATGTGTATGAGCAGGAACCTCCGGATTTTAACTCACCTTTATTTAAATTTGACAATTGCATAACTACACCGCATCTTGGAGCATCGACGTCTGAAGCTCAAATTAATGTGGCTATTGAAATTGCTGAAACAATTTGCAACGCGCTTTTGGGTAAAGGGATTATGAATGCTGCTAACTTCCCATCAGTGTCTGCGGAGACCTATAAAGTGTTAGAGCCCTATGTCAATTTGGCACTACGTATGGGAAAATTTGCGGGACAGTTGATTAATGGTCGTATTAGTGAAATTAAGGTTACTTACAGCGGAGAGATTACAAAGCATAAGGTCGCTCCAGTAACATTGTCATTAATTAATGGAGTACTGACTCCAATTCTTGGCGAAAGTATTAACTTTGTCAATGCCCTTGATTTGGCAAAAGAGCGCGCGATTAATGTTCAGGAAATTAAGTCTAATAAAGAAGAAGAGTTTGTTAACTGTTTGAATGTTGAGATTAAGACAGATAAAGATCCTTTTACAATATGGGGAACCCTTTCCGGAAACAATCAACCGCGGATTGTAAAAATCAACAGCGTTTATGTTGAGGCTGCTCCGAATGGTTATATGCTGTTTATCAATAATAACGATAAGCCGGGGATTGTGGGTGCAGTGGGAACAATTCTTGCCGAAGAAGATATTAATATTGCGGGAATTACATTCGGACGGGAATCACAGGGTGGCATGGCTGTCAGTGTTGTGAATGTCGACAGTGAGGTTTCTGAGAAAACATTAGAAAAATTTAAAAATATAAAGGATATTTTGTTCGTAAAATTTCTTAAAGTATGAGCCTTTTTCCTGCTTTTTGGTCAGGGATCAAATATGGATTTAATCCTTTGGCTATGACAACAATTTTAGGTTTTATTTTATTTCTTTCTTTTTTTGGAAAGACAAGAAAACGTGTTATTATTTTTGGTCTTTTTTTTAGTGCCGCAGTAATGGTAGCAACATTTTTTTTGGCTTTAGGATTTTCCGATAAATTTTTTAGTATTCCTGTTTTTTACACTAGCGTACGCAGATTTTATTTGATGGTTTCCGGAATTTTTATTATTTTTGGATTTGTGTATCTGATGGATTGGGTCCGCTACCAAAAAAATAAAGAAACCTCCGGATTTTTCTTGAAAGAAGCTGTTTTTTTAAATGGACCTAAGTATATAAAAGAAAAATTTACGACGGTATTCTTTCTTGTTCTCTTGTCTGGATTTTTTGGATTTATTTTGACACTATTGTCTTCGTTCTGGCCGCAGGACGAATATCTTTTTGCTTTGTTTTCTTTTTTTATGTCCGGAAATGATTGGAAGTTTGTCATGTCATCATTCGCGATGTATAGCATGGCTTTTGTTTTGCCTTTAATCATTGTATGGGTTGGAATTATCTGGATTTTATCCAGTTCCAGAATTCGAATGGCTTTAACCAAAGCAGTATCGCAAAGAAAAATTATTGCATCAGCAGTTTTTTTATCGATGGGATTTGGATTGGGTTATATTCTTTTGAAGGTTCTAATATAAGGAGTTAAAAAAATGAATGTAGTGGTTGTTGGTGCTCAATGGGGAGATGAAGGGAAGGGTAAACTGATTGATATTCTGTCAAAAGATAAAGATATTACGGTTCGTTATCAGGGGGGTAATAACGCGGGTCATACTGTCGTTGTCGGTAATAAGGAATATGTTTTTCATTTATTGCCTTCCGCTATTCTGCATAAAGGAAAAACCTGTGTTATTGGTAATGGCGTTGTTATTGATCCTAAGGCGTTGCTTACAGAAATAGAGGAGTTAGAAGAAAAAGGGATTAAGGTGTCGTCGCAACGGTTAAAAATTTCAGGACGCTGTCATATGGTCATGCCGTATCACCGTATTTTAGATGGTTTACGTGAAACAAAACGGAAAAATAAAATAGGAACAACGGGACGGGGGATTGGTCCTTGTTACTCTGATAAAGTGACGCGTTGTGGTATTCGTATGATAGATTTACTTAATCCAAGGATTTTAGAAGCAAAGTTAAAAGATAATTTAAGAGAGAAAAATGAAACCTTTCTTAAAGTCTATGATTATAAAAGTTTTCCTTTTAAAAAGCTTTACGAGGAGTATTTGGATTATGGTAAAAAATTAAAAAAATATGTTTGTGATACAGTGTTGTATCTTAATGAGGCGATTGATAATAAAAAAACTGTTCTTTTTGAAGGAGCACAGGGAACATTTTTGGATATTGATTTTGGAACATATCCTTTTGTAACCTCTTCCAATTCTATTGTGGGGGGTGTCTGCTCTGGAACGGGAGTGGCTCCTACACGCATTGATAAGGCCATTGCCTGTGTTAAGGCCTATACAACACGTGTGGGTGAGGGACCGTTTCCAACGGAATTTTCGACAAACCTTAAAGATGATATTCGAAAAAAAGGAAATGAGTTTGGAGCTACAACGGGGCGTCCTCGCCGTTGTGGATGGTTTGATAGTGTGCTCGTTCGTTATTCTGTGATTATTAACGGCATTTCAGAATTAGCTATTATGAAATTAGATGTTTTAGATGACCTTAAAGAGATTAAAATATGTACAGGGTATAAATACAAAGGCAATCTTTACAAAGATTTTCCCATGGATTTTGAGGTGCTTTGTAACCTTAATCCTGTTTATGCGTCAATGCCTGGATGGCAGTCGAATACGTGTGATATCCGTGAATATAAAAAACTTCCTAAAAATGCTCGGGCCTATATCAAACGCCTTGAAGAGCTTTTGAAAGTAGGCGTTAAATATATTTCTAACGGAACCAAACGGGACGAAATTATTGTTCGATAATATATATTAATTAATAGTATAAGAAAACTTTTGACATTAAATAGGATGTTCATAAATAACTTTTATATTTTTGTCTTCAGATTTAGGTTAGATTTGATCAATCTGATTGAGTGATTTTCGAAGCGTAGCGAGCTACGTTGAGAAAATTGCGATTGAAAATTTGTCAAAGATGACCTGAAGGTGATATGCAAAAATGTGAAAATTATTTATGGACAGTTCCTAAGGGCTATGTTAATGTGGATCTTCTAATTAAGGAGGGGTCTTATGAGAACAAAATTTTTAGTTTTCTCTTCGGGAATTTTAATTATTGCAACGAGTTTAACATTAAGTGGTTGTACATTAATTTTTCAAAAAGGCCGGCGTGTTGACGTAGAAAAAATTTCGAAATTAAAGAAAGAATTGGATGAATTAGCGCGTGCCAAGTTAGAATTAGAAGATCGTTTGCGTAAGGAAATTGCGGATGAGGAGGTTACCGTTGAGCGGGTAGATAGAGGGCTTGTGATTACCTTTGTCGCGGAAGTTTTATTTAATTCCGGAAAAGCAGATCTAAGACCAAATTCTTTCGCGAAATTGGATAAGGTCGCAAGAGTTTTAAACACAACAGTAAAGGATTTGTCTGTTGGGGTTGAAGGACATACGGATAATGATCCGATTAAACGTTCCAGATGGAAATCTAATTGGGAGCTTTCTACAGCAAGAGCTTTGAGTGTTTTACATTATATGGAGGAGCAACATAGTGTTGATCCAATGCGGTTATCAGCAACAGGATACGGAGAATACCGACCCCTTACGTCTAATGGCACTAAGGAAGGAAAACAGAAAAATCGCAGGGTAGAAATTGTGATTCTCCCGAAGGCAGAAAAAAAAGGCCGATAGTTAGGAATTGCACGTTAATTAACTAACGACAATATTATTTTTTTGAGGGTGAGCCTCACATTATCAGTAGTTTATCGTTGTACAATTTTTTAGGAGTTGTCCAGAGATAAGGAATCGTTCAAAAATAACCTCGACAATCATGAAATAGGTGTTGTCGGGCTGAGATATAAGTTGTCGAGGTTATTTTTGAGCCGATCCTAAGTTAGACAATTTTTTCATGCCCTTAATAGACATAAATCTTATAATAGTCCAAGTTATTTACGGACAACTCTTTAGCGCGTGAAAGTTGTTATCATTTTTTTTACCGTTATTTTGATTATTGGGAGTATTGGGACAGCTATTTATTATAATCAAAATTCATTTCGATCTGAAAAAGATTTAAATAAAGAGCGCTACACAAGAATGATTGCCGAAGAAGGTTTGGAAAAGGCCAATGTTAGAATTAATTCCCTGGAATCTAATTTAAGACAAGCTCAAGCAAAGGTAGAAATGATCGAAAAGGCCCTTGAGCAGAAAAGAGTTTTAAATACGAGTTTACAGTCGCGCCTGGAAAAAATATTAGCGGTTGAGGTTGCTTTAAAGAAAGAAGTTGAGCGTTTAGAGCATGATTTGATGCAAAAGAAGATTTCAAGTCCGGTTATTGGTCGATAATTTTTGTTAGCGAAAAAAATAGTGCCGAGTAGAATGAGGTCTATTTTGTAATGGGGGATGATGAGTCCCCTATTTTATTTATATTATGGAAAAAGAATCGGAAAATTTACCAAAACACATTGCTTTCATTATGGATGGTAATGGCCGATGGGCAAAACGGCTGAATCTTTCACGTGCGCAAGGGCATATTGAAGGGGTTAAACGTGTTGAAGAAATCATGGACGTGGCAGGAGAGATGGGGATTAAGGCCATAACATTATTTACATTTTCAACGGAGAATTGGAATAGGCCTCAAGAGGAGGTATCTATGTTGATGAGTACATTAGCTGCGGCCTTTGATAGGAGAATTGACAAATTAAAGAGAGATAATATTCGGTTTCAAATGATTGGCAGGAGAGAACGTATCCCAAAGTTTCTTTTGCAGACAATGGATAAGGTTGCCGCAGAAACAAAAAATAATACAGGTCTTATTATGAATTTAGCTTTTAATTATGGATCACGTTTAGAAATCACGGACGCAGTTCAGGATATCGCGCGGCATGTGCAGGAAGGAAATTTAAAAATTGAGGATATTACCGAAGACACGGTCAGTGCCGCGTTATATACAAGAGATTTGCCGGATCCGGATTTGCTTATAAGAACATCGGGAGAAAAAAGAATGAGTAATTTTCTTTTATGGCAGTTATCATATTCTGAACTCTATTTTACGGATAAGTTGTGGCCTGAATTCACAGGCGAAGAATTTCGAAAGGCTGTTATTGAGTACCAGCAGCGTGAAAGGCGTTTTGGAAATTTATGAATAGAGATCGTTTTGTTAGTTCAGCCATCATGATTGGCATCAGTATAACGGCTGTTTTGAATGAATGGGTCTTTCTGGGAGTTCTTTTGTTATTAATCACTGGGGGTCTCTATGAATTTTTTTTTTTAATAAAGAAAAAAGGGATTCCTATTTATAGTTATACGGGAATTTTTATAGGACTTTTGATCCCATTGTTAATATTTTTTCGTTTTGAACCAACAAAAGGATGGGAACTCCTTTTTATTGTTTTAGCGTTGTTAATGATATTTTTTATGCAGTTTATGCGGAAAGATAATGCCAATGCTATTGTTGGAATATCAACGACTCTTTTTGGCATTTTGTACGTTTCGTGGTTTTTTAGTTTCGTCATTAAGGTTCGATATCTTCTTCCTGGAGTGGATGGAATGAAACTCTTGGGATTTATTTTGCTCGTGACGAAATGTGGTGATATGGGGGCACTTCTGATTGGTTCTAAATTTGGAAAACATCCGCTTTTACCACGTATCAGTCCGAATAAAACAATAGAAGGGAGTGTGGGAAGTTTTGGGGCCAGTGCCATGGCCGCGGTTTTAGGTAAGGCATTGATTCCGGCAGCACTCAATTTTCCTGTGTGGAAGATTGCTTTCATAGGTATATTTTTTGGTGGTATTGGACAGATTGGAGATATGTCAGAGTCATTGATTAAAAGAGATTGTGATGTCAAAGATTCTGGAAAGATGTTGCCTGCCTTGGGTGGCGCCTTAGATGCTATTGATAGCCTTCTTTTTTCCGTACCGGTATTTTATTTTTATATGAGTTCAGTCCTGAGCAGATTATAGTATGAAGTGTAAAAATATTGTTATTCTTGGTTCCACAGGATCTATTGGTACTAACACATTAAAGGTTGTTGAGCGGTTCCCCAACAGATTTAAGATTGTTGGATTAACCGCGTATAATAATTTTAAGCTGCTTGAGAAGCAAATACAGAAATTTCAACCCGGTTACGTGGCTTCTGATGAAAAGGGAAGAGATTATTTAAAGAAAAATATTAATGTCGGAAAAATAAAAATTTTAAATGTTGCCGAAGATTTAGAGGAACTTGTCGCGCTAAAAGAAATTGATCTTGTCATTATTGCTATGCGCGGCAGCGCGGCGTTGCAACCGTTTTTAAGTGCTTTGCGCGCGGGCAAGGTAGTGGCTCCGGCAAATAAGGAAGCATTGGTAGTGGCAGGGGATATTATTATGCGCACGGCCAAGAAGTATAAAGCTAAAATTGTTCCGATTGATAGTGAACAGAGCGCGATTTTTCAGTGTTTGGAGGGGCAAAATAGAGCAGAGCTTAATAAGGTTTATCTAACGGCTTCCGGTGGCGCGTTATTAAATGTTTCAGGCTCTAAGTTCAAAGATATTTCGGTTCAAAAAATTTTAGCCCATCCTCGTTGGAAAATGGGGCGAAAGATTACGGTTGATTCAGCCTTGCTGATGAACAAAGGTTTTGAGATAATTGAAGCCATGCATTTATTTAATCTGGATATTGACGCCATTGAAGTCGTTGTGCATCCTGAAGCCATTATTCATTCCATGGTTGAATTTAAGGATGGTTCTATTATCGCGCAATTAGGTGTTACAGATATGAAGTTACCCATTCAATATGCCATGACTTATCCGGAGCGTTGGACAACAGGTTTAAAATCAATGAATTTTTTCCAATTAAAGCAGCTTACATTTCAGAAGCCGGATATGAATAAGTTTCCTTCATTAGCTCTGGCTATCTATGTGGGAAAAAAAAGAGGCACATTGCCAAGTGTTTTAAACGCGGCTGATGAGGTGGCGGTAGAGGCATTCTTAAATAAAAAAATTAATTTTCCTTCTATTTATAAAATAGTTGAGAAAATTGTTAAAACACATACAATAGTAAAAAATCCGAAAATCAAATCTATTCTTGAAGCCGATCAATGGGCTAGGGAAGAGGCGAGAAAGGTTATATTTTAATTATGTTTATCGAAAATTTTCTTTCAAACATTCAGGGAACAGGTGTTTTTATTCTTGTTTTAAGTATTCTTATTTTTGTGCATGAATGGGGGCATTTTATTACGGCAAAATACATTGGAGTTGAAGTTGAAGAATTTGCTTTAGGGTTTGGGCCTACATTATTCGCGAAATATTGGAAGGGCACTACATATATGCTTAAAACCTTTCCTCTTGGTGGATATGTAAGAATGGTGGGTGATGAGAGAGATAAATGTACAGGTAAGCCTGAGGAGTTTTATTCCAAACCGCCGGGACTCCGCGCGCTTGTTGTGCTTAATGGGCCGGTGGTCAATTTTATTTTCGCATATATTAGTTTTGTTTTTGTTTTTATGTTGGGATATCCGGGACTTTCCACAAAGGTTTCTGAAATTATAGAAAGTGGTCCCGCGCAAATAGCTGGGATGATGACAGGTGATAAAATTACCGCGATTGATGATCAGAGGATTTATGGATGGACGAATCTTGAGAAAAAACTGGAAGGAGAAACGGTTGCTCCTGTTAAAGTGACTTTTTTGCGTAACGAGCAAGAGTTGACGGCAACGCTCACACCGGATATCATTCTTAAACCGGATATGCTGGGCCGAGAGCGCTATGTTCGGGATCTTGGTATTGGGGCACTCGCTAATACTATAGGAGGTGTTTCCAAAAATTCTCCGGCACAAGAGGCAGGGTTAAAAGAAGGAGATCAAATTATTGAAATAGATGGAAAAAAAATTTATGACTGGACCAGTTTGCAAAAAAATGTGCTTAATTCAAAAAATGGTCGGATTGTGATTAAAATTCTGCGTAATGGAAAAATCCTTGTTAAGGCCGTCACGCCTGAAATTATTACTACAAAAGATGAATTTGGAAATGATATTGAAAAACGTAGAATTGGTGTTGGGCCTATTCAGGAATTTGATTCTTTTCGTTTCGGTTTTTTAGAATCGTGTTCAAAGGCGTATGAAGAATTAATGTTCATTACTGTGATGACGTACAAATCCTTTTATCGAATAATTACAGGGGCTATATCTGCTAAGGAGTCAGTAACCGGACCTGTTGGAATATTCTATATTGTTAAAGGCGCTTCTGAGGCTGGTTTATCCCATTTACTTTATATTCTTGGTGTGATTAGCGCGAGTTTGGCTATATTTAATTTATTGCCTGTTATTCCATTGGACGGGGGGCATTTATTTTTAATAGGGCTAGAGAAAATAAGAGGAAAAGCTCTTTCTCAAAGGGTGGATGATTATATTGCGCGGGCAGGGTTTAGTTTAATTATATTGCTGGCCTTGTTTGTTTTTTATAGCGATTTTTCCAGGTTTGGTTTGATTGATAAAATTAAAAATTTATTTCTCTAATATGCAGAGCAGAAGTTTTGCAACCCAGAGCCCATGGCGGGGCTCAGCGAAAGAGAGGGATCAAATGTCGCAAAAAATTTTCACTGTGCTACAAAAGGAGATTTTTTTATGATAACTGAAGAAACTAAAGTCAGGGTTAACCAATACCTTATTACTGAGACGGAGTTTTTTAGCGTAAAGGATAAGATGAATGAAGATCAGCTACGAAATTATGTTGATCAGGCGATTATTGAGATGTGTACTCAGCAAGATATTGAAATGGACCCTATTGAAAGGGGCGCGATTATTCGGGAAATTGTGAGTGCTGTTGTGAGTATGGGACCTTTGCGTCCTTTAATGGAAGATAAAAATATTACTGAGGTTATGATTAACGGAGCTAAACAGGTTTATGTTCAGCGTCATGGTCGCATTGAATTAACAGATATTGCGTTTGATAATAATCAGCATCTTAGCCATACGATTCAGAAAATTATTTCGGGTTCAGGTTCTAATAAGCGTGTGGATGAATCCTCTCCCTATGTTGATTTTTCTCTTTCGGATGGTTCTCGGGTGAATGTTATTTTGCCTCCATGTTCATTAGTGGGGCCGGTTATGACTATTCGAAAGTTTAAGGATGATATTGGAACGGTAGATGATTTTCTACAGCTTGGAACACTTGACAAAACGATCGCGACGTTATTAATTACGGCTATGAAGGCTAAATTTAATATTATGTTTTGTGGCTCAACCGGGGCAGGAAAAACAACCCTGTTAAACGTTTTTTCCAGGCATATTCCGGCGGAAGAACGCATTATTACTATCGAAGATACCCCGGAGTTAATATTATTGCAGGATCATGTTGTGAGCTTAGCCTCAAAGCCGGCTAATATTGAGGGGAAGGGCGAAATCACAATGCGGGAACTTTTTATTAATTCATTACGTATGCGTCCGGATCGCATTATTATTGGAGAGGTCCGGGGAGAAGAAATGTTAGACATGATTGAATCTATTAGTAGCGGACATAGTGGGTCATTAGCTATTGTGCATGCTGAAACACCACAAGACTGTTTTAACCGTATGGTGACGATGATGTTGATGTCAGGAATACGATTGAGTACGGAAGAGATTCGTAAACAAGTGGCGCGCGCTATTGATATTGTCGTTCATGTGGAATTGTTTTTGGATGGAAAACGACGTGTGACCGCGGTGACAGAGTTAGTTTATAATGAAGAAGACGGTAGAGTGAAGTTGTGTGATATCATTAAATGGAATCAAACAGGGATGAAGGAAAATGGGGATATTATTGGTAACTGGGTTTTAGACAAGAGAAAGCCTCATTTTTATGAAAAATTTAAAAAGCGAATGGTTAAGTTACCAGAAGGATTTTTTGATGATATGGACTAGCTATTTTATCCCCACATTAAAAGAGGCGCCTGTTGGGACAGAGGCCATAAGCCATAAATTATTATTACGCGCGGGGCTGGTGCATATGCTGACCTCCGGGGTGTATTCTTATTTGCCATTAGGCTTAAGGGTGTTGCGTCGTATTGAAAAGGTTATTCGACAAGAAATGGACACAGCCGGGGCCCGGGAATTATTTTTACCATGTTTGCAGCCAATAGATCTTTGGAAAAAAACAGGACGGGATGAAGTGTTATCTGATGTTATGATTAAATTCGAGGATAATCGTGGTCGAGCTATGTGTTTAGGCCCGACCCATGAAGAAGTTATTACGGACTTGGTTCAAAATTTCATACAATCTTATCGACAACTTCCTATGACTTTATATCAAATTCAGACAAAATTCCGTGATGAGCTTCGAACACGTTTTGGTATTGTTAGGGCCTGTGAATTTATTATGAAAGATGCCTACAGTTTTGATCGTGATGTTGAAGGTCTAAAAAAGAACTACACGTTAATGTATGAAGCCTATAAACGAATTTTTAAACGGTTAGATCTGGATGTGGCAATTCTTGAGGCTGACTCCGGAGCAATGGGAGGGGATGTTTCCCACGAATTTATGGTATCGGCTCCTATTGGAGAAGATGTTGTTGTCTCTTGTCCTTTTTGTGGAGCCCAAAATGGAGTGACCGAAGAATTTGATAAAGGAAAATTATGTCCCAGGTGTCAAAAAGGAACGTTGGAATCAGAAGTTGCTATTGAGTTGGGACATATTTTTCAGTTAGGTATAAAATATAGTAAAGCTCTGGGGGCTCAGTTTCTTGATGAAAAGGGCGAGCAAAAAAATATTATTATGGGATGTTATGGTATTGGTGTGAGTCGTACAATCGCCGCTATTGTGGAAAAACATAATGATAATAAGGGCATTATTTGGTCAAAGGAAACAGCGCCTTTTGATGTAGAAATACTACCCCTACAGACTTCTGAAGGGAATGAGGAAATAGAAAGTTTAACACATCAATACGACACTGATTTAGCTTTAGAGGGACTGGAGGTTTTGATTGATGATCGGGATGAACGTCCTGGACGTAAATTTAATGACGCGGATTTAATCGGCATCCCACTGCGTATTGTTATTGGAAAGCGTAACTTAACTGAGGGTAAGGTTGAGATTAAGATCCGTAAAACAGGTGAAATAATTTTAGTTGCTAAGAATGAAGTTAAAGCTAAAATTTTAGCCTTACATGGCGACAATGTTTGAAGAGTTTAAGCAAAGAATTAGTGCTATTATTGAGCCTTATATTGCGGAATTAGGGGTTGAACTTTTTGAATTAAATATTAAGCAATATCATCAGACGATTATGATTGAAATTTTGGTAGATAAGCCACGAGGAGGTATTTTGGTGGATGTCTGCACACAGATTAATCGTTTTTTAAATGGTGTTATTGAAGAAAAAGAAATATTTGAAGCTTATGCTTTGGAAGTCTCTTCTCCAGGGGTAGACCGTCCATTAGTCACAAAAAAAGATTTTTTGCGCGTTATTGGACGAAAAGTTCGATTTCATTTATTGGAAGAGGTAAATTCTAAAAAAGAATATTGGGGGACTGTTGAGGAAGTTCAGGAAGATGAGGTTCTTGTTCAAGTTAAAACAGAAAGGTTAAGGATTGTATTAAAAAATATTAGTAAAGCTATGCAGATTATATAAAGAGAAAAGGAAAGATTATGGAAAATAATGAATTATTGGGAATATTAGAACAACTAGAACGGGATAAAGGGATTTCAAAAGAAGTCCTTATTGAAGCCGTTGAAGCCGCAGTAGCCTCAGCGGCAAGAAAACTATGGACTGTTGATAAAGATGAAGAAATTAGCGTAGTTCTTGATCCTAAGTCAGGAAAATTAACGGCTCATGCCGGTGATGAGGAAATTCGTTCCAGTGAATTCGGCCGTATCGCGGCACAGACTGCCAAGCAGGTTGTGATTCAAAAAATTAGGGAAGCAGAAAAAGACGTCGTATTTTCTGAATATAAACAGAGAATTGGTGAGATTATATCAGGAGGAGTTTACCGTTTTGACAGGGGAAATATTATTATTGACTTGGGAAAGACCGAAGCATATATTCCGCGTAAAGAACAGTCTAATAAGGAAGAGTTTCGGCAAGGTGATCGTATTCGGGCAATAGTACTGGATGTTCAGAGAGAAAATCGAGGGCCTCAGGTTGTTTTATCACGAGCGCATGTAAATTTTGTAAAACGGCTTTTTGAAATGGAAGTCCCTGAAATTTATGAAGGGATTGTGGAGGTTAAAGCACTCGCGCGTGATGTCGGTGATAGAACGAAGATAGCCGTTTATTCTAAAGATGAGAAAGTGGACTGTGTCGGGGCTTGTGTTGGCATGCGGGGAGCGCGTGTCAAAAATATTGTTTTAGAACTTCATGGAGAAAAAATTGATATTGTGCGTTATTCATCCGATATTAAGGAATATATTCAGGCATCCCTTTCTCCGGCTGAAATATCTCAAATTCAGCTGGATTATGATGCGAAAAAAGCAAATATTATTGTTGCTGATGACCAATTATCATTAGCTATTGGAAAGCGTGGACAAAATGTGCGTTTAGCGAGTCAGTTAGTCTCTTGGGAATTGAATTTGTTTTCTTTTGAGCAGTGGGATAAATTGCAGGAAGAAGGGGAGGAGGAAGAGGAAGAAGTTGTAAGTGAAAAAGTTTCAGAAGAAGAAAATCTGGAAAAAATTGAGGAAGAAGATGCGGAGGTCGTGGACTCTTCTGAGCCCCTTGCGCATTTATCCGGTGTAGGACAAAAACTTATTGCTCAGCTTAAGGAATTTGATTTTGATACTTTAGAAAAGATCGCTGATTCCGATGAGAAGAGTTTGACACAAATAAAAGGTTTGGGTAAGATTAAGGCTCAAAAAATGATTGAGGAAGCAAAGTCTTTTTTTGCCGGATAGGAAAGGATAAAGTGTTCCTATCGGTCTAAAAATTGCGCAAGTAGGAAATAAACTACCTCGGAGCAAGCCCACGAGGTATTGACCTAAGCATTTACAAACGAGGCAAGTCTCGGGGAATTAAACTTAGTTTAAAGATTGGCAGAATAATTTTTTTGGCCAATCTCTCAATTAAGCAAAAATAAATTTTTTGTTTATATTCGCTTAGTTTTTTATCGCGTAGCGATTTTTTTAAATAATGGAGGAGGCCGTTTCTAGTGAAAGTATTTGAATTAGCTGAAGAATTAAAAACAACGGATGAATTTATTTTAAAGACTTTAAAGTCTTTGAAATTGAAATCTAAAGATAGTAAACAGGAACTTAGTTCTTTTGTTCTTTCTGTTTTGAAGGGAGAAATTGATAAAATAGGTGGCCTTCCTCAGCGGAAAGCGACAGAAAAGAAAGGGTCTGTAGTTTCGGAAAAATTGAAGGAGGAAAGCAGGGATAAAGAGATAAAAGAATCTAAAAAAACGAAAACGGTTGTTAAGAAAAAAAGCATTAAGGTTGACGATAAGAAAAATATTGAAATTAAGTCTTTAGAAAAAAAGAAAGAGCCCGTTAAGAAGACCGGAGTTAAAGAAAGGTCTAAAGCCCCGTCAAGAATTAGTAACGCCCCGGTGATTACTTTAAAACCGCTCGCCCGTAAAAAGCGTAAAACTAATATTGGACGAGATAAAACTGAAGATTCTGCCAAATCAGTTCCTGTTCCTAAGCCTGCTGCAGAGACTATAACTTCTGAAGAAGTTCCTGTTAAGCCAGTAGCAGCGAGGGATGAGTCTTTACCGGATATTGAGATTAATGTTCCTATTACTGTTAAAGATTTAGCAACGAAGCTTCAGCAAAAACCAAGTTTTATTTTAAAGAAATTAATGCAGATGGGTGTTTTATGCCATATTAATCAAGGGCTTGATGCTGATATTGTTTCCCGACTGACAAAAGAGTTTGGTTTTAATTTAGCTAAGATTCGTACACAAGAAGAACAATTAATAGAGGTACATAAACAAGAGGAAGAGGACCCCGCGCTTTTAACACCACGTGCTCCGGTGATTACATTTATGGGGCATGTGGATCATGGGAAGACTTCTTTGCTTGATCGTATTCGTAGAAGTAAGGTGGCCGATGGCGAACATGGAGGGATCACGCAGCATATGAATGCCTATTCTGTAGAGATTCCAAAAGGAAGGATTACATTTTTAGATACCCCT
>CAZIRV010000015.1:0-26026 GCA_964541845.1 uncultured Planctomycetales bacterium
CGATTGATCGCGCGGGAGATTTAATTGGTGTTCTGACGAATCTTGGGCGGGGAGATATTCTTTTTATTGACGAGATTCATCGTCTTTCCAAAGTGGTGGAAGAATTTCTCTATCCGGCAATGGAAAATTTTAAGATTGATTTTATTGTGGATAAAGGTCCGTATGCCAAGACGATTAATTTTAATTTAAAACCATTTACAATGATAGGCGCGACCACACGCAGTGGACTTTTGGCGTCACCATTACGAGATCGTTTTGGTATTTTTCATCATTTGGAATTTTATACTCCGGAAGATTTAAGTGAAATTATATTACGTTCAGCAGCCAAACTTACGGTTGCTATTGACAAAGATTCGGCCCTTGAGATTGCCAGGCGTTCACGTGGAACACCACGCATTGCCAATAGAATCCTACGTCGAGTACGAGATTACACGCAGGTAAAAACATCCGAAGGAAAGATAGAGCAGAATATTACTCAAGAAGCGTTACAGACACTAGGTATTGATGGTGTTGGATTGGATGAAAAAGATCGGCGCTTAATGAGAGTTTTAAAAGATCACTATAGTGGCGGACCGGTGGGTATTGAAACCCTGGCAGCAACTTTGAATGAAGAGGTCGATACACTTGTTGATGTAATAGAACCTTATTTATTGAAAATAGGTTTTTTGAAAAGAACATCCCGTGGACGAGAGTTAAGCCAGGCAGCTATTACGCACATTTCGTAATGTTTAAAAAATTTACTATTATCGGATGTGTTTTTATTTCCCTCCTAAGCATTATTCCCGGTATTGCACGCGCAGGATTTTTCACCAAAAATAAATCATTTGTTCGGATTGCCGTTCTTAAGGATGTAGATAATTTTGTCATTTCTATTCGAGGAAAATATAAAATTGTTGATGCCAAAGGAATTTTATTAAATGAAGGCCGGAGGCTTAGAAAATCTCGTGTTATTTTTGATGGAAAAGGGGTTTTTATCGGTCGGAACTTTTATTCGTTTTCTTATATCCAGATAGTGGTGCAGAAAGACGCAAGCCTTTACAGTGGGAGACGAGTAAAGCGGTATCGGGGGACTCTAAATATTTACGGGATAAAAAATAAATTATTAGTCGTGAATGTTTTGCCTTTAGAGGCTTACACCCGAGGGGTTTTATATCATGAAGTCCCGCACAAATGGCCGTTAGAGGTGATTAAGGCTCAGGCTGTGGCGACCCGCACATACGCGCTTTATCAAACAGAGGTTAACAAAGCGCGGAAGTATGATGTTACAAGTGATATTTATTCACAGGTTTATGGGGGCCGGAGTGCTGAACGTTATCGTACAAATATTGCCGCGGACAGGACGCGGGGAGAAGTGTTATTTTATAAAGGCAAGGTTTTGCCCGCGTATTTTCATTCGACCTGCGCCGGACATACTGAAGACGCGAGTGAGTTATGGAATCATGATCTTGCCCCATTAAAGGGCGTTGTGTGTCATTATTGTCAAAAATCCTCCTATTATTCCTGGAAGAAAAATTTTCAATCAAAGGAAGTGCAGGAGAAGTTAAATCAGAATGGGTATAAAATAGGGCTCATAAAGGAGATTAAGGTTACTGAGCGTAATAAAAGCGGACGCATCAGGACATTAAAGATTATGACACGTGATGGGAAAACAACGTCTATTTCCGGAAAGAATTTTCGTAATATTATTGGGCCTAATAATTTAAAAAGCAATAAATATGATATTGTCATGAAAGGCTATTATTTTGATGTGATAGGTCAAGGGTGGGGCCATGGCGTCGGCATGTGCCAATGGGGCGCCCACCAAATGGCCAAGGAACGTTTTAATTATAAAGAAATTCTTAAATATTATTATCCTGGAATAAAATTTCATAAATATTAATAGACGTGTTATATAACATATTATGAGATAATAGTTTGTGAAACAAATACAGAAATATTTAAATGTTTACCATAGATTTTATTAACGAGGTAAAAAAATAAGAAATGATTTGGTAGTAATGAACCTTGAAGATTTTGCCTACGTCCTTCCTGAAAAATTAATTGCTCAGTATCCTTTGACACGACGCGATCAAGCGCGGTTGATGGTGGTTGACCGATCCACACAAACTATCCGTCATGACGCGTTCGCAAATATTGATCAGTATTTGCCGGAAAAATCGCATATTGTTCTTAATGATAGTAAGGTGATTCCGGCTCGATTGTTAGGACGACGGGAAACAGGGGGGCGTGTTGAGATATTTTTGTTGAAGGAAATTGAAGAAGGGGTTTATGAATCCCTTTTGCGGCCATTGAAGAAATTAAAAGGAGGGGAGAAAATCTTAATTGATGGGGGAACATTAGTTGCGGAAATCATTGATAGGGAAAAACGCATTGTTCGGTTTAATCGAAAGAAGGTATTAAATTATTTAGAAAAAGTCGGACACATTCCTTTGCCGCCATATATTACACGTAATGATAAGGCCATTGACCGGAAATATTATCAAACTGTTTTCGCGCGAAAAAAAGGTTCGGTCGCTTCTCCAACGGCAGGACTCCATTTTACGAATCGGTTACTAACCAAATTAAAGAAGCAACACTGTATTGATAAAGTGACATTGCATGTCAACTATGGGACTTTCAAACCAGTTGAGGAAAAAGATGTTGCACGACATCAGATGCATTTTGAGGATTATTCTGTTACTAAAGCAACATTAATTCGAATTCAGAAATCAAAAGATCAAGGCCGAAAAATTGTTGCCGTTGGTACAACGAGTTGTCGCGTCTTAGAAACGGTTGCGCGTAATAATGTTTTGAGTGGAAGTACTAATATTTTTATGTATCCAGGCTATCAATTTAAAATGATTGATTGTCTAATTACAAATTTTCATTTACCATATAGCACTTTGCTCATGCTTGTTTATGCCTTTGGAGGAGAAAAATTAATGAAGACGGCTTACAAGGAAGCGATTAAAGAGAAATATCGGTTTTATAGTTATGGGGATGGGATGATTATTTTATGAGTATGTTTACGTTAAATAAAACAGATAAAAATACAAAAGCCCGAAGAGGTGTTTTGAAGACAGCACATGGATCTATTCAAACACCGTTTTTTATGCCGGTTGGAACCAATGGGACAGTGAAGTCGATTACGTTTGATCATATGCGTGAATTTGAAGCGCAGATTGTGTTGTCGAATACGTATCATTTGTATTTACGACCGGGCCTGGAAATTATGGAAGCGGCTGGTGGTCTACATGGATTTATGAATTGGGATAAACCGATTTTGACGGATAGTGGCGGATATCAGGTTTTTAGTTTAGCAAAACTGCGGAAGTTGCGGGAGGATGGGGTGGAGTTTCAATCACACTTAGATGGTTCTCGTCATTTTTTTACACCGGAAAAGGTAATAGACATTGAGCGTGTTTTGGGTTCTGATATGATAATGCCGCTAGATATTTGTGCGCCTTACCCGTGTGAACGTAAAGAAGCAGAGATTTCTGTCAACTCAACAACCGCGTGGGCAAAAAGATCCCGAGGATATTTTTTAGAAAAAGGATATAATGATAAACAGCATTTATTCGGCATTATTCAAGGCTCAGTTTATAAAGATTTACGGAAACGCTCCGCGCGGGAAATTATGGATATTGATTTTGACGGGTATGCTGTTGGCGGTGTGAGTGTTGGGGAGCCTGTTAAGGATATGTTTGAAGCCCTGGATTGGGTAGCCCCATTATTGCCAAAAGATAAGCCGCGTTATTTTATGGGAATTGGCATGCCGGATCAGATCGTCAAGGCTGTTGGCGAAGGGATTGATATGTTTGACACCTGTGTGCCGACGCGCTATGGACGACATGGGGCGGCATTTACCCATAAGGGGCGGATCAATATTTTGAACGCGGCGAATAAGAAAGATTTTTCCCCCATTGATGAACAGTGTGCCTGCCCTGTTTGCAAAAAACATACACGGAGTTATCTTCGGCATTTGATTAAGTCAAGAGAGACAACGGGATTAACATTAGTTTCTTATCATAACCTTTATTTTTATATTAATTTGATGAAAGAAATTCGACAGGTGATAGAAGAAGATCGTTATCAAAGTTTTCAAAAAGAATTTTTAACGAATTATGGATCGGAGTTAGGGACTGTCCATAAATAACTTGAACAATAGCTTAGTTATGCGTTTTGATATTATTACAATTTTTCCGGAAATGTGTAAGCCGGTTGTTAACGAGTCAATTATGAAACGGGCTCAGGAAAAAAAGAAGGTGGAAGTACGTGTACATGACTTGCGGGATTATACAAAGGATAGGCATAAAAAGGTTGATGATCGTCCATTTGGCGGGGGGCCTGGAATGGTGATGACGCCGCAACCCATTTTTGATGCGGTTAAAAAAATAAAGGGAAGCCGGAAGGTTAAGGTAATTTTGACTTGCCCTACTGGAAAACCTTTGACGCAGGCATTAGCAAAAAAATTGGCAAAAAATAAGAATTTGATTATAATATGCGGCCATTACGAAGGCGTGGATGAACGTGTTCGGGTGAAGTTGGTGGATGAGAGCATATCGATTGGGGATTATGTGCTGACGGGAGGAGAACTTCCAGCTTTAGTGATTGTGGATTCTGTGGCCAGACTTATTCCAGGAGTTTTGGGAAAGCAAGAGTCTTTAGACGATGAGTCTTTTGAAAACAATTTGTTGGAATATCCACAATATACACGTCCTGAAAATTTTCGTGGCATTAAGGTGCCAAGTGTGCTATTATCGGGCCACCATAAAGATGTAAAAGAATGGCGAAAAGCGCAGGCAGTCGCTGTTACAAAGAAAAATAGACCGGATTTAGGGCTTGTATAGAAATAATCAGTGCATATTTATAGCGCAGAGCAGAAGTTCTGCAACACCGAACATGGGGTGGGCTTGTCGAGAAAAAGAACCTAAATGTCGCAAAACTTTTGCACTGCGCTATGATAAGGCGCGATGTCAATTGAATGGTTTAAAGTGTATCGGTTATTTTTTTGCAACCCCTTATTAAAATAAAAATTGTATGGAGGTAATTTGAAATGGTAACGAATGTTGGGGAGACAATAAAAAGAATTGATCAGAAATATTTGCGCGATGATATTCCTGATTTTGAAGTTGGCGATACGATTAAAATGAAGATTAAAGTTCAGGAAGCGGACAAGGTTCGTCTGCACCCTTTTGAGGGAACCATTATTCGTAAGACAGGAAGAGGGTTGCGAGGTACGTTTACAGTACGTAAAATTTCTTTTGGAGAGGGCGTGGAAAGAATGTTTCCGCTTCATTCTCCACTTATTGAAAGTCTTAAAGTTATGAGTAAGGGGATTGTGAAGCGTTCAAAACTTTATTACCTTCGTGATCGTGTTGGAAAGAAGGCTCGAGTTCGCAGACGCCAAACGCAATAATTTTGAATCAGGTTATATTTCAACCCCGAGGTTTTTATTAACCTCGGGGTTTTTAACTTAAGACTTCCTCCTGGAAGGATTCATGAAATGAATTTCGAGCTTTGCCTACCTTAAAGTCATCGTATATACTTTAAAGACTTAGTATCAAAGTTATTTTAATTTCTAAAATTATTATCATGAATATTTTTATTACACAAAAGAAGATATTATTTCTTCATCGAATACTTTCATCATGTTTTATTGTTATTTTTGTCTTTAGTAGTGTTATTCTTCCCATTCAGGCGCAGCAACTTATTTCAACAGGAGTGTTAAATCTTCCTATTCCCGGAACACTGATCACATCAAGCAACGCATTTGCACCAGTTCTTATCAAAGGAATAAACATCTATCCCGATGATCCGTTAAAATTTGATTTCATTATTGATGAAGGGTCTGTAGGGAACGGTCGTGACCGTTCCTTAAAACAAGAATACGCAAAATTAATCAAATATTTCATGGCCGCCCTAACCGTTCCGGAAGATCAAATGTGGGTCAACCTTTCGCCGTATGAAAAAGACCGCATCATTCCCAATGGTTTCGGGCAAACAGAGATGGGGCGTGATCTTTTAGCGCAGGATTATATGCTCAAACAACTAACCGCTTCATTAATGTATCCGGAAGATGAATTGGGAAAGAGATTTTGGGATCGTGTTTACAAAAAAGCCCAAGAACAATTCGGAACCACCGAAATCCCTGTGAATACCTTTAACAAAATTTGGATTGTTCCAGAAAAAGCCGTTGTATATGAGCATAGCAAGGGAGCGTTTGTGGTGAGGAGCCGGTTGAAGGTTTTGCTGGAGGAGGATTATGTGGCGATGAATGAGAATATTGGTAATGCCAAATTTGGTTTGGATAACGTAGGGGCGATTTCGCGTAATCGCCCAAATGATATAGGGCGAAAACATAGTTTCGCCCCTACAGATAATAATTTTCAAATGCCGACGCTGAAAGGCCGGCATGCCGACCAGAACATCGGCACCCAAATCATCCGTGAAATCCTCATCCCTGAGATTGAACGCGAAGTCAATGAAGGCAAAACATTCGCCAACCTCCGCCAAATCTACAATTCTGTAATTCTAGCTACATGGTATAAACAAAAATTAGTAGGGAACGGTCGTGACCGTTCTTTATTGGGCCAAGTGTACGTCGACCAAAACAAAACCAAAGGGGTCAATACTGATGACCCCCAAATTAACCAAAAAATTTACGATCAATACGTCGAAGCCTTCAAAAAAGGCGTCTACAACTATATCAAAGAAGACTATGATCCCGTGACACAGGAATTGATTCCCCGAAAATATTTTTCAGGGGGGGCAAATTTAAAAACACGCGTAACCACAGACATTATTCAGGAAGGAGTTGCCTCACCAATTGTAGAGGATAAGATTAATCAAGCGATAGCCAATTCTCTAGTTACTACCAAAATTACAGTATCAATTAAGCCTATTGAGAGAGAGATTGTATCCCAACCTAAAGCTGCTTCTCCAATTAAGGAAGATAACAGGCAGCGAATGATAGAAATTGTTGGGAAAGAGACTGTTAGTATGATAACAGAGGAAGGAAGGAAATTACGAACGATTTTAGGCCAAAAATTTGAGATTGATTTTAGTGATGATATTAATTCAATAGAAGATTTTTCGTCTGAGATATTTGATCAATGGTTTGAGTTTGTAAAATTTGTAAATATGGATGGGAAATTTTTAAAGAGGATCATATTCGCTACTTGGTCAGAATATCAAGAAAATATTTATTATCATGGGGAAGCTATTTCTGTAATAGACAGAGAAGGTGTTTCTATTAATGGTCGATATATAGATGAATTACGTGCTTTTATTATTAATTTAGAATTATCTCCGGAGAGTAATAATATGAGAGGAATTCATGAATTTGCGCATATCATACGAAGGCAATATCTGGGGCCTTTTAGTAGCCAGCGTAATTTAGAAGAGGGGTATGCGCATGAAATAGCAAAAAGAATTTTATTCAAATTAGGAGGGGCAGAATATAAGGAAAAATATGAAAGTGAGATGGAATATTCAGTTGGTATGATTCCAGGATACGATATAACATATGAAGAAGCTGACTTAGCAAGTGATGGGGTTGATTCTATAATGCAAAAAATAGAATTAGCTAAGATTCAACCTAAATCTGGTTCTATCGAGGAGTTACAAAATTTTGATCCAAGAGGGGTTCCTTACATTGCTCTTAGGGATTTGGATAATAATAAAAGAGGTATAGGGTATTTTAAAGAAGGGGATTTTCTTATTATTAGTGATGAGAGACTTATTAAACAAAGGGTTGTTGAAAAATCTATTTTAGGTGTTAAGGCTATTGTTAAAGATATTGATCCAGAAGCAAAGCGTATGACTGCGTACTTTGTTTCAGATGATGGTATTGTTCAGGATATTAATCAGATAATAATCAATATTAATAGTCCAGATGTATGGAAATGGGATGTACAAAAAAAATCTTTTTATGAGTATGAGGGAGCTATTAAATACAATTACAATATTTCAAAATTGAGAAAGATGGGATTGAGTGAAGAAAATTTCTATTTATTATTGAGGTTAAAAATTTATACAATTCAGGAATTAAATGATGTTTTAGAAAGCGGTTTAATGGATGATGACCTAAAGGGAGATCCGTTGGAAAATATAAAAAAGGCTTTAGGGAAGTTTAAGGTGTCAGTGACACCAAGTGGACATTCTGTCAATTCTCCAATCACCATAGTTCCCATCAACAAACATGTTGTTATCCAAACAAGCTTATCTCAGAAAAAATTTGAAGAGGTTAATGCAGCTAATAATTTTATTTCAATGGATTCGAATGGGGAACTTGAATTGAGGCAAAGAAGATCTTGGGGAAGAGGGACGCCGTTAGAAGAAGTTGATAAGTTTTTTAAGCTTACAGAACACGTTAAGGAATTAAATGAAAATAGAGGAGAAAATACAGATATTCCCATCGTGATTTTTGAAACGGGGATAGGAAAAGTGAAAACGTTATTTGATTTAGCAGAATGGATTGACGAAAATGAAATTGATAATGTTATTCTTTTTGGTTCTGACCCTCAATATGATGAGTGGAGAAATTATAGAAGTATCAATTTTAATCCAAAGCATAATATAAAGGTGCGTTTAATATTTGATGACATGAGGAATTTAAAAAAGCATTTTGAGATAAACGGGAAAGTATTGAAGATTGATTTTGCTTATGGGTATCATAGCTTTAACCATTTTTATAAGGACGAAGGGTTTTTAAATTTTTTGCAAAATTTAAAGGAAATTATGAAAAAAGATGGCGAACTACGCATATATCCTCCTAATATGAGAGGTGAAACGTTAGCCTCGGCTGGTTGGAATGTCGAAAAACCTTCAGAAGAAAAGCCTTATTTAAAATTAGTAATTTCAGCAAAGGAATCAGTTGCTTCGCCGATAATGACTGAGAAAGAAGCAAAAAATATGGCCAATATTTTGTTAGAAAATAATTATTTAATGAAGCAAACGCTTAGTAAATATAGTCTAGATGAAAAAAAAGGAGTTATTGTCGGGATACTTATGGATCTTGATAGGTTGAAAGGGAGTTTGGACGCGCATCTTTCAGGAGATGCAGTGGGGTATACCAAGCGAGAAATTACAACAGATTGGGATGTAAAAATAGATAGACCTTCTTTTAATATTGATAGGTTCACTGCTATTGTTTTTCAAATTCTTTCGAATAGGTATGTAAAAGAATGGCATTCTTTGCAAGCGCAGTTTATAGAGGAGAAATTTTTTTTTGGGAATGATTTATTAAAGTTTTTTAATGTAGGATGGAAAATATTTGTCTCTTCAGTGCATCAAGAAAAAAAACGGTTGTTTTTAAAGAGTATATTGAATAATGATAAAAGTCATTTTGTTGTAAATAACAGAGAAAAAATTATTGAAATATTGAAAAGGCCTGGAGTAAAAAGAAAATTATTAGATTCATTAGAAGAGTTTATTTTAAGCAAAGGGCAACCTGGAGAAGATTTCATTAGAGGAAGAGATCTTCCAAAGGTATTGCAGAGCAGGATTAAAAAAGGAGATATGGTTACGATTATTTTTCATGAGTATGGTAAGGGTAATGAAGTTGTCTTTTTTGATCATGTAAAAGAAAATAATGAGAATTATAGCGAGTTTTTTGATCAAGAGGGGAAAAGTTATAAAATTGAGGAGATATATTATGTGATTCATGAGTCTGTCTCCTCGCCGGTGGATGAAAATAATGAGGGGAGAGGGAAATTACAAGTAAGAACTGAGGAGTCAATTGCTGCAGAAAAAGGTGGGATTGATCTCAACCCTAACACCATCGATATGCAGTTGGAAAAGGAAAACGGGCAGGGGTTTGTGTTGCCGGCGGCTACTTTTGAACAGATTGAAAGTTTGCGGAATGTTGAGGGATTTTTGCCTACTATTATTAATATTGTTCCGATTGTAAATTTGCCCCTGCTTTTAGGCTTTGCTGATGATCAGGATTCCGAACCGAATAACACGACGCAGCGTAAACGTGCTGACCCTGCAGATAAAAGAGAACGTTATATACGTAAGGAAACAGGACAGGTGAGTTTTTTGAATTGAGTGATTCGAATTTGAAGGGGTTAGGAATATGTCACAGCAGCGGAATTTTTAGCGGAAAATTTAGCCGCTCAAAAATCGAAAAATGTTGCGAATGAAGAGGAAAAAGAAGAAACAACCAAAAAATTTATTGAACAGTTCCGTCAACAGGTCGAGGGACAATCTCTTGAGCGTCCTTGGCTTTCAAAATTTATTGAAACCGCTCAGCGTCGAGTGGAAGGACATAATTTTGAGAAACAACGAAATGGAGATAAATGTCCCTGTTAAGGCATTGCACAACAATATATGTTAGAGCATGAAAATAAAGCAAGGGAGGAAGGGTTTCGTCTTATTGTTGGGATTGATGAGGCGGGGCGTGGGCCTTTGGCTGGGCCTGTGGTGGCGTCGGCGGTTGTTTTAAAAAATACTCATTTTTTATCTTCTATTAAAGATTCCAAAAAATTAACGCCTCTTCAACGCCGCAAAGCCTTGCATGAAATATATGCCAAGGCCCATGTCGGGACAGGTATTATTAACGCTGAGGTGATTGATCAGAAAAACATTCTACAGGCAACATTTCTTGCCATGAATTTGGCTGTGCGAAAGATGATAGAAAATTTATCCAATGATGATAAAAATTCTTCTGGGTTTGTTAAAAGTATTTGTTTGCTTATTGACGGTAATCAGTTTAAATCGGATTTGCCATATGCATATAAGACGATTATAAAGGGAGATAGTTCTGTATTGTCCATTGCGTGTGCTTCGATTGTTGCCAAGGAAACTCGGGACCAGATTTTGAAAGTTTATGATCGTATTTTTCCACAATATGGATTTAAAAAACATAAGGGTTATCCAACAAAGCAGCATAAAGAAGCTTTAAGAGAATTGGGGCGTTCGTCCATTCACCGTAAAACATTTCGATATTAATATGACATTTCAACGTATGGAATTGGGCCGAAGGGGAGAGGATCTAGCTGTCGAGTATTTACAGAAAGATGGCTATCAGATTATTGAGCGGAATTTTAAGAACAAGTTAGGCGAGATTGATGTTATTGCCAAAGATAAAGATACACTTTGTTTTGTTGAAGTGAAAACACGCCGTACAGCTAATTTCGGTTCCCCTTTTGAGGCTGTTACTCAACGCAAACAACATAAACTTATCCGCGTTGCCCAAAGTTATCTTCAATACAAAAAACTCCATAATCCCAAGATGAGATTTGACTGCATTGCTGTGTTTGTAGAGGAGGAAGGAGATGAGCAAATTGAAATTATTAAAGGTGCATTTGAGGATAATTAAAAAAATTGATTAGTGCTTGATTATCTAACTGATAACTGATAAAAAATATACAGATAAAAATCTTTCCGGTTATTTTTTCCTACATTGTTAGTACAGAGTAGAAGTTCTGCAACACAGAGCATGGTGGGTCATCAAAAGAGAGAAACTAAATGTAGCACAAACAGAATTCCTGTAACATAGAGCGTGGTGGGGCTCACCGAAATAAAGTGACTAAATGTCATAAAGTTTGTGTACTGGGCTATATCGCAAAGTTTTTGCACTGTAATGAAGAAATTTAAAAATTATACGCTTACTCAATACATAGCTGTTTTATCGAAGAAAGTTCCTGTGCCTGGAGGGGGATCGGCCTCGGCGTTGACGGGTTCATTAGGGGTAGCGCTTATTGAGATGGTGGCGAATTATTCAAAAGGGCGAAGCCAGTCAAAACGGATAGAACATCGTATCGAGAAAATTTTGGAGCAAAGTAAAGAGATTCGTCAACGGCTTTTGGAATTGGTCGATTTAGACGCGGAGGCCTATTTAAAAGTAGTCAAGACACGCAGGGCTTCAGTAAAAGAAAAGAAAGCGGCTCTTAGAGGGGCTTGTGCTGTGCCTAAGGAGGTTTCAAAACTTTGTTATAAGGCAGTTCGATTGAGCCCTTTTTTAGTGGCGCAAGGCAATAAATATTTAGTGAGTGATATTGAAGTGGCAGTTGAAATGCTTTTGGCGGCATTTAACTCCGCTCAGATTAATATAGAGGTTAACAACAAGTCGTGAAAATTTTAGATGGGAAGATACTTGCGCAGAATGTGAAGGATGAGCTTAGGAAAGAAGTCTTTTCGTTAAAAGCAAAGACAGGAAGTGTTCCTGTGTTAAAGAATGTGATTGTTGGGGATGATCATGCTTCTTGCGCCTACGCGAACTCACAGAAAAAAGTTGCGGAATATATTGGGATTGATTATGCGTTAGAAATCATTCCAAGGGATATTGCTCAGAATGATTTCGAAGAGGTTATTAAGCGTCTAAATGCGGATAAGCGAGTTAACGGGATTATGATTCACAAACCTTTGCCTGAACATTTTGATTACAGCGAGGTAGCGAATTATGTGGATATGGCGAAAGACCTTGAGGGAATTAATGTGGCGAATATTGGACGCATGATTTTGGGAGAGACAAAAATTATTCCTTGTACGCCGGCCTCTGTCATGGAACATTTAAGGTCTACGGGAATTGATTTGAGGGGAAGAGAAGTTGTGGTTGTTGGTCATAGCACGATTGTGGGGAAACCTTTAAGTTTGCTTCTTTTAAGACAGATGGCCACCGTCACGGTGTGTCATGTGGCTACCAGTGAGTCTGGAAAGTTGGTTGACCATGTAAGTCGAGCGGATATTGTCGTTGTAGCGGTAGGGAGTCCTGCTCTTATAAAGGGAGAGTGGATTAAAGAAGGGGCGGTTGTGATTGATGTTGGCATTAATCGTGTAGATGGGAAAATTGTGGGAGATGTGGAGTTTGAAAGCGCGAGCCAAAAAGCATCGTTTATTACCCCTGTTCCAGGCGGTGTCGGTCCGGTTACTGTAGTGATGTTAATGCGTAATGGTATTGAGGCTTTTAAGGCACAGAACAGGATTGTCTAATGAAAAAAATAATTATTTTGGGGAGTTCTCCGGAAGGAGTGGAAATTATTGAGAAAATTCGGTCTGAGGATCAAGAAAGTACGATTATTTTGATGGCTTTTGATGGGTATTATCCGTACCAACGCGGTGAAATTTTTATGCGCCTCATTACTAAAGAGGTGGCGTTAGATAAAATTTTTTGTAAAGGGAAAGATTTTTATAAGAAAAATAAGGTCGATATTTGTGTTGAGAAGAAAATTTTGAGGATTAATTTTAGACATAGAAGAATTTTTACAGAAGAAAAGGTTCAAATTAATTTTGATGAGTTGTTTATCACAGGTGTGCCGGATTATAAGTTGCCGGAAATAAAAGGCATAAAGAAAAATGGGGTTTATGGTTTGAAGAAGTTAAAAGATATTGATGGGATGATGAATCAATTGCCGATGACAGAGACGGTTATAATTCAGTCAAACAGTTTAACAGGTTTGGGGGCAGCAGAAGCATTTTTTAAGAGGGAAAAAGAGGTGCTCGTAGTAATTCCGGATCCGGAGGTTCTATCAGCAGGATTTAATGAGGAACAAATGCGATGGATGTCCGGGCTTGAAGAAAAAGGTTTGCGTATTCTTAGAGAAAATAAAATAGAAGAAATTTTAGGGGATAAGGATGTTAAGGCTGTGCGCTTGAAATCAGGGAAGGTGATGTCTACTGAACTTATTGTATTTGATGAAACCCCGGAAGAATTTAAGATGTTTGTTGAGGCGGGGCTCAAGGTTGAGAAGAAAATTTATGTCAATGAGCAGTTTAAGACAAATATGGAGAATGTGTTTGCATCAGGAGAGGTATCCGAACACATTGAAACTGAAAATTTTTCCTTGTCAAACATCTAATTATATATTATGCTTATCTTTAGAAATGCTTCAGGCAATAATACAATAAGAATTCTTCTCTTATTCATTTCCTTTATTACTTTTCATTCTATTGTGTCAGCTGATATAAAAAAGCAAACCGCTGAAGAATATCGACTTGAAGGTTATGCGCAGCAGCAAAAAGGTAATTTCAATGAAGCATTATCCTATTACACAAAATCCATAGCCTTAGGGTTGGAAACCCCCGTTGTTTTTAACGATATGGGTGTTCTTTATGAACAATTAGGTCTTCGTTCCAGAGCTGAAGAATATTATCACGAGGCTATTAAGATTGATCCAAAATATTTACCTGCGTATACTAACTTGGCTTATTTTTATAAGAGAGACGGCAAGAGAGAAAAGGCTTTTAAATATTTTCGTCAACGTTATGAGATGGCAGAATCTGGGGATATTTGGGCTGGGAAGGTCAAAGATGAGTTGTTAAAAATTCATCCGGAATATAAAGAGCGTGTTATTTTTTTGGAGGCTCAACGGTTAGATCAAGAATTAGTTACAGAAGCACATAACGAATTTTATAATCAAATTAAAATGGCCGAGGAGCATCATAAGCAAGGAAAACTCCTTTTAGAAGAAGGAAAGTATAGAGAATCCATTCTTGAGTTTAACAGTGGGTTACGATTAACACCCAAAAATCCAGGAATTGTGGAAGCACGAAAAAAGGCGGTATTGGAACTTTCAAAAGAAAGTATCAGGAAAAGATCGGAACAGGCAATTCGTATGTTAAATGTAGGTGATTCGGTTGCCGCAAAATATGAAATTCAGAAAATACTTACCTCTATTCCAAACGAACCCATATTGATTACAAAATAATATATTACGCTGGATCATTCGTCAATTTTTTTCACCGTATAGGAAAGTATAAAACGTTCCTATCGGCAATAAAAATCGTACAAGTAGGGATTAAGTAAAAATAGTTTTTTTGTTCATATTCACTTAATCCTTTATCGCGTAGCGATTTTCTCGCATAAAATTTAATATATCATGTCATCTTCCAGATTATTTTTAATCGACGGCCATGCTTTATGCTATCGTTCTTTTTACGCGATAAGGGAATTGTCAACCAGTACAGGGCAGGCAACGAACGCGGTGTATGGATTTGTGAGTACGTTACGAAAAATTTTACGTGTTTATAAACCAGAGTATATGGCGGTGTGTTTTGATTTTGGAAAAAAGACGTTTCGACAGGAGAAATTCGCGGAGTATAAAATTCAGAGGCCAAAGATGCCGGAAGATTTAAGGAGTCAAATTTTGATTATTAAAGACGTTATTAAGGCCTTTCATGTCCCCATATTTGAGCGGGAAGGTTATGAGGCTGATGATATTATCGCGACACTCACGGATCAGGTTTCCGATAACGTGGAAGTGGTCATTGTCACGGAAGATAAAGATATGTATCAACTCATAAATAACCACACGCGGTTTTTCAGCATTCGAAAGGACACTATCGCCGGGTATGAAGATATTAAGGAAAAGTTGGGCTTTGAGCCGAATCGAATTATTGATTTTATCGGTCTTGCGGGAGATTCCTCAGATAATATTCCCGGTATAGCCGGGATTGGAGAGGTTACGGCGCGTAAGCTGATTAATCAATATAGTAGTTTGGAAGATATTTTTGATCATTTGGACGAGATAACGCCGGTTAAGGTTCGGGAAAAATTATCTCAACAAAAAGAATCCGCGGTTTTAAGTAAAGAGTTAGCTATTTTATATCGGGAAGTTCCTTTGGATTTTGAGTTAGAAAAGGCGAAAGTTCAGGAACCGAATAATGATCGTTTGGTAGAAATGTTTAAATTTTTGGAGTTTCAGCGTTTAGCCGAAGAATATGGGAAACAGGCCTTAGCACATACAGAAGCGATACAGATCAAAAAGTGTGAAACGCCGGAAGAAATTCAGAACTTAATTAAACATATTGAGAAAAACACGCGAGTGGCCTTTTTTATTGATACAGAGAATGCTCAGGAGATGTTTTTCAGCCTTGGGCAGCACAGTGTTTTTAGTGTGCCGTCAGCGAAGATAGGTGATTTAAAAGTGATTTTTGAAAATGAAAAAATTTTAAAAATAGTCTATTCTTTAAAAAATATGCTCAAGGTATTAGGTCAGCAGAATTGTACGATTAAAGGGGATGTTTTTGACATTATGTTGGCCGGTTATCTTTTAAAGCCTGCCCAGGCTTCTTTTGCTTTAAGTGGACTTGTCTGGGAATTTTTCAAAGAATCCCTGCCGGAAGATAGTAAGTCTGCTAATGCCGCGTACCAGCTGCTTCGTTTATATCCGCTGCTTTTAAAAGAGTTGCAGGATAAGTTATTAATAAGGCTTTTTGAAGAGATTGAAATGCCGCTTTCAGAGGTCCTTTTTAAAATGGAAAAAGAAGGGGTTTGTTTAGACACAGATCTTTTGTTAGAGCTTTCGAAAGAATGTGATTTGAAAATCCAGCAGTTAACAGAGCAGATATATAAACAGGCCGGAGAAAAATTTAATCTCAACTCACCGAAGCAATTAAGTCATATCTTGTTTGAGAAGTTAAAGTTGCCGGTGGTTAAGAAAACGAAAACAGGATTTTCGACAAATGAAGAGGTTTTGCTGAAGTTAGCAAAAAAGCATGATGTTCCTGTATTAATTTTAGATTATCGTCAATTAGCTAAATTGAAATCGACCTATATTGACGCATTCCCGCAGCTTATCAATTCGGAAACGGGACGCATTCATACGGAATTTTTGCAGACAGGAACGGAGACGGGAAGGTTAAGTTCCCGCCATCCAAATTTACAAAACATTCCTGTTCGAACGGGATTAGGACGGCAAGTTCGTAAAGCGATTATTCCATCTAAGGGGAATATTTTGATTGCGGCAGATTACTCACAAATTGAGTTACGCATTTTGGCGCATCTTTCCGGCGATGAAAATCTTATTAAGGCGTTTCAATCCAATCAGGACATTCATCGATATACAGCTTCTTTAATGTTTGAGGTAGATGAAAAAGATGTAACTTCAGAAATGCGGAATTCTGCTAAACGTATCAATTTTGGGATAGTTTATGGCATGGGCGCTTTTAGTCTATCGAAGGATTTACAGATTTCTCAACGTGAGGCGCAGGAATTTATTGATCGGTATTTTTTGCGTTATCCAAAAGTGAGAGAGTTTATGGATAATGAAATCAGGAAATGTGAAGAAAAAGGGTATGTTTTAACTCTTTTGAATCGTCGACGCTATATTCCGGAGATTAATAATCGCAATGGCTCTGTTCAACAGTTTGCTCAGCGTCAGGCCATTAATACGCCTGTTCAGGGGACAGCTGCCGATTTGATGAAGTTGGCGATGATTAATGTTCAAAAGGAAATAGAAAAACGTAAATTAAAATCCAGGATGACGATTACAGTACATGATGAGCTCGTTTTTGATGCTTCGTTTAAAGAAAAGGAAGATGTGTTTGGGTTGATTTATGAATTAATGGAGAACCCTATTAAATTGTCAGTCCCGGTTACAGTGAGTATTAAGGCTGGGAAGAATTGGATGGAGATGAAGAAAATATGAAAGTTGCTTTTTGTTCTTCTGAGGTTGTTCCTTTTGCTAAAACAGGGGGGCTTGCCGATGTGTGTGGAGCCTTACCGCTAGCATTGGAAAATATTGGGTTGGAGGTTATTTTATTTTTACCGCGTTATTCATCCATTACAGAAGAGGAATATTCTATAAAAAAGATAAATGAGGGCGTTTCACAGGTAATTATTGGAAAGAATATTAAAGTTTATTTAGTGGAACACAATGATTTTTTTAATCGAGAAGGGCTTTATGGAAATGAGGATGGAAATTATGAGGATAATTTGGAACGCTTTCAATTTTTTTGCTGTAAATTCCTTGAATTATTAAAAAATTTTGATTTTAAGGCTGATATTATTCATTGTCATGATTGGCAGACAGCCCTTATTCCTGTTTATTTGAAAGAGCAATACCAAACAGATGATTTTTACAAAGAAACACAATGTATTTTAACCATTCATAATTTAGCGTATCAAGGAGTTTTTCCAGCTGAAAATTATGAAAAGCTTAATTTAAAAAAAGAATTGTTTACTTCAGATATTTTTGAATTTTTTAAAAAGGTAAATGTGTTAAAAGCAGGGATTGTTTACAGTGATGAGATTACAACCGTAAGCCCTCAATATGCCCATGAAATTCAGACCAGGGAATTTGGATGCGGCTTAGAAGGCGTCTTGCACGCGCGTGATGAAAAGATTCTTGGGATTCTTAATGGCCTGGATTATGACGTTTGGAATCCGGAAACAGATTCTTTTATTGAAAAAAATTATGGTGCAAAAAATTATAGGGATAATAAATCAGTCAATAAAAGAGCCTTGCAAAAATTTTTTAATCTTCCAGTTTGCGGCGAGGTGCCTTTGTTTGGATTTGTAGGGCGGTTGTCTCATCAGAAGGGGATTGATGTGATTTTGGAAGTTTTAGAGGAGATAGGGAACTTAGATATTCAAGTAATTATTCAAGGGGTTGGTGATGGGGAGTATCAAGACGCGTTAAATGGTTTGGCTTTGCGGTACCCTGAAAAAATAGGTATTTGTTTAGAGTTTTGTGAAAAAACAGCACACCAAATTTATGCGGGAAGCGATTTATTTTTAATGCCGTCATTATTTGAACCATGCGGTCTTAGTCAGATGATAAGTCTCTGTTATGGAACAATACCTATTGTTTTTAAAACGGGAGGGTTGGCTGATACGATAGAGTCATTTAGCGTGTCAACAGGCAAAGGAAATGGATTTGTTTTTAAAAAATATACGAAAAATGACTTCATCCGGATTATTCGAGAGGCAGGGGATTCTTTTAATAATAAAGAGCAATTTGCGAGTCTTATCCAAAATGCTTTTGAATCAAAATTTTTATGGGAAAAATCAGCAAAGGCATATAAAGAGCTTTATCAATGTTTGTTATCGGCCTCACAGGAAGTTTAGGAACAGGAAAGTCCACGGTGGCAAGGATGTTTGCTAAATGTGGAGCAAAGATTTTAGATGCCGATGTTATCGCGCGTCGTCAGCTTTATCGAGGAAAGAAAAGTTCCCAAAGAGTTGTTCGGATTTTCGGGAAGGATATATTAACACGAGGGCGTATTGATCGTAAAAAATTGGCTGAAATTGTATTTAATGATGTGAAGCGATTAAGAGAACTTGAGAACATTATTCATCCGGAAATTCGTCGGGAAATTATTCAGAAGTTGAAGCAATATAAAAGAGCAAAGAAAACTATTGTTATGGATGTGCCGTTGCTTTTTGAAGCAGGTTTGGATGTTTTTGCTGATCAGACAATGGTTGTCAAAGCCAAAAAGAATATTCAGATTGAGAGGGCGATGAAACATTTAGGAATGACAAAAACAGAAGTATTAAAACGCATTAAGGCTCAGATGTCGCTTCGTGAAAAAATACGTCGAGCAGATGTTGTTATAGATAATAGTGGGAATTTAATTCAAATTAAAAAACAAGTTCAGAAAATATGGGAAAAAATTTTAAAATAAAAAGGGAGATTAATTAATGGAGAAAACAATTCAACCAAAGGAAAGAACGGCTAAACGATCGGAAGAAAAAAAGACTCCGGGGGATAAAATGAACATTACAAAGCTTAAAGAGATGAAAATGACGGAATTGATTAAGTTCGCCAAGGACATGGATATTTCCGGAGTCAGCGGTGTTCGTAAGCAAGATCTTATTTTTAAGGTCTTGCAGGCACAGGCTGAGAAAGCAGGGCTGATGTTTGGAGAAGGGACTCTTGAGATTCTGCCGGAGGGTTTTGGATTTTTGCGGAGTGTGAAGTATAATTATCTTCCATGGCCGGATGATATTTATGTTTCGCCATCCCAAATCCGTCGGTTTAGTTTAAAAACAGGCGATAGTGTCGGAGGGCATATTCGGCCTCCCAAAGAAGGCGAGAAGTATTTTGCTCTTTTAAAAGTAGAAGCCGTTAATTTTGAAAATCCGGAGAAATGTAAGGAGAAGATATTTTTTGATAACCTTACTCCATTGTATCCGGAAACCAGAATTGTTCTGGAGACAGGCCCGAAAGAGGTATCTACACGGATTATGGATTTATTGACGCCTTTAGGGAAAGGGCAGAGGGCTTTAATTGTAGCACCACCGTATAGTGGAAAGACGGTGCTTTTACAAAAAATAGCAAATTCTATCACAACGAATTATCCGGATGCTATTCTTATGGTTCTGCTTATTGATGAGCGCCCGGAAGAGGTAACGGATATGCAACGTAGTGTTAAGGGAGAGGTGATTTCTTCAACCTTTGATGAACCTGCAGACCGTCATGTGCAGATTGCTGAAATGGTTTTGGAAAAGGCGAAACGTTTGGTAGAACATGGGCGGGATGTGGTGATTCTTTTAGATAGTATCACACGTTTAGCCAGGGCCTATAATACGGTGGTCCCTCACAGTGGAAAAATTCTTTCCGGTGGTGTAGACGCCAATGCCTTACATAAACCAAAGCGATTTTTTGGTTCGGCGCGTGTTGTCGAAGAAGGGGGGAGTTTAACCGTTATTGCGACAGCTCTTATCGAAACAGGGAGTCGAATGGATGAGGTTATTTTTGAGGAGTTTAAAGGAACCGGGAATATGGAACTGCAGTTAGATCGAACTCTTTTTCAACGTCGTATTTACCCGGCGATTGATATTAAGCGTTCAAATACACGTCATGAGGAAAAATTAATGGCCGATGATGACCTTCAGCGGGTTTGGCTTTTGCGTAAAGTTATTCATGATTTAAATTCCGCGGAAGCGATGGAATTGCTTCTCGATAAGGTAGGGCGATATAAAACAAACCGTGATTTTTTAGATAATATGAATAAATAGTATCAAATTCATTAAGTGATACTATTTGGTATAAGAGGAGATTAAAAAATGAAAACAGGTATTCACCCAACTTACGAAGAAACAACAATCACTTGCGCTTGTGGGGAGGTCGTTCATACGCGTTCAACACAAAAAAATATTCGTGTTGAAATTTGTTCCAAGTGTCATCCGTTTTTCACAGGAGAAAAGAAATTTGTTGATGCCGCGGGACGTATTGATCGATTTAAAAAGCGTTATGAGAAGAAATAATGAATTTTGAAAAAGTTGAAAAAATTCAAGAGCGTTATGCCGAGCTAGAGCGCTTGTTGGTTGATCCTGAAATTATTTCTGACCAAAATCAATATCAAAAACTGGCTAAAGAGTATTCAGACATAACACCTACTATGATAGTGTTTACTGAATATAATGAGATGGTAAGTCAGGCTAAGGATTCAAAAGCACTTTTAACTGAAAAGCATGATGATGATTTCGCGGAATTGGTTAAATCTGAATTAGAAAATCTTGAAAAAAAACAGCAGGAACTTTTGAGTCAACTGAAGGACTTAATTAATCCAAAGAAGGAAGAAGAAGATCGCGATCTGATTTTTGAAATTCGTGCGGGAACTGGCGGTCAGGAGGCCAGCATTTTTGCCGCGGACTTGCATCGGATGTATACAAAATATGCGGATCAAAAAGGATGGGCATTGGAGGCGATTAGCAGTCATGAGTCGGAAACCGGTGGATTTAAAGAAGTCATTTTCAGTATTAGTGGGAAAGGAGCGGCTAAACGTCTGAAATGGGAAAGTGGAGGGCATCGTGTTCAACGTGTTCCCACGACTGAAACGCAGGGACGGATTCATACATCAGCAGCCACGGTAGCTGTTTTATTTGAACCTAAAGAGGTGGACATTGAAATTGATCCCAAAGATTTGAAGATTGATGTCTTTCGTTCTTCAGGTCCTGGAGGACAGAGTGTGAATACGACCGATTCGGCTATTCGTATTACGCATTTGCCAACAGGAGTGATTGTTATTTGCCAGGATGAACGTTCTCAGTTGAAAAACAAGTATAAAGCCATGCGTGTTTTACGGGCACGATTAGCAGAGAAATTTCAACGGGAACAGGTTGAAAAAGAATCTTTAGACCGTAAATTAAAGGTTGGCTCTGGAGATCGTAGTGAAAAAATACGAACATATAATTACCCTGACAGGCGTGTCACGGATCATCGTATTGGATTTACGACATATAAGTTAAATTTTGTTATGGATGGGGAACTCGATGAGATTACAGATGCTTTAATTAAGGCCGATGCAGAGGATTCACTGAATGATTGAAACAGAGCAAATGTTAAGCTCTATTCTGGATTGCCGGCGTGTTGATTTGTTGACACAAGATATAAAGTTAACTTCCGCGCAAGAGAAACAATATCAGGATATGCAACAGCGACGAAGTGCTGAGGAACCTTTGCAGTATATTATCGGACATTCTGATTTTATGGGAATTAAGCTCTGTGTTGACCCACGTGTTTTGATTCCAAGACCCGAGACAGAAATTCTAGTTGAAAAGGCGATTCAATTGTTGAGGGGGGTAGAGAAAAAAGGGGATTGTTTGAAAATATTAGATTTTGGAACGGGCTCCGGAAATATCGCGAGCGCATTAGTAAAAAATATTAATAATTGTCATGTCACGACTGTAGATGTCTCATTAGATGCTCTGGCATTAGCGCGGCAGAACGCGCAAATAAATAAAATTGAAGACAAAATTAATTTTGTCCATCAAGATATGTGCGAATTTTTAATCCGAAAGACAGAGGTTTTTGATTTAATTATCTCAAATCCTCCGTATATTAAAACTTCTGATTTAACGCAATTACCCAAAGATGTACAACAAGAGCCTCGATTGGCCTTAGATGGAGGAGAAGATGGATTAGATTTTTATCGCCATATCATCGCGCAAGGACACCATTTTTTAAAAGAAGGCGCTTCTCTTTTGATGGAGATCGGAGATGAGCAAAAGGAAGGAATAGAAAAAATATTTCAGCAATGTTTATACTATCAAAAACTAAATTTTTATAAAGATTATGTTGGAACAGATCGAATAGTTCATGCGCAGGGACTATTGTAACTGTTTTTATTATGGAAAAATTAATTATTGAAGGGGGAAGGCCATTAAAGGGAGAGGTTAGGATTTCCGGTTCCAAGAACGCGGCTTTGCCGATTATGGCGGCGACGCTTCTTACGGATGAATCCTGTATTATTCGAAATGTTCCTCAACTGCGTGACACGCGAACCATGATTCGTCTTTTAGAATCTTTAGGAAAAAAGGTTGAGACTTCCGGTGATAAAGTCACAATTTTATCTGATCGTAAATTAAGTCATGTCGCGGATTATAAACTTGTTTCAACAATGCGAGGTTCTTTTTGTGTATTAGGGCCTCTTTTAGCCAAATTGAATAAGGCAAAAGTTTCTCTTCCCGGAGGATGTGTTATTGGCATTCGTCCGGTAGATTTGCATCTTAAAGGTTTAAAGGCCTTAGGTGCTAAAATTGAAATTGAGAAGGGGTATATTAATGCCAAAGCAAGGCGTTTAAAAGGAACTTCTATTTATTTAGGAGGAGTGTTTGGTTCATCCGTTTTAGCAACAGCTAATATTATGATGGCGGCTGTTTTAGCGTCAGGAGAGACTATTATTGAAGCGGCGGCCTGTGAACCGGAAATTGAAGACCTTGCAAATATGCTTATCGCGATGGGTGCCAGGATAAAAGGAGCGGGAACGCCTCGATTGACTATTCAGGGAGTGAAGAAATTACGGGGAGCAAATTATAGAATTATTCCGGATCGTATTGAAGCGGGCACTTATATTTTAATGGCGGCTGCAATGAAAAGCCTGATTACTTTAAAAGGCGCTAATTATTCACATCTAATTGTTTTAGTAGACAGGCTTCATCAAGTGGGTGTTAAGGTTTTTCGGGAAAATAATACTATTAAAGTAAAAAGTAAAAAAGTTTTAAAGCCTGTAAGCATTGCTACTCATCCTTATCCGGGGTTCCCAACAGATTTACAGGCACAGTTTTTGGCACTCATGGCGTTAACTCCGGGAGTGAGTGTGATTAGTGATAAAGTCTACCCGGATCGTTTTATGCATATTCCCGAGCTTAATCGTATGGGAGCTAATATTCGTCGGGAAGGCGTTAATGCCATTGCGCAAGGTGTAAATATTTTACATGGGGCGCCGGTAATGGCTTCTGATTTGCGCGCGTCAGCGGCTTTAGTTATTGCGGGTCTGGCAGCAACGGATAAAACAGAAATTCATCGTGTTTATCATTTAGATCGAGGGTATGAAAATTTGGAAGAAAAATTAACCATCCTTGGGGCAAAGGTTTATAGAGAGGAAGAATAAAGGGCTATGCCGGGAGCATTTACAATATAAGGTAACTATATGATTTTAATGATTGATAACTATGATTCTTTTACTTATAATTTGGTTCAATATTTTGGTGAATTGGGAGCGGATCTTAAGGTTTACCGGAATGATATTTTAAGTTTAAAAGATATCGAAAAGATGAATCCGGAAAAAATCGTCATTTCTCCGGGGCCGGGGCGTCCGGAACACGCGGGGATATCTGTGGATATTATTAAATTATTCTCCGGAAAGATTCCGATTTTGGGAGTGTGTTTAGGACACCAGGCGATTGGCTATGCTTATGGAGCTAAGATTGTGCGCGCTAAAAAATTGATGCATGGGAAAACGTCCTTAATTGAACATGATAATACAGATTTGTTTAGAAGTATCGAAAATCCTTTTGAAGCCACACGTTATCATTCTTTAGTTATTGACGAGAAAACGATGCCAGGCTGTTTTTCCATAACAGCACGAACGGAAGATGATGGGGAAATTATGGGTATTAAACATAAAAAATATCCGTTATGGGGAGTTCAGTTCCATCCGGAATCAATATTAACGGTAGTTGGCAAAGAATTATTAGGAAATTTTTTATCATTTTAATATAATATTAATATTGTATTCGCTAATTTTTTTGGAGATTTAATTTAATGTTCAGGAATTTCAAAGTTAGTCATTCCTGGACATCTGGGGGAAGTTTGAAGGGGGTGCAGGCAACCCCTTTCAAGAGGGGTAACCGACTCCGCCAGAAGCGGAGTCTCCATAGGGGCAAGAGCCCCTTTGGACAAGTTCCGAGATAGTAGTGCAATTCAAATGGATTGACGGTTTATATCCAAAGAAACTTATATCAAATTGAAAACTATATCCGACAATTGGTTTGAATTTAACTACTAGAGCGAGGGTTAACTTGTGAAAAATTATGTTCAAAAAGTTCAGAATAAAGAAAATTTAACGCAGGCTGAGATTGAAGAAGTTATGCAAATTATTATGTCGGGCAATGCCTCCAAAGAAGATATTACCGTATTTTTATTGGCTTTGCAGGAAAAGGGGCCGACTGTTGATGAAATCACAGGAGCGGCGCGTATTATGCGACGTTTTGTTCTGGGGGTGAAATCGAAACATAAAAATATTTTAGACACATGTGGGACAGGGGGAGATAAGAAAAATACGTTTAACATTTCAACAACAAGTGCTTTAGTAGTTGCCGGCGCTGGGGTTATTGTGGCAAAGCATGGAAATCGTTCTGTTTCCAGTACATGTGGAAGTGCCTGTATTTTAGAGGCTTTGGGTGTTAATCTTGATATGGAAGAAGCGCATTTAAAGGATTGCCTTGATGAAATCGGCATTGCTTTTTTGTTCGCGCAAAAATTACATCCCGCCATGAAAAATGTGGCTCCCGCGCGTAAAGAATTAGGGGTGGAAACCATTTTTAATATTTTAGGCCCTTTGACTAACCCGGCTGGCGCGACTCATCAGATGATAGGTGTTTATAGTCGGGATTTGATTGATCCGGTGGCAAATGTTTTAAAAAATTTAGGAAGCAAACGCGCGCTGGTTGTTCATGGGTGTGACGGGCTTGATGAAATCACGACAACGGATAAAACATTTATCAGTGAATATAATGGAAAAGAAATTATTTCCTATGATATTTCTCCGGAGGAACTTGGGCTAAAAAGGGTTCAGCCCGAGGATTTAGAGGGAGGAGATTTAAATGTTAATATTCAAATTGTTGTTGACATTTTAGATGGAAAGCTTGGCGCAAAACGGGATGTTGTTGTTCTAAATTCGGCCTACGCACTTTATATTGCTGAAAAGGTAGAGAAAATTTCTGATGGAATTATTATGGCTCAGGAATCCATTGATTCCGGAAAGGCCCGCGCGAAATTAGAAGAGTTAAAGAAATTCACGAATAAATAACATCTATCGAAAGAATGCTAAAGTTAGTTGAAATTCAGAAGAAATAAGTAAAAAACAGGCA
>CAZIRV010000016.1:0-25573 GCA_964541845.1 uncultured Planctomycetales bacterium
ATAAAGATGTACAAGATACTTCCAACTCATCAAGCATCGCTCGAATTGTTAATAAAATATCCCCATTTTTGACCGGTTCAATAGCCCAATTTAATAACACCAGGTCCTCTCCTTCTTTAGCTAACTGAACAAGTTTGCACTCGCCTGTTCCAATATCCAATCCGGCTGATGCCCCTTCTTTTTGGCCTGGAATAAAACGTTTAATCGTTTGAAAATATTGTTCTAGAAATGAATTCATAAAGGTATAAATTTTATTATTAATATTCTATATTATTGCAGGGATCTCTTTGCTTCAAGCTATATTTCATAAAAAAGGGGAGACTTAAAAGTCTCCCCACTTTTTAATCAACTCCTACAAAAAATTTTCGTAACCGTTCATGGGATATGCCATGAACGGTTACGAATTTTCCAAAAACTATTGTAAAACCCCTCCTGTTGTCATTGTGAATACTGTTGTTCCGGTCACATTAACAGTTGCCGGAGTCGCGGTAATAGAGTACCCGGAGGCTGTCATTCCGGTACAATCGTAAGTAAATCCGGAAACGGTCGCTCCACAATAAATCCCACTCATATAAGGCGGTGTAGCTCCTGTCAAATCGGCTTCACTCGTTGGATAAGCCCCATTATTCGCTGTTGTATATGTTTCCGCGGCCGTAGACAATGTTCGAAGTGTACTTTGAGCCAGGGCATCATTGGCTGAAATCTTGGCCCTTAATAAATTAGGAATCGCTATCGCCGCTAAAAGCGCGATAATAGCCACAACGATCATGATTTCAACAAGCGTAAAACCTTTTTGATTTAATTTTTTCATAATAAATTCCTCCCTAAAAATAACAATTAATAATTGAGTCGTTCTTCTTTTTTTTAGGGAAGGATATATATTAAAGTAGAATTATAATGACGTTTTAATGCTTCCACCCTAAAAAAGACACCTTTTAACTCTGTTTTTTTTAAAAAACTATTATTCCTGGATTCACACCTCCTTTCACGGATAAAATTTTTAAATTAAACTTCACTATTGTTCGGCGACCTGTAAACTAAACCATCGTTTTCCCCTCTCCCAGAGGGAGAGGAAAAAAATAACATTACTAAAAGACCTTTGAATTTCCTATGCATTAAATTAAAAAAACCTATTCCACACATAAGGAATAGGTCACATAACCAGATTTCTTGATTGTGGTAACTGGCTATCCAGCCTGCTTTTTTGTAAAAGAAAGCAGGTGGACCCTATAGCTTTGTGTCCCATCCTTACGAATGGTTTACCTTTGTCCATCACTAAATTGTCATTTACGTTTGAAGTATAGCATCCTTTTTTTCCCATGTCAAAAAAAATTTATACCAATTACGTTAAATAACTGCTCTATTTTTAGCTCTGCTATTCTCGTTAAAGCGTCGAGAAAAGCAAAATAGATTTTGGTCATTATTTAACGTAATTGGTATTACTTAAAAATTAGGCAAGGGGAGCATTACAACGTGCCATTGCTATTTCTCTAAAAATTTTACTCTTTTTTTAAAAGAAACAAACTTTTTTTTCAAAATTTCATTTTCCTTGCGAATAATGCCTAAACTCTCTTTTAAACGGACTGTTTTTTTTGTGCCCCCATTTAATCTTAATTTCTTTTTTTCTAACTTCTGTTTTGCCTGATCCAGTGTTTTTGTCAATTCCTGATCCCGCAATCTTAAATCTGCTATTTCTTCATCCATTTTATGTAATTGCGCGTTGCCCTCTTTTTCGCTGTCTTCAATAGATTTAAGTATTTGCCCTTCCTCTTTCTTAGCTTGATTCAATTCTTCCTGCAGCATCTCTACTCTTAGCTTCAGAGCCTTATTCTCTTCCTTTGACCCTTTCATAACTTCCGAAGGCTTTGCGCGTTTTAATTGCAACTGACGGAACTTTTTCTTTATTTTAAGAATATTTTTTTCACTATATCTAATATCCTTTTTTAGTTTTTCTATTTCCTTCTCCTCTAAAGACACTTTCTGTAGCCCATTCTCTAAATTAATTTTCCGCCCTAAATCTACAATATCCTGACGAATTTTTTGTATTTTCGTTTGAATTTCCTCTCCTCTCTTTTGTTTTGCCTCAACCTTCTTTTTTAATTTAAATTCTTTACGCCCTAAATTAACAAAATTCTTATTTAAATTATTCATCTTTTTCTTGATCACCCGTTCTTCTTTTTTGTCCTCGTCTAAAAATTTTTTAAACTCATTTTTTTTTAACAATAATTTTAATTTTTGTTCGTCCAAAAGCTTTAATTTTTCTTGTAAAAAAATAATATTTTCCTGTAATTTTGAACTTTCTTCCCTGAGCCATTTGTTCTTTTCTTTTGTTTCTCTGGCACTTTTTTTTAACCCCATTAAACTCACTTCCAGTGATTTTCGTGCGGAAATATGCCGTTCTTGAGAAAAAACAAAAGAAGGACTTAAAAACAAAAAAATATAAATATAGCACAGTGCAAAAATTTTACGCCATTTAGCCGCTCTCTTTCGATGAGCCCCACCCATGCTCTGTGTTGCAAAGCTTCTGCGCTGCGCTATATGAATAAAACGATATTTTTTCATAATTTTAAAGAAGTGTTGTAATGCTGATAATCGGAAGAAAGAGCGCGATAACAATGAATCCAATAATAACGCCCAAAACTCCTATGATTAACGGCTCAATAATACTTGTCAATCCGTCCACAGCCGCATCAACCTGATCATCATAAAATTCAGAAATTTTAAGAAGCATTTTTTCCATCTGCCCGGATTTTTCTCCAATAGCAATCATCCGTGTAACCATAGGCGGGAATACACCACTTTTTGCCAATGGGCCATCGAGACTCTCTCCTTGACGCACGTTACTCTTAACATCGTCCACCACGTTTTCAAGAACCCGATTTCCTATCGTTTTTCCAACAATATCCAATGATTCCAAAATAGGAACACCACTTTGAATAAGTGTTGCCAATGTTCGACTAAATCGGCTAATGGCTACTTTTCTCAAAAGATTACCAAAAATAGGCATTTTTAAAATCGTCCCATCAATAGCCACAGCCCCCTTATCCGTTTTGTGCCATTGCTTTAAAGCAAAAACAATAATAATAATTCCTCCAATATACCATAGCAAATATTTTTTTAAACCGTTACTAACATTAATTAATACCTGTGTCATTGCGGGCAACTCTCTGTCAAAAGAGTCATAAATTCCGGCAAAAGTCGGGACTACTTTAATAAGTAAAACAGTGGTAATAATAATAGCCATGGAGACAACCACTGCCGGATAAATAAGTGCTGATTTTACCTTCCGCTGTAGCTTAAGAGTTTTTTCCATATAAGAAGAGATACGATCTAAAACAGCACTCAGAACCCCTCCTGTTTCTCCAACTTTTACCATATTTATAAAGAGAGTATCAAAAATAGCGGGGTGCCTGGCAAAGGCCGCGGAAAGGCTGCTTCCATGTTGGATATCCGCCTCCATAGTAATAAGGGCCTTCTTAAAAGTAGGATTGGTAACCTGATCCTGTAAAGCGTTGAGCCCTTGCAAAATAGGAATCCCGGCATCTACCATTGTCGCTAACTGACGAGAAAAAATGACCACGTCATCCGCCTTAACTTTTTTTGAGCCACCGGATTTTGTTGAAAAAACAGACGTTTTCACCTGCTTGACAGAAATGATAATAAGCTGTCGTTTACGCAACTCTTCAATGACCGCCTCTTTACTATCAGCTGAAATTTTTCCGGCAACAGTCCTGGATTCTTTGTTTTTGGCATTGTACTTAAATGTTGGCATAATTTGTTGTATCCCTTCTCCCTATAGCGCAGTACAAAAATTTTACAATATTTAGTCGCTCTCTTCTGGTGAATCTCACACACGCTCTATGTGGCAGGACTTCTACTCTGTGCTGTACCAGCGTTTAATCGCTTTCTCAATCGATTGACGCTCAGAAATAAATGAAACAATCTTACAGCCTGTTATTTTATGCAACTCGGCTTTAATATTTCTATCTAAAGGGTTCGCCATAACGACACTCAGAACACTCCCAACGCGATCTAGTGGGATAAGTTTATGTTTGAAAACCATATCTCTGGGAATAAGAGGTATGAGGTTTTCATTTATATCGTATTTATCCACAGCAATATACGGAAAATGACATTGCACCACTAAAGCCGCAACAACATCTTTTTCTTCAATATAACCGAAATTAACTAAAATTTCACCAAGATATCCACTTTTTCTTTTTTGTGCTTTCAAAGCCTTATTTAACTGCTCCAGCGTAATAACGCCACGCTTGATCAAAATACTACCTAAAATTTGTTTTTTAACTGCATGATTTTCAACCCCTGTCAACATAGTGCATTTCCTTCCATAATTTATTCTAGGATAGGATCCTAATCGCTTGAGGTTATCCGCATAACTTCTTCCAAAGTTGTCAACCCTGAAATACATTTTTTCATCGCGTCCTGCCATAAGGTTGCCATTCCGTTTTGCTTACACGCATACTCTTTGATATCATCTGAAATCTTTCCTTGCAACAACATGTGGCGGATTTCATCATCAATACCTAATACTTCTGTAACACTCATTCGTCCAAGATACCCCGTTTGACGACAGGCATCACACCCCTTCCCTTCATAAAAAACTACATCCGGGGGAAAATCATAATCTAAATCTTTAAAAATATCTTCCTGAAACTTAACAGGCTCTTTACAATGAGGACATATTTTTCGACAAAGGCGTTGAGCGCTAATGAGGACCAAACTGGAAGCCACTAAAAATGGTTCAACCCCCATGTCCACTAATCGTGTAAGCGCCCCGGCCGCGTCATTCGTATGCAATGTCGAAAAAACCATTTGCCCCGTCAAAGAAGCCTTAATCGCGATATCCGCGGTTTCATTATCCCGGATTTCTCCAACCATAACAATATCCGGACTTTGACGCAGCATAGCCCGAAGCCCCTCGGCAAAGGTCAATCCTATTTCAGGCTTGGCCTGAATTTGTGTCAAACCCTCAATAAGATATTCCACAGGGTCTTCCACTGTAATAATATTTTTATCCACTGTATTGAGCTCATTAATAATTGAATAAAGCGTCGTTGATTTCCCGCTTCCTGTTGGTCCAGTAACAACAACCATACCGAACGGCTTATGAATAGCTTCATTTAAAACCTGTAAAGCTTTTACAGAAATTCCCAACCCACTTAACCCTACGGATAAATTTGCTTTATCTAAAATACGCATAACCACTTTTTGCCCAAATGTCGTCGGGAGAATAGAAACGCGAAAATCAACTTCTTTTCCGGAAATCTTTAGTTTGAAACGTCCGTCTTGCGGAGTTTGATTCGCCGTAATATCCATCTGTGACATAATTTTAACGCGCACGATAACGGCCTTCTGATTTACCTTGGGAATATTCAAAATATTCCGTAAAATTCCATCTACGCGATAACGAACACGTACACACTCAGCCATGGGTTCGATATGGATATCCGAAGCCCTCTGCTTCAAGGCCTCCGAAATAACCAGATTAACCATTCGAATAATTGGAGCAGCCTCGCCTTCATCCACGGAAACATCAATATCGTCCTCTTCCTGCTCTGTAACTATCTCAAAATCTCCAACCTGGATATCTTTACTAATATCCTTAACGCTTGTCTGGGCGGTCGTTCCATAAAAACCATCAATGGCTTTTTTAATCTCTGAGCTTGTGCTTAAAACAATGCCGATGCTTTTTCCTGTAACACTTTTCAAATCATCGATTAAAACAACATTTAAAGGATCAGAAACCGCCACGGTTATAGTCGAATCCAGTCGCGAAAGAAGAATAATATTATATTGGCGTGCCATACGCTCTGGAATAACATCTTTTAAAAAAGGCTCCAGTTTAAATCGCCTTAAATTAATAAAGGGGATATCTAATTTCTGAACTAAAAGTGCCAATAAATCTTCCTCCTGAATAAACCCTTTTTCTACCAGGGCTTTTTCCAGACTTATTCCTTTCTCTTTTTGAAAGGCTTCAGCCACGGAAATATCCTCTTTTTTTAACCCAAGAGATTCAATAAATATCTTAACAAAATTATGTTTTAGCATTTTTGACATAATCAATTTTGGTAACCGTGCACGGCATGAGCCAAGCATAACTAATTGGTGTCCCCTGAAAAATTGCTTTTGCCACTTCAACATGGCATAAGCATCAGTTTCAGTGAAAAGACTCAACATCCAAAATCCTCACTTCGCTCGTCGACAGTGGATGTTTAAAGCGTCTTTGCCCTGAAACTGATGAGCCATGAAGCCGTTCTAAAAGCAATTTTTCAGGGGACACTAATTATCCGGAGCCGTAATCCTTAAAACTTCTTCTAAAGAGGTCAGACCATTTAACGCCTTGGCAAATCCATCTTCACGCATTGTTTTCATCCCTTCAGCGCGTGCTTCTTCTTTAATTTTAACCTCTCCTATTCTACCTAATATCCCCTCCTTAATGCGTGGGGAAAATAAAAGAATTTCTGTGATGCCAACACGCCCTTTATATCCTGTTTCTAAACAATGCTTACACCCCTTACCCCGAGACAATTCAATTCCTGTGTTCCGCGTAAATTTTGCCAAACCGACTTTTTCCGCGACCCCATCCGGCACAATATAAGACTCCTTACATTGTGGGCAAATCCGACGCAAAAGCCGTTGAGCCACAATCGCCACGACCGATGAACAAATTAAAAATGGTTCAATCCCCATATTCATCATCCGCACAATAGAACCGGCGGCTGTTGTTGTATGGAGGGAACTCAAAACAAGATGTCCCGTCAAAGCAGCCTTAACCGCAATATCTAATGTAGCGGCATCCCGAATTTCTCCAATCAAAATAACATCCGGATCCTGACGTAAAATTGACCGCAAGCAGACAGAAAATGTCAATCCCAAAATAGGTTTCACATTCACCTGATTAGCGCCCTTTAACTGATATTCAACAGGGTCCTCGACCGTTACGATATTCTTTTCCGGTGAATCCACATACTTTAAAATAGAATATAATGTTGTTGTTTTTCCACTTCCCGTTGGTCCACAGGTTAAAATGAGCCCATGTGGCTTTACAGCACATTCCTTTAACCGAACTAACGATTCTTCTTCAAAGCCCAAATCATCTATACCGGAAACAGAACTCTCCTGATCCAAAATACGTAAAACGACCTTTTCTCCAATAGCTGTTGGAAGAACATTAACCCGAAAGTCCACCTCATGCCCATCAGAGGTAATGGTTTTAAATCGTCCATCTTGTGGGAGTCTGTGTTCAGAAATATCCAGGCTAGAAATAACTTTTATGCGCGAGATAATGGGGAAATGAAGTACTTTTGAAAATCGATCAATTTCCCGAATAACACCATCAACTCGATAACGTACGCGTACAGCATCCTCTAAAGGTTCAATAAAAATATCACTCGCTTTAGCTGCCACAGCTTGCTGGATGATGGAGTCTGTCAATTTAATAATAGGGGCTTCATCCTTGATTTCTTCAACAGAGCCCTTATCTGATTCAGAATCTGAAAAACCTTTAACAAGTTCAAGATCCTCAGTCTCCTTGATATCCTGAATAATTGAATCCAGAATTTCGGCAGATTTTTTTCCATCTTCTTTTTTTAAATAATATTTCTCAATCGTCTCTTCAATATCTTTATATCGACTAATGATAGGACTGATTGTATATCCCGTAAGCGCCTTAATGTTATCAATCGCGAAAATATTTAAAGGATCTGCCATAGCCAACGTTAGCTGATCTCCCATCAAAGAAATAGGCATAACCTGATACTTTTCAGCAATGCCTTTTGGAATATTTTTAATAACCTCCGGATCAATTTTCAAACGGGTAATATTTATAGGGGGGATTCCAAGCCCTTCACTGAGAACCTGCGTGAGGGTGTCTTCATTGACAATCTTAAGCTTAACAAGAATTTTGCTTAACTCCCCTCCGGACTTTTCCTGTTCACTAAGAGCCTTCCGGAGGTCCTCTTGAGAAATAAGCTTATCACGAATAAGTATCTCTTTGAGGCGTTCTTTTAAACTAGTAGTCGGCTTGATAAGTTTCATATCATTTTTTGAGGCAATATTTTTCTCATATTCCGACGATGAACTGCCACTATACTATATTATGGAGATAGAATGAAATTTATCAAACGATCGGGTGCATCCCAGTTTTGTGGGTTCCCTCCGGAGGTGTCATTGCGAGAAGGCGTTCATTTTGTTCAAGCCGACGCGGCAATCTCTAAGATTGCTTCGTCCCAAAAAGCGGGACTCGCAAAGACACTTTCTGATGAAAAGTACCCACAAAATCGGGATGCACCCAAACGATCTCCTAGCCATCATGCCATTGTAAAATATTTTTCAATAGATTGTTTAATATCCGTCGATGTGCTGACAAAAACCTGGATATTACATCCTGTAAAATTTTCTATTTGCTCCGCGGCATAGACATTTAAAGGATTTGACATAGCCACCGTCAAATTATTTCCAATTTTATCGATAGGAACCAGACAAAAATCACGGCACATATTCTCCGGAACCGCGTCAAGGACTTCCTTATCAATTTCATAATTCAATAATGGCAGATAAGGAAATCCATACTGACAGGTGAGCGCCTGGGCAATATCCTTTTCTGTCGCAAAATTCAACTCCACTAAAATTTCTCCCAATAAAAGTTTATTATGTTCCTTTTGATATTCCAGAGCCGCATTAATCTGTTCGTGCGTAATAACCCCACGTTCCACCATTAATTCTCCAAGCTGCTTTTTAGTTGTTTTCTTTAAATCTTTCATTTTGTCATAACCTATTAATCGGTTAATTTTACTACACTTATTAAAAGTTAACAATTACTAAGTGAAACTAATTAGTTCTTTAAAAAATTGTTCTTCTTCGACTTATGTTAAGAAGAATCCCCATCATTACCATAAAAATTAAAAAGGATGACCTCCCGTAACTAATAAAAGGAAGTGTCAGTCCGACAATCGGAAACATTCCCAAAACCATACCAATATTAATAATGATTTGTAACGCGAGAATAGCCGTGATTCCGACGGCAACCAACATTCCAAATTTATCTTTTATCCGATCAGCAATATCCATTCCTGTTTGAACAAGAAAAAAATAGAGACACACCAATAGCACCGTTCCTGCCAGACCCCATTCCTCCCCAATAACTGAAAAAATAAAATCTGTATGGCGTTCCGGAAGAAAGTTTAGTTGATTTTGCGTTCCTGAAAGCCAGCCTTTGCCAAATATCTGTCCTGACCCAATAGCAATTTTTGATTGAATAATCGTATACCCAGCCCCTAAAGGATCTATGTTTGGATTAAGAAAAACAAGAAGCCGTCCCCTCTGATAAGGTTTTAAAATGCTCCAGGCAAACGGAACCACAGAAAAACACAGTCCCAAAAAACCAAATATATAGCGATATTCCAGGCCGCTGGCAAAAAGCATAACAAAAAATATTCCAAAAAGTAATAATGAAGTTCCTAAGTCAGGCTGTTTAAAAATAGGGAGCATAGAAAGGACTGTGATAAAAAATGGAAATAATAGCTCCCGTATAACCACTTGGGCTTTATTACGAAAATTAAAAGAAAGCGTTGGGCGACGATTACTAAAATAACGTCCTAACATTAAAATAAGTGCCAGCTTACTGACTTCCGATGGCTGAAAACTGATCCCTCCCAGCACCATCCAACGTCGCGCGCCCAAGGCATTGCGCCCACTCACAAGAACATAAATTAATAAAATAATATTTAAAATGTAAAAAATATACGCGACATCATAAAATCGTCGATAATCCACCTTACTTAAAAAATGCATAATCAAAACTCCAACACCCGCGCAGATAAGTTGATCATAGAAAATTTTTTGCGGTACACGCACATTTTGAAAAGAGGCGCTATACAGGGCCACTAACCCAAAACCAATAATGGCAAGTGTGTAGATCCAAATTTTTTTATTTAAATCAAATTTCATATCGATTACAACATTCCTTCTTTTTTCATTTGCAATAATAGCTGGTGTGATAATAACACGGCATTATGACTTGACCCGCCATACTCCAGAAAAACACAAAAGGCAATGTTACGCACATCACCTTTAGCATAACCAACAAACCAGGAGTGATCATCCTTACCCCCTGAAGTCTGGGCTGTTCCGGTTTTCCCCGCGACATACAGTTCTTTTAAGTCTAACATGTGCGCTGTTCCGGCATAATCTGTAACCGTGGCACGCAAACCTTTTTTTACAGTTTGAAAAACACGTGGATTAATCTTTAGACGCTCTTCAAAAGAATATTGATCAACTGCAACGCCCCCAATAGACTTGATCACATGCGGTTGAACAACAATTCCTTCTCTGGCAACGGTTGCCATCATACGCACTAGTTGCAAAGGAGTGGTCAAAACATCCCCTTGCCCAATAGAAAAATTTAAAGTATCTCCTGTATACCAATGCCTGCTCCCGGACAATAAACGTTTACGGCGACTTGGGATATATCCGGATTTCTCATAAGGAAGATCAATATGTGTTAAACTTCCCAACCCCAACATTTTAGCATAATCTCCAATCACCTCGGCCCCCAAAACCTGGGCCAAATGGTAATAATAAATATTGCAAGAATGCGCAAGCGACTCAATCAAATTTTGTGAACCATGCTTATGCGTACACCCAAATTGGGTCCCCCCTAATTCATAAACTCCCTTACAAATATAAGAAGTCTGTGGCGTAATTTTTTTACTGTCCAAAGCCGCGACAGCAACAGAAACCTTAAACACAGATCCCGGAGGAAACGCCCCTTTAATCGCGCGATTAAGAAATGGTGAGGAAGCTTTTTTAAGAACCTTGAAAGCTTCTTTATATTTTTTTCTTTCTATAAAAATATTCGGATCATAGGCAGGAGCGCTCGTAAGCCCTAAAACCTCCCCATTGTCCATGTCCATAACAATAATCGCTCCGGTTTTTTCTCCCAATAATTCAAGAGAAACCTTTTGAATATTACTGTCAATCGTCAAACTAATATCTATTCCTTTGGTCGGCTCCTTCAAACTTAATAAACGTACTTGATGCCCACGACTGTTTACCTCAATCTGAAGCCCTCCTTCCTCCCCTCTTAAATACGCGTCATAATACTCCTCTGTCCCCAAATACCCAACCACACTTCGTGGGGAATACCCATACTCCCTAAACCGCTTCTTTTTTGCCTGATTAACTTTGCCAACATAGCCCAAAAGATGCGCGCTGTTCACACCCAAAGGATAAAATCGTTTAAAACCTTTCTGTATAAACAGACTTGGAAAACGATATTTATTTTCCTCAACCATAATCGCTTTTTCGCGATCAATATCTTCCAAAACCACCACAGGGGTAAAAGGCGTGAATTTTTTTCGACGATAAATTTTGATAAGTTTATTTTTGGCTACCCCTAAAACTTTACTTAAAAAAGAAAATAATTTCTGAACATCTTTAATATCCTGCGGCGTAATAACAACATTATAAGCTAAACGATTATCCGCCAAAATTTTGCCATTCCTGTCTTTAATCCTGCCACGCCATCCTTCTAATGGAACAATACGAATACGATTATTTTTACTCAGTCGGTAAAAATATCTTCCCTGAATGACCTGAACATAAAACAAGTCTGAAACAATTAAAATAAATAGCCCTATGATAAAAAAACGGATGATTTTAAGACGCATTTTCTTAAATATTGAAAGGTAATGGTAGATACTAATAAAGTTGTTAAAATTTCCGGAACTAAAATAAATTGGATGACTTGAAAAAAATTCACGCGAATAAACATCATACGTAATACATACTGAACACAAACATTAATGAACGTCATCACCAAGACTAATAGTAACATCGAAGTTATAGATCCCTTACGATAAATATATTTACTTAAAACGGTTATTAGATAGGCACAAAGAGCAAAGGCAAAAGTATACATCCCGAACATTCCTATGCTAAAACTATCTTTCAGCAACCCCGCTAAGATAGCACTAAAAAGGCCGTATCGAATTCCCCATGAAAGATTAAAGAAAATAACAAGCAACAATAGAAAATTGGGCATAAACGCACGCCCGATAATATTAAAAAGAAAAAATTCAATAAGAAAAAAAATAAAAACAAAAAATGAAATAAACAGGGCTTTTCGCATAATTATGAGTCAAGAAAAAATAATTTCCCTGATTTTTAAAATATTTCAAACAGGAACAGATCAAATAAACAGGGAAATTATTTTTTCTTGACTCCTTATTTTAAAATCACCAATACCTCTTCAATTTGTGAGAACGAAACCGCCGGTTGAATAGTGCATTCAACGGATGGACCACGAGGATTTTCATGAACACTCGTGACTTCCCCTACAATCAAATTTTCAGGGAATGAAAAGCTTAACTTGGAAGTAATAATTTTATCTCCAACCTGAACTTTCGCGTCCTGACGAATATAACGCATACGGCAGATGCCTTGTAATGTTCCGGAGACCAATCCACTCTCGCGGGTTCGCTGAACCAAGGCCGCCACACTAAATTGCGAATCAGTCAAAAGAATAACTTTGGATTGATTTTCACTGACCTCTGCCACTTTACCAACAACTCCCAAAGCATTAACCACTGGCATTCCTTCTTTAATGCCATCTTTCTGTCCCCGATCAATCAGGATTGAGGAATTCCAATACGCCGGTTCACGGCCGATAACGTTTGCCGCGACAGAAGAATAAATTAATTTTCTCTTAAAATCTAAAAGTTTTTCTAATCGCGCGTTTTCACGCATAACTTCATCCATACCAACAAACCGCGCTTTAAATAACTCCACATTCTTACGCAAACGTATATATTCATCAAAAGTTCGATGATAAAATAAAATTTTTTTCATCTCTCCTAATGGAAAAGAAACCAAATAAATAGGACCTTTAGCTAATTGAGTAATGTTAAATTTAAACCTGGAAAAAGAATGATTTCGAATAAAAAAGAAATAAAAAGGAAGGAAAATAAGGAGAAGGTAAATTAAATTCTTTTGGAATTTTTTAAACACACGTTAAAGAGTTTTCCGAAAATAAGTTAAAAATTTTATTTAAATTTGATAGACATCAATGCCCATTTCAATAAACTACCTCGGAGCAAGCCCACGAGGTATTGACCTAAGCATTTACAAACAAAGCAAGCCTCGGGGAATTAAACCCGGTTTAAAGATTGGCAGAACAATTTTTTTAGCCAATCTCTTAATTAAATAATTGCTCTATTTTTAATGCTGCTAAAGCGTCGAAAAAAGCAAAATTGATTTTGGTCATTATTTAATGAAATTGGTATAACTTCAATAATTATCTAAATTGTTTACGGATAACTCCTAAAAATCCAATTTTGTAGGGACTACGATTCTTCGCCGTAATCGTGCCGACATGTTGAGCATTTGACCGGTTCCTAATACAACAGCCGTTAAAGGATCATCCGCAATATGGACGGGCAATCCTGTTTCTTCTGCGATACGTTTATCTAAACCACGCAATAACGATCCTCCCCCAGCCATCACGATCCCACGATCAATCAAATCAGCGGCTAACTCCGGAGGTGTTTGCTCTAAAGTAGATTTGGAGGCATCCACAATAGCCTGAACAGGATCATGGAGAGCTTCCCGAATCTCTACTGAGGTAACAGAAATCGTTTTCGGCAAACCGGAAATCAAATCACGCCCGCGTACATCCATATTCAATTCTTCTTCTAAAGGATACGCCGAACCAATTCGAATCTTGATTTCTTCAGATGTTCTCTCACCAATCATTAAATTATATGTTTTACGAAGATACTCAACAATGGCCGCGTCCATTTCATCCCCGGCAATACGAATGGATTTTGCGTAAACGAGTCCTCCTAAAGAAATAACCGCAAACTCTGTTGTTCCACCTCCAACATCCACAATCATATTCCCCGCGGCCTCTTCCACAGGTAAACCAACCCCAACAGCTGCGGCTTTCGGTTCCTCAATAAGCTCTACTGAGCGCGCCCCGGCACGTTCCGCTGAATCCCGAACCGCGCGTTTTTCCACCGCCGTAATTCCGGAAGGAATCGCAATCACCATGGCCGGACTTAATAGCTTCTGCCGACCATGAACCTTGCGAATAAAATATTTCAACATAGCCTCTGTAATTTCAAAATCTGAAATAACACCATCTTTCATTGGACGAATGGCTACAATATTTCCCGGGGTACGCCCTAACATTTTCTTGGCTTCTTCTCCAACAGCAACCACACGATTGCTGTCTTTTTCAATGGCAACAACCGAAGGTTCACACAACACAACCCCTTCCCCTTTAACGAAAACAAGTGTCGTAGCTGTTCCTAAATCAATCCCGATATCATTAGAAAAAAGCCCCAACACATAGTTAAAAGCTTTACGAATCATCTTGATAATTTTCTGTAACATAAGTATTTCCTTAAGGATAAGATCCTAAACTAAATTATAACCGTTCACGGAATATCCCTTTCGGGCATAAATTAAAACATAAATTTTAATTATACAATCAAATTTATGCCCGAAAGGGATATTCCGTGAACACTAAATTTAATAAAATTTATATTATATAAAAAAAATTTAACTGTCAAACAATAATCCATAAGATTATTAATAAAATTATTTTTTAGTGCCCGCTCAATCCGATTGTTAGATTTTATGGATTCAATTAATCCGTTAACTCTATCCTCTCTTTTCTAACATACTCAGTTTAATTTTGATATCTTTCTTGTGTTGAGCAAGAAATTTCAAAGCGTTTTCAATATATTTTTTAGAGTCAATTTCATCAGCAACATATTGTTGAAGAAGTTCCATCCATTGCCCATGAATTTGACAATGTTCCGAAATATTAATCTCAGATAATGGACAATCCGGGCATCTTTGACGAGAAAATTCCTTATCTAAAATTTCTTTCTCCCATCTTTTTCGATATTCACGCGCATATTTCTCAACCCATTCAATTGCACGTATTTCTTGTTCTTCTAAAGGAAATTTTTCAATATGCTCCTGTATAGTTTTCAATTGTTTTTGGATAAACTCATGATCACAAAAGGGAATTTCTTGATTATAACCAACAAAACGTAGCATCAAGGCAAACATTGGATCATCAATAGTACACATAAAATCCTATATCCTCTCATTAGCGGTTGGGTTATACCCATTCCATTAAATAATGCCCCCTACTACTGTATTTAATGCTTGCCCACTTTTACACCCATGGCTTTGAAATCACGGGCAAATCCGGGATAAGACTTTGCGCAGCATTCGATATCTTTAACGCGCGCACCAAGTTTTATTCCAAGGACACTGAAGGCCATGGCTAAACGGTGATCGTGATGGGGGTCTAATAAACAGTTTGGACGATAATCGTTTTGCGGATAAATAATGAGTTCGTTTTCTTTTTCATCGACCTTGGCTCCCACTTTCAAAAACTCTTTACGTAAATCACTAATACGATCCGACTCCTTAACGCGCGCATGTTTAATATTGGTTAATCGTGTCTTGCCTTTGGCAAAAAGAGCCAAAACAGCCATAATCGGAACAAGATCCGGACAATCCTTTAAAGAAAATGTTCCCCCTTTTAATAAACATGGCCCCTGGATTTGAATAAATTTCGAAGTCTTTCGAAAATTCGCTCCCATTTGCTTTAGTAAAGGAAGAATATGCCCATCCGCCTGAATAAAATCATCTTTCAACCACCCTGTAAGGGTTATATCCGATTTCACCAAAATAGCCGCTCCCATTAAAAAAGCGGCTAAGCCATAATCAGATGGCACTGTAAAACGACGCAACCCTTTAAATTTCTGATTTCCTTCAATAAAATATTCTCGGGTACTTTTCTGCTGAATTTGAATCCCGCTTTTAGCTAAAACCTGAAGGGTCATGGTAATATAATCTGTTGAAACAAGCGTTCGCCCCTTTAAGATTAAATTGGTGTTTTGGGTTAATTGCGGGCAAGTAATTAATAGAGCAGAAATAAACTGAGAACTCAACGTTCCATCAATGGCTATCTTTCCACCTTTTAAAAGACCAGGCTCTATTTCAATCGGAGCACTCTCTTTTTTACCTTGCCCTTTTATCTTGACACCCCTCTCACGAAGTGCCTGTATCAAAAATTGATTGGGTCGTCCAAGCAAAGTCCCTTCTCCACAAACCTTAACGGCTTTATTGCGTAATGCCAAAAGAGGTAAAATAAAACGTAGAACTGTCCCAGACTCTTTGACATTAATTTCAGCAGGAAGGGAAGCTCGCGCCTTTGCATCAACAATCCACGAATTATTTTGGGAACGTATGACCTTAAACCCTAAAGCCCTTGCTACTTGCATGGCGACCTTGGCATCATCACAATCCGAAGGATCAATAATGACAGACTTTCCACCACAAGCCGCAATCATAAAAGCCCGAATTGAATATGACTTAGAAGCCGGAAGCTGTATTTTTCCTTTTAAATCCGGGGAGGGCTTTACGATGAGGAACATTACTTAGCCATAACCTGATCATTTTTCTGAACAATATGGCTGGAAAGCGGAAGGATAAAATCGGCAGCTGACATTTCCGACTGGATACGCGTCACTTTAATATCGCCAATATATTCTCCTTTACGATAAACGGACATTATCTGCCCTATTCCAATACCATCTTTTTTTCCAATATTAATAATCACAAATTCTGTTTCTCTATCAATACTCAATATTTTCCCTTCCGGCAAATCAACGGACGATGGCATCACAGACTCCGACTTTAACTTCTTTTCCATCCTGGAGGTTTTTATCATTTTTTCTTCTTTTAATTCAGCAGGAACAACAACAATAGGATCTAATTCAACCCCATTTTTATTTTTATTCACCAAAGGAGTTGACTTCTCAACAACGGACTTTGTTGCAATATCCACATTTTTTTCTACTTCCGGAGTCTTCCTTGCTTCTTTAGCCGTTTTAACTTCTGCTTCCAGCTGAACATTCCTGGACTTCAGATCCTTGTTAATTTTTTTCAAATCTTCATTGGCCTTCTTTATCTCTTTTGCTTTAGAAATTTCCCCTTTAAATTTTCCTTCTAAATCCAAAAATTTTTTCCTGGATTTTTCTAAATTTTTAGCCAATTCTTCTTGTAATTTTTTATTTGTCCCTGCCGCTTCTTCTGCCTTTTCTTTAAGAACCCCGTTTTCTTGCCTAACTTCTTCGCGCAAACCCTTTTCCAGTTCTAACTCGTCCAGCAAACTATTAATCTTTTCATCACCCTCTTTATTTTTCTCCTGCAATAAAAAATTTTTTCGCTTAATTTCCCGTATCTCCGCTTTAAATTTAATAACGTCATCCTGATTCCTTTTTAAGGAACCTTCCACTTCAATACGTTTTTCTTTTTCTTTTTGAAAAATAAAAATCGAAATGGCTGTCAGAGAAACCAATAAAATAGCCATAATAACTAAAAAAATTGTCATTACTTTTCCAGAAGAATTCATTTTCATTTTAAAACCTCTTTGTTTATAAATTTCCCCTCTTTAAAAAAAGAGGAGTTATCATTTAAATATTATAACTACTCAGGAGGGGTTACAATCATTTTATCTAAAAATATTTATAAGTAAAGTATCATTATTGAATTTCAACCCTTTCCAAAAACTCCTCCGGTGGTTTAATCGAAAGTTCTAAATACCTCTTTGTTCCCGGATGTTTAAACCCAATGGATTGGGCATGAAGGGCTAAACGGGAAAAACTATTTTTTTTGCCATATTTATCATCCCCCAAAATGGGATGCTTGAGATATTGCATATGGACACGCAATTGATGTGTTCTGCCTGTTCTTGGAAATAACGATAACAGCGTAACGTCTTTAATCCGCTTAAGAACTTTGTAATAGGTGACAGATTCTTTTGCTTTTAAATTAAATTGAACCTGCTTTTTTTCATGATACCGTGGGTGCCGCCCAATAGGGGCATCAATGCGTCCCTCATCAAATTCAACATCTCCTTGGACCAAGGCAATGTACCTTTTCTTCACCTCACGCCGCTGAAATTGTTTAGCCAATTTCGTATGGGTAATATTATCCTTGGCAATAAGGATTAGCCCCGAGGTCTCTTTATCCAAACGATGCACAATGCCTGGCCTCATTTCTTCATTAACATCAGAAAGACTGACAGAATAATGCAACAGCGCGTTAACCAATGTTCCTCTATGATTCCCTTTAGATGGATGAACCGTCATTCCAATAGGCTTATTAATCACCAACAAATAATCGTCCTCATAAAAAACATCTAATGGAATGTTTTCCGGAGCCGCGTACTGTGGGGTTAAAAAATCATCCGGAATAAAAACCTGGACTTCCTGTCCTTCTTTAACTTTATGGTGCGCTTTAAAAAGAACCTCATTCACACGAACATGCCCCCCATCAATAAGCCTTTTAACAAAATTTCGTGAAGGCGCGTCCGATAAACTCTGCGTTAAAAAAACATCCAAACGCTCCTGATTATTTTTTGGGTGAACCTTGAAGACGTGTTGTAACATATAATGCTACTCCTGTAATCCCTAAACACACTAATTGAAAAATACTTAAACTAAAAAATATTTCTCTATGATCCGCACGAAAAAATTCCACTATAAAACGCCAGGCAGAGGCTAAAAGCAAATAAAGAACAAAAATTTTTCCATCAACATACTCAGGCGCACCAGATTCGCGAAGTTTAGATGATCGCTTTTGGGTAAATTTTAGAACAAGAAAAATAAGAAAAAGCCCTCCCGATGCATACAGTTGCGTGGGATGAAGGCGCGCGTCATGGACTGGGAAATAAATTCCCCAGGGAGCCGGTTTACCATAACAACATCCATTTAAAAAACATCCTATACGGCCAATAGATTGCCCCAAGGCGGCATACGGGGCCACAAGGTCTAATGTTTTTAAAAGCGGCCAACCTTTTTTTCGAATAAATACAATTCCCGTTAAACTTGCCCCAACAAGCCCCCCCTGCCAGGCTAGCCCCCCATGTTGAATCATAATTATTTCTAACGGATTCTGTAGAAAAAAAGGAAGATTAAGAAGAATAAAAAACAACCGCGCGCCTAAAATACCACTTAACACGATCCAAAATACAAGATCAAAAATCATTTCCGGATCAATCCCGATCCGCCGGGATTCACGGCTTAAAAAAAATGAGCACACGATGACCGCGACAGCGAGCATCACGCCATAAGAATAAATACTTAGAGGACCTATTTTGAGGATAACTGGAAACATTTGAATGCTACAATCACGGCTCCAATAGTAATAGCACTGTCAGCGATATTAAATACCGGCCATATCCGAAAATCAATAAAATCAATAACATGGCCATACTTAATACGGTCAATAAGATTACCAATCGCGCCTCCTAAAATAAGAGAAAACGCGATAATATATGTACGGCTTAAAGCCTCGTTATTTTGACGATAATAATAAATATTAAAAACAAGTAAAATTATTGCGATAATCGGAATAACAATAAAAACGGCTCCATAATCTTTGAAAAAACCAAACGCAATCCCTGTATTATGAACAAGAGTCATGTGAAGAACGTTTCTGATGATAGGAAGAGACTCTCCATGGGAAAGCAAATCAGAGAAAAACATTTTTGTAATGCGGTCAATAAGAACAATTAAAAATGTTATGATCAGAGCAAGGAATCCATCAACCTGCGGACGTGTGGTCGACTTCTTCATCGCCCTTCTTCTTCAATTTTTTCCTGACATTTTAAGCATGTGTCTACATAAGGAATCGCTTTTAAACGCGCTACCGGAACAGGCTTTTCACATTCTACACAAGCTCCATAAGATTTTTCTTCAATGCGTTTAAGCGCTTCATCTATTTTGGTAAGAACCTCTCGTTCCGTTGAAGCCAAGCCGAGACTAAACTCCCGGTCATACATATCGGTTGCGACATCCGCCATATGTTGAACATGCCCGGAAACATCACTAGATTCATTGGCCGAAGAACCGGGGTTTTTGGACATACTATTAATATCACGCACGTGATCTTCTTTAAGTTTTAAAAGAATTTTTTTGTACTGATCCAGTTTTTTTTCTTCTATTTTCTTATGTGGCATTATTCTGACTCCTTTACAATTACTGCACAGCGGGCACACAATGTTTCATGTTCTGTATTATGGCCAAGCTCTATTTTAAAATTCCAGCAACGGTCACATTTTTGACCATCAGCTTTTTCAATCTTAACTTCTGTTTTAGCAAACTCTTCGCTCAACCCCTTCTCAAGATTTTCAACACGCTTAACTTCCACTTGCGACACAATAAATGCTACGGGTAAAAAGACTTCGTTCTCTGTCAAATATTTAAAATGGTGTTCACTAGCCGTATTAATCGTCACCTTAGCCTCAAGAGAACTTCCGATAATCCCTTCACCACGTTTATCTTCTAATGCCTTTGAAATATACGATCGCAACGTCACTAAAGGCTTAAATTTATCACCAATCGCTAAATTATGCCAAATTTCAGGAATATCCAACCATGATAACAAATGAACACTGCCCACATCCTGTGTATTTCCCTGCTTGGGCATCGCCCAAAAAATTTCTTCAGCCGTAAAGCTTAAAATCGGCGCAAGGATTCTGACCAAGTGGTTAAGTATATGAAAAAGAACAGTTTGTGCTGATCTGCGTTCTACCGAATTTGAGGACGAAGTATACAAACGATCCTTGAGGATGTCAAGATAAAAACTGGACAAGTCCTCATTACAGAAAGTATAGATGCATTTGTAGACTTTTGCAAATTCATAATCATTAAAATAATTCTTAATTTTTTCAATAGTTGCACTCAATCGATAGAGTGCCCATTGATCTATTTCCAGAAGATTTTTGTAGGTCACGGTATGCTCATCCGGCACAAACCCATTAAGGTTTCCTAATAAATAACGAACTGTATTACGAATTTTCCGATAAGCATCGCTGACACGCGCCAAAGTCTCTTTGGAAATACGAATATCTTCATTATAGGAACTGGATGCGATCCATAAACGAAGAACATCAGCGCCACCTTGCTTAATGATATCTGCCGGCGAAATAACATTGCCGAGAGACTTAGACATCTTACGCCCATTACCATCAACCACAAAACCATGGGTCAAAACCGCCTTAAATGGAGATTTATTCTCCATGGCCACAGCAGGAATAAGAGAAGATTGAAACCATCCACGATGCTGATCTGATCCTTCCAGATAAAGATCAATGGGTAATTCCTGCTTTAACCGCGCTTTTACTACAGACTGATGGCTAATCCCGGAATCAAACCATACATCCAGGATATCATGTGTCCGTTCAAATTCTGATTGACCACAATCCGGACAAACAAATCCTTCCGGTAAAAACTCCTTAATATCTTTCTCAAACCAGACATTCGTTCCCACGATTTTCACAGCTTCAGCGAATTTATCAATAACTTCCTCAAATAACTTATGATGTCCTGAACAACCTTTACAGGCAACAGCCGGAATGGGAACGCCCCAATAACGCTGTCGGGATAAACACCAATCCGGGCGCCCTGTCACCATCCCTAAAATGCGTTCCTGTCCTGATTCCGGAATCCATTGAACATCGTTCTTTATAACCTCTTGTAATCTTGCGCGTAACCCTTCATGGTCAATCCGTAAAAACCACTGCTCTGTCGCCCGAAAAATAATAGGTGATTTGCATCGCCAACAATGCGGATACGAATGCCCAATATCTTCATTCGCGAACAATTCTCCACGAGCCTTTAAATCCTCAATGATTTTATCATTGGCCTTAAACACATGTGTTCCGGCATATTTTCCAGCCTCTTGTGTATAAACACCATAGTCATTAACCGGCATGAGAATATCCAAATTATTTTTCTTTCCCGTCTCAAAGTCATCCTGTCCATGCCCTGGGGCTGTATGCACTAAACCTGTACCATCTTCCTTAGTTACATAATCCGCTGTAACCACACAACAATTGGTCTTCATTCCAAAAGGATGATCATATCTCAGTTTTGTCAATTCCTCCCCTGAAACCTCATCTAAAACCCTAAAATCCGTAATACCGGCCTTCCCCAAAACCTTTTCTTTTAAAGAAGATTCTATAATCAAAACTTCTTCACCAATATCAACAAATGAATATTGAAACCCTGCATGCACAGCTACGGCTACATTAGCCAATAATGTCCATGGCGTTGTTGTCCAGATAAGCAATGATATATTCTTTCCTTCTTCATTATTCACCTTAAACTTCACATAAACTGAAGGCGACACATGATCTTCATGCTCTACTTCGGCTTCTGCTAAAGCTGTTTCACAACGCGCGCACCAATTAACTGGTTTTAAGCCGCGATACACATAACCTTTTCGCGTAAGGGTACTTAAAGACTTTAAAATCCAATATTCATATTCTGAATCCAGTGTTAAATACGGCTCTTCCCATTCTCCAAAAATTCCTAACCGTTGAAATTGCTCCCGTTGAATCCCTACATATTTCATCGCGTAATCATGCGCTTTCTTTCGAAAGTCAACGCAATCCACCTCGTGCTTTTTCTGCTTCAGTTCCTTTAAAAGCTGGTGTTCAATAGGCAATCCATGACAATCCCATCCCGGAATATACAAGGCATCAAAATGCTGCATGGTTTTAATTTTAATAATAAAATCTTTAAGAATTTTATTTAAGGCATGGCCAATATGAATATTTCCATTGGCATACGGAGGACCGTCATGGAGGATAAAGGGTTTCTTCCCTTTAGACTTTTTTCTAATCTTGGCATAAATTTCTTCCTTATCCCATTTCTCTAAAAATTGAGGTTCTCTTTGTGCTAACCCAGCACGCATAGGAAATTCAGTTTTTGGAAGATTTAATGTTTTTTGATAATCAATTTTTTCGGTATTTTCTGTTGTCATAAATACTTCCCTGCAATAATTTCTAAATGTTTTTTTGTCTGTTCCGGGATTCTGGATCGATCCGTAATAATCGCGTGTTCAAGCGCGTTAGCGGCACTAAATGATTCTAACTCTCCTACCTCAGGAATAGCATATCTTAAAATTTCTTTGGCCTTCTTGACATTCCTGGTCAAATATTCGATAATTATGTCCACGGTCACAGAATCATGCGTATCATGCCAACAATCATAATCTGTAACCGCCGCTAATGTCGCGTAAGAAATTTCTGCCTCACGGGACAGTTTCGCTTCTGTTAAATTCGTCATCCCGATAATGTCCATACCCCAACTCCGATACAAATGAGACTCCGCCCGCGTTGAAAACTGCGGCCCTTCCATAACAATATAGGTTCCTTTTTCATGCACCGTCACCTCTGTTTTTTTAGCCCCTTCAATCAATATCTTCCTTAATTCTTCAGAAAAGGGCTCCGCGAAAGCAACGTGCGCCACAATGCCTTCTGTAAAAAAACTTGATTCTCTGTCTTTATTTGTCCTGTCAACAAATTGATCCGGAACGACAAAGTCTAACGGTTTAATTTCTTCTTTAAGGCTTCCGCAGGCTGAAACAGAAAGAATCGCGTCGACTCCCATTTTCTTCATGCCAAAAATATTCGCTCTGTAATTAATTTCACTGGGAGAAATACGGTGTCCCCGTCCATGACGCGCTAAAAAAACAACCTCTACCCCATGAAAAATTCCTGTAATAAAATTATCCGAAGGTTGGCCAAAAGGCGTATCAACAATCGTAACCTCCTCAATATTTTCAATCCCTTCCATTTCATATAAACCACTCCCCCCAATAATACCGACTTTAGCCATGATATTCTCCTATTTTTCTAATTCCTTTGCTCTTTTGGCTGCCGCCTTAAGAGCATCTTTAAAAATTTTCTCAAATGAACCTTTCTTAAATACATCCATAGCCGCTTGTGTTGTACCTCCTTTTGAGGTGACCCTCTCACGCAAAACCCCCGCGTCTTCTTCCTGATTTTCTAACAGATCTAAACTCCCCCGTAATGTCTGTATTACTAATTCCCGACTCAAGCTCTCTTTAAGTCCTAACGATCGCGCCGCCTTCATAAAACATTCCATAAAAAGAAAAATATAGGCCGGCCCACTTCCTGAGACTGCTGTGACCGCATTCATCCATTTTTCATCAACAATAACCGTTTTGCCAACATGATCAAAAATTTTACAAACCAAACTTAAATCGGTTCTATTAACCTCTCGCCCTTTGCAAATAGCGGTCATTCCTTCCCCAATTTGGGCCGGAAAATTCGGCATCGAACGAATCACTTTACTTTTATTCCAAAGTCTTTTCTCCATATATCGCGTTGAAATCCCCGCGGCAATAGAAACAATCAAATGCCGCTCTGTAATGTGTTCCCGCATTTCGGCTAATAACGAATCAAACCCTTGTGGCTTTATGGCTAAAATAATAATACAATTTTTCGCTAAAATCGTTGGTAAATCCTGAATCACAATCTTGAATTTACGTTTCAAAAGCTGACAACGTCCTTTGTCTTGTTCGCATACAGCAACAGAATACTTCTTGGCAATTCCACCAATAATCGCCGCTCCCATATTACCACCACCAATAATACCAATTGTTTTTTTCATAATTTGGATCCTAAGATTGGAGAATCCGTCTCTAAGGCTTCAAGCAAACATCGCTCTTCCAATACGAACCATATTTGCCCCTTCTTCTAAGGCGATTTCATAATCCGCGGTCATGCCCATGGATAAATATTTCATATTAATATTAGAATCATCTGAATACGCACACTTAATCTCTTCAAATAACTTTTTCAAACCTCGGAAACAATTACGAATAACATCCCTGTCTTCCACAAAAGAATCCCCGACGATTCTATCGAAACTCTGACCTGCAACATTCTGTTGAAGCATCGGAGCCATGGTCATTAATCCCAAAATCCGTACATGCGCGAAACTACTCATTTCTTTAACTGCAGCCATAACATCTTCCGGAACAAAACCATATTTCTGTTCTTCGCCGGAAACATTCACCTCAATCAAAATATCCATCACTTTATTAAATTTTGCGGACTGTTTTTCAATCTCTCGCGCAACTTTTAAGCTATCCACGGACTGGATTAAGTCAAATAACTCCACAGCTTCTTTAACTTTATTAGTCTGCAAATGCCCAATCAAATGCTTTGTTATTCCCTTTAAATTATCAAGCGCTGTAAATTTCGCCTTAGCATCCTGAACCCTATTTTCTCCAATATGCCTAACCCCTGCTGCCACAACCTCTTTAACCTGTACCGCTTCCGCGTATTTTGTCACGCCAATGAAAACAACCTCATCAGGATTTCGCCCCAATCGCTCACAAACCAATGAAATATCCCCCTTAACAGACAAAATATTCTCTTTAATCATCCGAATAAAGTAGCATAAAGCAATTTAATAGTCAAAAATTAGTTTATATCAATTTTTGTAACCATTCCCGGCGCACAAATTTGTTTGTACAATCAAAATTTATGTTTTAATTTGTACCTGAAAGGGATGTGCCGGGAACGGTTATACCAATTACAGAAAATAAAGACTCATTTAAAAAGCTTATTTGATCATAACATTGTCGATACAAATAAATTAATATCAGGAATTAATTAGTGGAATTGGTATCATTATATATA
>CAZIRV010000017.1:0-24692 GCA_964541845.1 uncultured Planctomycetales bacterium
GCAATTGCAACGACATCTTTTGTCCAGCAGGAGATTAATGGATCTGGAGGAACTAATCTCACTTGTTCGGGGGGTGTTTGTAATGTCGATGATTCTTTTTTATCCAATACTGGAGATATTGGAACGGGGGCTTATGATTTTGGTGTGGCATCTATAGAAATACCACACTCAACTACTCTCCCAGTAACGTGCGTAGTAGGTCAGCAATATATGGATACAGATGCAACGAGTGGGCAGAGATTTTATCTTTGTGAATCCACGAATACGTGGGCTTTGCAAGGAGATGGAGGGAGTGGTACAGATACAAATTCGGTGAAAGAACTATATTGGTCAGCTGGAGATATGCTTCCGTTGGAAGCTGGAGATTCCATTGCTCCAATCAGTAAAGATACTGGGACAAATGTGGATCGTTTAGTTGGATTGTATGATGATTCTGTAGACGAATGTCGCGCGGTGGAATTTAAAGTTCCCAGTGATGTAACAAGTGGTTCCACGATCACCTTCAGAATATTCTGGTACTCAGGAACAGCTACTTCTGGAAATATTATGTGGGATTTTAGGCATACCGGAGGAGATACAGAAGGTGAGTCATGGGATTCTTCTTTGATCACAGAAGCAGCAGCCGCGGATGCAGTCCAAGGCACCATTAATTTAATTACCATAACCTCATGGACAGAAACATTAGCAAATTTAGGATGGACTGCAAATGATAATGTTCATGGAGTGTTTTGTCGAGATGCTAATAATGCAAGCGATACTTTAGTGGGCGATGCAAGCCTGATAGGAGCCAGTGTTGAAATACCTCGTTCATAGTTTAATAATATTTTTATTATCTTGTTCTATTTGTTTTGGTGGAGCGAGTTACGATTTTGACGGAATAAATGATGATATTGCTTATACCAACACTCTTGCAACAGCTTCCCAATATACAGTGATGTGCTCGTTTAATCCTGATTTTAGTGATACGGATGCCACAAACCAAGAGTTGATTGTACGAGCTAATGTTTCTGGGGACAGTGCTAGGGCATTCAGAATTGGCTGGGAAGGAGGCAATAATAATTGGGTTAGTGATAGTAAAGGTGCTTTTTCTTATACATTAAGTGACACAACTCAAGGATTTTCTTCTGGGCAATGGTATACAATAGCCTTTGGTTATGCGGGGTCTTCTGGCACAGGTCAATTTTTTTGGAATGGATCTCCGGTCACTACAACTCAAGTTGTTCATGTTGCCGGAGCTAATAACACCGCTAGTATGAAATTTACTATTGGCAGTCAAGTAAGTTCGACTACTTATTTTAATGCACAAATAGCTTGGTGCAGAGCTTGGAACCGGAAATTGACAGACGTAGAAATTGCTGAGGAATATTTTAAACCATGCTCAATTACAAATGGATTGATACTATGCACTGATTCAGCGTTTATGGATATAAGCTCAAGTAATCTGTCACAGACGATAACGGGAGCGACTGTTAATAGTGACGGACCACCAATAAAAATTTCAGGAGGAGCCAGATGAAAAAACTAATATTCATAATTTTACTATTAACAACATCTCAAGCATTCGCGGGTATTCCTGTTTGTCATGATGGATCAGGAAAAATAACATTTTTTAGTTTATCTGGGAATCCAAAAGCAGGGTGTCTTTATTTCAGCGATAAAGATATGGCTAAGTATAACGAGGCTAAGAAATTATTAAAAACAAATTCAAGAAAGTATTTAAAAATAGTGTCTGGAAAACTTGTCGAACTTACAGCACAAGAAAAGATTGACTTGGCAATAGCGAATACTGCAGCTCAAAAAAGTATAGAGAGAACTAGAATAGAAACTTTTGAGTCGAGTGATAAAGATAAATTCATAGCCTTTTTAAAGTTGTACAATAAAAAAGTTACCTCCAGTATGAGGATATCCAAATCTGAAATAATTAGTCAAATTAAGTTAAATAAAGGACTATAGAATGGAGGGATCATGGATTCGCAAACAAAAATTGTAAAGGTTATGTGGATTGAAAAAGATAGAAAATGGATTTTTCTTGATCCAGAAAGAAACGATGCTTTTCTTAATGATTTTAATGATTGTGAATTTTTTAGAGGAAGAATACCTGGAGCTCCAAAGGATAAAATATCATGCTGGGAATTAGTATCCCTAAAAAGAAGAAAGGATTTAGAATGAAATATCTACTATTAAGTGCATTATTTGTATTAACAGGCTGTGCATCAATTAAAGGGCTCAAAGATCCATCAATAACAGTATTAACAAACCGCGTTGAATTTCATTCTTCCAAATCAATTGATATGAGTTACAAAAAAGGCGACGAGGAATATAAATATAGCAGTAAGTCGGACTCTTTATTAAGCAAAATTGTGACTGCCCTGGGGCTTGGGGTGATAGGGGCGAGGAGATAGACAAAAATGACCGATCTTCAGGAAATCAAAACCGACGTAAAAGATATTAAGAAAATTCTTAACGGCAACGGTCAGATTGGGGTTGTGGCAAAGGTTGAATATCATGAGTTATGGATCCAGCGGCAAAAAAGCAAAAGGGATAGCATTGTGAATTTTGTATATCGAGCTGTTATAGCTGTTGTCGTCGGGTATATTGCGATTAAGGTGGGGCTGAAATGATAATTACTAGAGAAAGATTCCAAGAAGATTTTTTAAAATGGGTAAAACAAAAATTGAAAGCCCTGCCGGAAGAGGGTCTTGAAAATTTAATGTTTGCTCAGGCAGTTAAATCAATCGGAGATCATAACGGGGAGTATTTAGAGTTTGATGGGAATGAGAAATAAAACATGCAACGGCAGTTATTGCGATTATAAAATATCAGGCACAAGTTCTAATCCGAAATGTACTTATCAAGGATTTTGTGATTATCAATGTCCTAAAGATTCAAGAGGATGGAAGTTAACGATTTCAGGCGAAAAGGGAGAATGACATGGACTATATTCAAATAGGTTTCGCGGCGCTGGGATTATTTTCTGTCATAGCAACACAGACAAAAAATAAGTCTGATGATAAAATTGTTCAAAAATTATACGATATTATTAATGTTCTCGGCGGGAATTATGGAAAGGCCAAGAATAAAGATGTCTAGCTTTTCTAAACCCTTGACCGCGACAAAGGAATCATATTAAAAAAAATAATAAATCAGATTAATAAATTATGACTTTTAAAACTATACAAGCGGTGGACATGGCTAATACGATTTTAAACGTTAATGAATTTGGCGAGTCGATTACGTATGTGGATAAGTCCAGCACAGAAAAAACTATTAAAGCTATTGTTGAACGCGGAAGATTGGATCATGGACAAGAAGGAGGCGATTTTGCAGGAAAAGAGATTGAGATATTAATTGCGAATCATGCGACTAATGGGATGACGTCCATCAATACAGGAGAAACAGGGCAAGATACGGTTAAAGTTCCGGAATTTGTTGGACAAGCGGCGATCGTTTGGCGGGTTGCTGAGATTGTTAAGAATGATGATACAACATGGACGTTACGTTGTGTTAAATAGGAGATTTTATTGTGAGTAAGGTTGTAAGTGTAGAAGTTGATACAAAGAGATTTGATAAAATGGCACGGTTGTTTCCTCGTAAGACCAAGATTCAGATGGGCGACGCGCTGGATAATATTGGCAGGAAATTTTTAAAAAAAATCCGTTCGGAGAGATTAAAAGGATCGCCAGGTATTCAGGAGTATTCGATAAAACTTTTTAAAACATTTAGAAGGACTTCATTTGTTACACAGGATATTAAAGATATGGGTATGAAGATTTGGTCTGAATCGCCGGTCGCAATCAAACATCAAAAAGGAGGACCAGATAAAGCATTAGACGGTCAGAGATTAGCGATACCTATCCCAGCTGCTAAAAGTAAAAATGAAAAATTCTTTACGAAAAAGGGTCGCATAAAAAAACGTTTTAATAGAGGTAATTTGGGCAGTGTTAAGGGTTTCTTTGAAATTAAAACAAAATTAGGCAAGGAAATTTTGTTTAGGCGATTAAAGGGAGATAAAGATATTATCCCTGTTTTTGTTTTGAAAGATAAAGTTCAATTAAAATCAAGGTTAGGGTTTTTTGACGTATGGGATGATTTAGAAAATTTTAGAATTAACCGTATTAATAAAGCATTAGACCGGACATTGGAGTCATTGTAATGGCCAATCAAACAGGGAATACGAGTGTTAAAGAGAGGGTTATCGCGGACATTGAAGAGGTTTTGAAGCGGATAAAGATGAGTAATGGTTATGATAATAATATTGAATCTGTTCAGCGTTGGGAGCAGCATGGAAATGATAAAGCAGTCTTGCCTTTTATTTTGATTTACACGGGGAGTGAGCAGAAAGAATATATGCCGTCGCTTGTGACACGTTGTAAGTTGAGCGTTGTTCTTGAGTTAGGTTTTGTTCATGACAAAACAAAATATCCAGGCTCAACTGATCAGCTTATGACTAGTTTTGCCAATGATATCGAAAAAGCGGTTATGGCAGATTATCAGCGCAGCGGGTTAGCTGACAACACGGTTGTTTCAACGGTTGATCCGTTCCCTGTATCAGAGGGACAGTCTTATTCTCAGGCTTTAGTTACGCTTGAGGTTGTTTATAAACATTTAACAGGTGATCCAAAAACGAACTTTTAAATTTTTAATTAATTGAGGAGGTTTATACCATGGGGAAGAAACTACCGGATAGAAATGTTGTATTACTTAAAGAAGAGGCCACAGAGGGGGTTGATCCAACACCAACAGCATCAGCCAATGCCATTGCGATCATGGAGCCGGTTGTTCCAGAGTATGATGCTAATATCATTGAAAGGGTCAATCCTTTGGATGGTTTAAGTGGATTGTCTCCATTGATTGGAGAGCATTCAACAAAGTTTTCTATTTCAACGCCTTTTTATGGTGGCGGGGCCGTTGATACCCCTCCACGTATTGGTGATTTATTAGAGGCTTGCGGGTTTTTGGAAACAATCAATGCCAGTACAAGTGTTGTCTATACTCCGGCTTCGTCAAGCCTTAAGACAGGGTTTGAGTATATTTATGTTGATGGTTTGCTTTATAAGGTGGCCGGAAGTGTTGGAAATTTGAAAATTGCCGGGAAACTTGGAGAACCGGTTATTTTCTCTTCAGATATGCAAGGAGTTTATCAAGCGGACGCGGACTCTTCGATTGTGACGCCTCAGTTTGGATCCAACTTTAATTCTCAACCACAGTCTATGGGAATTACATTTTCGTTAGATTCTGTCACAACGTTTTTACTCCGTGAATTTAATATTGATATGGGGCAACCTATTATCAAACGTACGGACATGAAAGCAGCCACTGGAGTTGCCGGATTTATGTTAGGCAAACGTAAGCCAACAGGAAACCTTATCATCGAAGCTGAATCAAAAGCAACCTATGACTTTTTGGCAAAATGGAAGGCAAACACCCAAGTTGCGGCAAGCATTGTTATTGGTAGTACAACAGGAAATAAATTAACCATTGCCCTCAATCTTAACTATACAAACATTCAGATCGAGGATGGCGACGGAACGCTTGTTTTAAACATCCCTATCGCGTTGGGTAAAGCAACAGACGCGGGCAATGATGAAATTACGTTAACGTGTACGTAATATATTTATAAAAATTAAATTACTGGAGAGGTGAAAATATGGGTATTACAGCGATAAATATTAATAAAATAATTGAGTATATTCCGAAGTGTGACAGGGAATCAGAAAATCCTACTGTTTTTCATTTAGGTTTTATTAATGCGGATTTGTGGGCTGATATTATGGATGAGGTGACAGAGTTTCACGCGGGTTCAGGATCAGAAACAAAGATGGCGAAAACAACGCTTAAACTTAATCGTAGCAAGATTGAGTTGCTGAGGTTTGGGATTAAAAATATTTCCGGCTTGATCAATCCGGAGACAAAAAAAGAAATGAAGTTTGACACGATTCCCAAACTTCGTAATGGAAAAAGTTGTAACGTTATTCGGGAAGATTTGCTTTTTAGTATTCCTGCAGGCATCCGTGATGAGATCGTGGAAGAAATTGAGCGACTTAATACTTTAGGAGAAGCTGAAGCAAAAAACTAACATTGGCGATCAGACTTCCGACGCTAGGTCTTGATTGTCAGAAATGTACAGATATTGAAAAGCAGTGGCGCGGATGTGTTGAGGATTCTACGGTTTCAGGCAAATGGAAAAGATGTCCTGTCACAGTAGTATCATCAAATAGTTATAAATACATTCGTGCGCACAATATGTTTAAAAAAGGATTTTTACCAAACCCCGGAACATGGCTGGATCAATCAGCTAAATTGATCGAAGTCTTTAATGTGTTAGATCATGCCATTGCAGAGGTTAACAAAGAAATAACGGAGTCTTAAAAATGACTGAAAAACAAATTGCTGTTAAATTGACATTACAAGATCAAATGTCAAAGAAAATTATGAAAGCACAGGGGAGAATGAAGAAATTCACAAAATCAATGACGGTTGATTTTGTTGCCTTGGCAGCCAAGGTATATTTATTTAAACAGGCTTTATCCTTTTTTAGTGAGTTTATGGCGCCCTCAATTGAGTTTGAAAGTGCCTTTGCTGGAGTAAAGAAAACAGTTAATGCGACAGAAAAAGAATTTAATCAACTAAGCAAGGCTCTTATTGATATGTCAAGGAGGATTCCTGTTGCGGCAACAAAATTAGCGAGTATTCAAGAGATTGCTGGTCAGCTTGGAGTTAAGGGGGTTAAGAATTTAACGAAATTTACAGAATCAATTGCAAAAATAGTTGTCAGCACAAATCTAACACAAGAATCAGCTGCGATCAGTTTCGCGAGGATCGCGTCAATTATCGGTGAGCCTATAGGCAATATTGAAAAGATGGGGTCAGCAGTTGTTGAGCTTGGAAATAATTTTGAAGTCCAGGAAGATGAAATATTAACTTTCGCACAACGAATAGCGGCTATGGGGAAATTGTCAAAACTTACCACGGCTGATATTTTTGGTGTCAGTGCCGCATTTGCATCTGTTGGGATACAAGCGGAGGCAGGCGGCACAGCGGTTAACAAAGTTTTATTGGAGTTGTCAAAACAAGGAAAAACAGGGAGTAAGGCATTAGTAGATTTTGTTAATGAATTAGAGGCGGCAGGAGATAAGGCGGCACAAAAATTAGAGGAGCTTGGATTCTCCGAGGCAAGAACACAGCGAGCATTTTTATCGTTAGCAGGTGCAGGTGGAAAATTAGAAAAAGCATTGGCATTATCCAATGACGAAATGGAAAGAGGCACTGCATTACAAATAGAAGCGGCAAAACGATTTGAAACAACAGCATCAAAGATTCAGTTGATGAAGAACAATATCGCGGTTCTTTCAAAAAATATTGGTGATAACTTATTGCCTGTATTTGAGAGATTATTGATTTTAACAAAACAATATGTCGATTTTGCAACAGGTACGGATCTACAGTTAACGAAGCTACAAACATTAGAAGCGGCATATTCTAAAGTTACAGAAAAAATAGAACAAAGAAATTCTGCTTTATTTGCTAATAAGCGTTTTTTTAATAAAGAATTTAATCGTCAAACAGAAATGATGATTAGGCAAAAAGGAGTGTTGGAAGATTTAATCACTAAAGAGAAAGAGCGTCGAGAAGAATTTGTTCTTTTGGTCAAAGCAAAAAAAGACGCTATTAATAATTCAAGCGGATCTGGAAATGAAGATTCAGGTAACGAATCTAGTTCTCAACAACGAGAAATAGATGATTATCTTATTAAAGAAACTAATAAAATTGAGCAGTTAAGAATGATGTGGAAGGCATGGAATCAAGAGAAATCGGCACAACAATTAATTGCAAATCAACAAGAAGTTGAAAAACTTAATTTCAAGCTTGATGTACAGAAAAAAGCACATAAAAGCCTTTGGTCTATTGCAGGGAAAGCGAGAGATACTTTTGCTTCTGGAATATCCAATATATTTGGTCAAATGGTCGATGGAACCTTAAATGCAAAAAAAGCTTTTGCGACTTTAGGGAAGCAGATGCTTAAGGTTCTTATTGATTTTGGAGTTCAGAAAGGCATTAATTTTCTTTTATCAAAAATTTTCTTAAAGGGGGAGGTTGCAGCAGCTGTTGTTTCAGCCGCGGCTGTTGCAGCGGCTTGGGCTCCAGCGGCCGCGGCTGTTTCTTTGGCTACTTTAGGGTCGAATTCTATCCCTGCCTCTGCAGGAATTACGGCAACGCATGCTATATCTCGAACATTGTCTAAAATTCCGGGGGCTGAAAAAGGTGGAAATATTATTAAATCCGGATCCGTATTAGTTGGGGAGCGCGGTCCGGAAATATTAAACCTTTCTAAAGGCGCTCAGGTGGTTCCTTTATCTCCTGGAGAAAAAGGCTCTTCAGGTGGTGTTTATATCGATTCAATAACCATCATCGTTGAGCGTGGGCCCAATGAAGACGACGACCGGGATTTAGGGGAGAAGGTGGCTTATGATTTGGATTCGGCATTATTGAGGGCGAGGTCTAACGTATGAGTTTAGCTATTAAAATCAGCCCACCTAATTTTCTTTTAGATTTCGGGCAGTTTGAAGATTGGGTTGACGGGGCAAGCGCGGCACCTACCGGATTTATTTTGACCGGAGATGGATCAGTCGCGCAGGAAAGCACTATCATTAAAGAGGGGACGTATAGCGTAAAACTTACCTTCGGAACAACCGGTGACACATACATATATCGAGACATTAACACCGAATTTGACCGCATGTTACCACCGCAAATGTGGAAAGGGCGTAAGTTTAAGCTTGGCGCTTGGGTTTATGCCACCACAGCCAATCAAGCACGCCTGCAGATTAATGACGGCGTAGGCACGTCCTCATCCCCTTATCATTCCGGCGGCGGTTCGTGGGAATGGCTTGAGATAGAGCGTGATTGCGATGAGTCAGCAACAAAGATTCAGGCGCGCTGTGTTGTGGCAGTTGCCGGCGCCGCTTATTTTGATGGGGCTATTTTTTGCGAAGGAGAGGTTCTTTTTACGGATTTATCAACGAATAATATCAATATTGGACGATGGCGGGAAAATCATACCATGTCCATTGGCAGTAAAGAAACCTCCAATCGCCCTGGAAAAAAAGTTTTAAATGCCAAATTAATTGGAAAAAATCTTATTTTGGCAGGGGGAGTCTATGGCGCGACAGAAGAGGCTCATAGAACGCAACTAGACCTATTAAAAAAGGTTTTGTTTGATGGTCCTAAGGAATTATATTATTACGAAGATCGTGTCTACAAAGGATATTTAAGCGGATTTAATCATGATATCATTCGCGCGTCTACTTATACAAAGTTTGATTTACGTTTTGTTTTAGATGAGGATCCAAAGGCGTGGTTTTTTAATTGTTTCCGAAACAAGCAAACTATTACAGCTTCCCCAACTTCATTCTCCATCACAAACAACGGCAATTCAATTATAAGCCCCATCATCCGGATTATTGCCGGAGGAACCGACGTCACATCTGTAACGCTTAAAAATTTAACCAATGGGCATGTATTTTCCTACACTGGCACAATTACGGCCGGAGATACGCTTATTATGGATACCATTCAGGAGACAATCAAAAATAATGGGGTTTCTGATTTAGCCAATTTTTCGAATGGAGATTTTTTGAAACTTTTGCCGGGAACTAATCAGCTGAAATATACAGGGAGCGATTGCACGATTGAGATTGATTATTTTGAGAGGTTTATTTAATGTTTCGCGTTTTGGTGAGCAACCGAAGCTTTAACCGGCTGGAATACTTAGATAGTGTGGTTGACAATCTTTCATGGGATTACTCCGCGATTGGGGGATGTGGTTCGTGCCGTTTCTCAATTCCGATGCGCCGGACGTTCCCGCGAAACATCGCTCCGGATTTTAATGTGAAGGTTTATAAGCGCAACGATTCGACAGATTCATTTGATTTATGGTATCAAGGATATATAAGAAACAATATCCGTCGGGTAGATGTAAAAAAAGAAACGCGTGATATTTTATGTGTTGGATATGCTGAGCAGCTTAATCATATTCACGTTTCTAAGACATATTCAACAAGTACAGAAATCAGTGTTATTGTTAAAGATGTTTTAGATACTTTTATTGTTCCTGAGACTGCTATTACATACAGTGCCAGCGATATTGTGGCATCGTCTTTTAGTGCCAGTCAGCTTAAGTTTAACCATAAAGGAAAATCAGTCATTCAGACTTTGGCGGATTTGGTGGATTATGAATGGGGTGTTACGGCAGATCGAAAATTTTATTTTAAACCGCGAAGCACAACGGTTGGACTTAGATATGTTGAAGGGAGGCAATTAACAAATTTCTTTTCAGACGATTATTCCGGAGGGATTGTTAACCGGATTATTATTAAAGGCGGGGATGTTTCCGGGTCTCCATTTCGTCCGGCCGCATTTGATCACGCGAACAGTCAATTAAAATGGGGGCGGCGTGATGAAGAGGTTGATAATTCAGCCATTGTCACACAAGACGTTGCGCAACAATATGCTGACGCTACTTTTGCTAAAAAAGCCCTTGTTGTTCGTCGAGGAACCGCCGATCTTGAGGAGGTTGTAGATAGTATTGAAAGCACAACCCCCATTCCGCTATTTGAGAGAGTCACAAAAAGAATAGCTTACGGCCAGCGAAAATATGGAACAATCCTTTATCAGGGGCGCCTCAGTTTTTCAATTAGTCGTATTCAATACAGGGTTGATAAAAATAATATTTTATCTACGTCGTTAGATTTGGGAGAACCAAAACCAGGGGTAGCTGAAGCCATAGCTCAGATACAATATAATTTAGATCAATCTCGAACACAGGATTTATAAAATGACAAAGAAAAAAGAAAGTATTCCAAGTGAACAAAAAATTTTAAGGCTTGAGCCCATTGATGAAGAAAGTATTAAATTTAAGATTAAGAAATACCTTGATAACGATCATACGCTCGAAACAATGAAAGTATCATTGCAAAGAGAACTGTATGATTTCCAATGGACTGCTCTGCGTTGTCAGATGCAGGCGCAAGCGTTTCAAGAGCAGATTAATTTTATTGATAGGCAAATAGCCTATCGAAATAAAAAGCAGTAAACAAAATTTTATTTAAATAAGAAGAGATTCGCGCCTCTGATTATTTTTAAAAGCCAACCCTAGTAAGGCTTCGGGGTTGGTTTTTTTATTTGTGGAGGTGAGATATGGCAACAATTGTATGGGATGAAACAGTAATTCCGACATACACAACAAAAGAAGATGACGTCGATCTAGTCGAAGCCGATCACATGAATCAGGTTCAGATCGATCTTAAAGGGCTTAAAACAGAAATTGGGGCTACGGTCAGGGGGTCGGCAACGAATTTAGTTACGCGATTGGCGAGGTCGTTAGCAAATAATGGAGCGTTTGCTCAAGGGGTATCATTTCCAATATCTCCGACTCCAATTGATGGGCAACCATTTTTTCGTACAGATGAGAAAACTTTTTATATTTACAACGCAGCAACTACAAATTGGGATACTCAAGGGTCTGGTGGCATTGAAATATTCACGTCTTCAGGAACATTCACAGCACCTGGAGGGGTTTCTAAAGTATATCTATCGATGATCGGGGGCGGTGGAAATGGTGCTGCTGGTGGTAATTCTGGAAATGGCATTGGGGCAGGTGGCGGAGGGTCAGCGGGGCAAATGATTCAAAATTATCCGTTTACTGTGGTAGCTGGAAATAATTATACAACAACTATTGGAGGAGCTGGGGAGTCAACTAGTTTTGACTCTGTTTCTGTGGCAGGAGGGAATGGTGGAAGTGGGGGAAGTAGTGGAAGTACGGGAGGGGCAGGGGGTGCTGCTAAATCTCCCGATGCTCCGGCAGCACCTACGGGTGGACTTATGTGTATTGCTACTGGATCAGGAGCATCTGCAAGTGGGCAGCAATACGGGGGCGGTGGAGGAGGCACTTCTTTTGGTGCTGGTGGCAACGGTGGAAATAGTAGTGTGGGAGCGGCAGGAGGGGCGAATACGGGAGCAGGTGGAGGAGGAGGCCCATCTAAAGTAGGTAGCGGTTATGCAGGAGGTTCAGGAGGTTCAGGAATCTGTATAGTAATGTATTAAAATACAAGGAGTGGAATATGGCAAAGAGTAAAAAATTTAAAAAAATTGGAAATAAATTAGAGGTTACAGTTACTGACCCTCAAATTGAACTTAATTCACTAACAGAATTGCAGAATGAAAAAATAAGGCTTGAAGGACTTAAACAAGATACAGTTAATGTGCAAATTTCTCAATTAGCACGACACGATGCAGATATTGCGAGTGTCCAAGAGAAGATTGATCAAGCAGTAGCTTTAGGTTTAACTTCTTCATCCAACAAGAAAATAGTTATAAAATGAAAAAACAAATCATCATTACAATCCACGGTATCCGGACAAGGCAAATCAAATCATGGCAAATGAGCTTTTGGAATTTTGTCAAGAGTAACAATCCGGATGTTAAGGTATTCCGGTATCAATACGGTTTTTTAATGGCTCCAATGTCTTGGTGGTTTGCTTTTACCAGTAAGTTTAGAGTTCTATCTTTTTTTCGCAAGAGGATAATCTCCGGATTTGTTAAATTTATCAACAAAATTCAGCGGAAGTTTCCCGATCATGAAATCAACATAATAGCCCACAGCTTTGGAACATGGATATCCTATTACTCCCTTGAGCGTGATCCTGATATAAGAGTAGGCAGTTTAGTCTTAGTGCAAGGAGTCATAAGCTCACACATCGAAAAACTTAATCTGGCCAACTGGCTAGAGCTAGGCAGAGTTAAGCGTGTGCATGCATGGTCAAGCCCTAACGATCGCGTAGTAGGCAAGCTGGTCCTGCCACCGTTCGGCAAGCTGGGGTATCGTGGTTTTATCCGGCGCGGACATGACGAGGATAGAATAAACCCTGCATACAAACCCTATCCGGTTGAGATATATAATCATCGTACGGACGAGGGGCATGGTGGGGTGTTGGATAAATTGGATGTATATGGAGAAGAGTTGCTGGCGCAATTGATTAAAAATAAAAAAATATTGCGTTAAATTTTAGGTTGTGATAAACTTTTGATTCCTGTTAGAGGGTTTTGATTTATGCAGGTTTAAAGTCATTAAAAACGTAGTAAAAACGTAGAGATTTGAAATGAGAAATGCGGAAAAAAAAGGAAATAACTGGAGATTTGAAAGTAGAATTTTTCTCATTTTGTCGACGATAAATAACGTAAGTTGTTGATATATGCTGGCGTAGCTCAGTTGGTAGAGCAGCTGACTTGTAATCAGCAGGTCGGGGGTTCGAGGCCTCTCGCCAGCTTTTTTTTAACTTGGGCAGGTACTCAAGTGGTCAACGAGGACAGACTGTAAATCTGTTGCGGTCTCGCTTCGAGGGTTCGAATCCTTCCCTGCCCACCATTTTTTGTGCGGGCGTAGTTCAGTGGTAGAACTTCAGCCTTCCAAGCTGATAGCGTGAGTTCGATTCTCATCGCCCGCTCCATATAAAATTAAGAACAGAGAGGAATTTTTTATTAAAGTCACACTTCTAGTCCCTACATTAAATGAAATCGTCGGAATGAAGTCAATTATGCCTTTGGTTAAACGGGAATGGGTGCATCAAATTCTCGTTGTTGACGGACAATCAACAGATGGAACTGTGGAGTATGCCAAAAAACAAGGGTATGATACTGTTGTTCAGCAGAAGAAGGGGATGCGTAATGCTTATATGGAGGCTCTTCCTCATGTTACAGGCGATGTGATTTTAACATTTAGTCCTGATGGAAACTCTATTCCTGAATTAATCCCTGAGTGTATTAAAAAGATGGAAGAAGGGTATGACATGGTTATTGTCTCTCGTTATGCCCAAGGCGCGAAGAGTTATGATGATGATGCCATTACTGCCTTTGGGAATTGGCTTTTTACAACGACCATTAATTTATTGCATGGCGCGAAATATACAGATGCCATGGTCATTTATCGTGCCTATCCTAAGAGTTTAATTGCGGAATTAGATTTAGATAAAGATTCCAGTTACGAATTTGAAGAAAAATTGTTTGGAACAAATATTAGCTGGGAACCTCTTTTATCTGTTCGCGCCGCAAAGAAAAAATTAAAATGCGCGGATATCCCCGGAGATGAACCCGCGCGTGATGGAGGAGAACGCAAACTTCAGGTTTTACGCTGGGGCGCGGCGTATATGTTTCAAGTATTCCGTGAGATTTTTGTTTGGAAAAAATAAACAATAAAACCCAATCTTTATTCCAATCTCCTTGGTTTATCGCCGCAATGCTTCTTGCGGTCTTTTTTTTATCCACGAGTTATAAATACGGATGGGATGATCAACATCTGGAAATCCCTCTTTTAAAACATCTTATCGACAATACCTTGTATCAAGGAGATTATTATGTCGAGAGCCTTACCAAAAATTTTTCTTCCTGGTTTTATCCAATACTCGCGCGCTTTATTAGTGTGAGCCAAATCCCAATGACGTATTTCATCCTCTACATTCTTGCCCGATATTTTTTATTTTTTTGGATTTATAAACTTTGGTTGTTTTTAACAAAAGACCGGCTCAAAGCTTTTGCGTGTGTCTTAACATTAATTCTGGTCGTCAGGGTTAACGAATTCCTTTATCGGACATTTTCTCATCAGGAATTTACACTCCCTATTGTTTTTGCCGGAATTTATTACTTTTTCCGGGGGCGTTTTTGGCTGGCGGCAGCTATTCTTGGAGTCGCGGCTAATTTACATGCCTTATATAGTTTATTTCCGTTCCTTTTCATGATGAGTTATTTATTGGTACAGATAAGAAAATATGGCTGGCAAACATTTATGAAAGCAGGGATAACCTTTGTTGTATTCAGTTTACCATTTTTGATCTGGATTATTAAAAACCGCTTAAGTATGTTGGGGGTGAGCGTTGGAGAAAAAGGAGAAAATTGGCTGCAACTTTTTATTACCGCCTGTCCCCAAAATTTCTTTTTTCCTCAAGCTCCGCGGATTTCCGCTTCTAAACTTCTGAGCAGTTGGAATCTGTTTTTTCAGGCAACACAAGCCTATTGGTATTTGGTTATTATCTATACTATTAACATAATTTTTAATAAATCTTTCCGTACAAACAAACGGGCTCTGGTATTCAGTTTAACGGCATTCGGACTTTTAGCCCTGTGTTTTGTATTTACATATCTTTATCCTCACCGATTTTTTATTAACCTCAACCTGACACGAAATACCCAATTCCTCTTATTTCTTTTAATTGGTTACACAACAATTCTTGTGATGAATACCATTGAACAAAAACCGTATTTTTTTGGTCTTTGCGCAGTGGCATTGTTTTCTTTGTTAAAATTTGGAGGCTCCATTGCTATGCTGGCTTGTTGCGGGATGTTTTTTATTTGTTTAGGATCTCATTTTTATCAAAAAAGAAATTTTTGCGCTAATGTTTTAAATTTTATCGCAGCGGTTGGATTTTTAGGATGCTCAGGGATGATCATTTATCTTTTTAAAATAATCCCTTTCGACCCGGTTATTTACAAAATGCTCCAAACCATTGCGGGGTTATTAGGTATTTATTCATTGGGATATTGGTTTTTACGCAACAGTTCAAAGCAAATGTTGTTTAAGGGTTTGTACAAAAATAATCGACGCATATTTAGTAAAATGCGCCGCCAATTAAATGGGTTAAAGCGCAGCGGTTATTTCTGTACAAACCCTAAACGCATGTTAATTTTCATTCCTTTAACAGTGTTTCTTGTCCAATTTACTCATTTTCGACAACAACGACTTAAAACTGAATTACAGGGAGGAGGATTTTGGGAATTGCAACGAAATTGGGAGGATATGCAGCGGCATGTTAAAAATAACACACCCAAAGATGCCATAATTTGGTGCCTTACAATATGGAAATGGGAGGGTTCCGTATTTTTTCAGAACGCGAAATTGTTTGTTCTTATCGAGACTGCGGCATTATTGGATTTGATTATAAGGCAACACGCCAGTGGCAGAAGAGGGTCAAAGATATTGAACCTTTTAAATTTATCATGCGTGAACTTCCTCGAAAAGCCGTAGAAAATGCGATTTACAAATATAAAGCCAATTATATTGTCTTTATGAGCTACGCAGCCCCACCCAGAGGAAATAAAACTTTTGAATATCAATATGGCAACAAATATTTTACTTTGTGTAAAGTGAATATACGCGTTCCCCAGTAAAATACTTTTTTTGTTCAAAAAATAAACAACCTCGGAGCCCACGAGGTATAGACCTAAGCATTTACAAACGAGGCAATCCTCGGGGAATTAAACCCGGTTTAAAGATTGGCAGAATAATTTTTTTGGCCAATCTCTTAATTAAAGAATAAAAATTACTTGAATCAATAAAGGGCTTCTCTATAATGTCAAACGTTATGAAACAAAAAATTCAAAATATATCCGTTATTGGCGACGGGGGTTGGGGGACAACGTTAGCACTCTATCTTGTTCGACGAGATTATCCTGTAAAATTATGGGGTCCTTTTCCAGAATATGTTGAAACGGTCACAAGAACCCGGTATAATTCTAAATTTCTTCCTGGAGTTCAGCTTCCTAAAGAATTGTGTATTACATCAGATTTACAGGAGGCACTGGATTCCTGTGACTTAATTGTGTTTGCTGCCCCATCAAAATATACACCAAGTATTCTTAAACGTATTAAAAAAACAAAAATTAATTTATCAAAAAAAATATTCTTAAGTGTTACTAAAGGGATTGATACGACAAAATTATTGCGCATATCAGAAATTATTCAGAAAGAGCTTGGAAATATCCCACTAGCTGTACTTTCCGGACCAACTATTGCCTCAGAGGTTGCTAAAGGTATTCCGTCTACTGCCGTCGTAGCCTCCAAAAAAATTTCCATTGCAAAGGCTGTTCAGGCCATTTTTAATTCAGAAACTTTTCGGATTTATACTAATACTGATGTGGTCGGTGTGGAAATGGGGGGGAGCATCAAAAATATCATCGCGGTTGCCTGCGGGGTGTGCGATGGGTTAGGGCTCGGGACAAATACAAAAGCAGCCCTTTTAACGCGTGGTTTGGCTGAAATGGCACGTTTAGGTAAAGCTTTAGGAGGACGAGAAAAGACATTTGCGGGACTAACCGGGTTAGGAGATTTAGTGACAACATGCTTCAGCCCTAAAAGCCGTAACCGTTCAGTTGGAGAAAAATTAGGACGAGGGAGCCCCATCAAAGCGATTATGTCCTCTATGGAAATGGTTGCCGAAGGCGTAGAAACCGTCAAAGCGGCCTATAAACTTAGCCGAAAATACCACATTGCTATGCCAATCACCACCGAAGTCTATAAAATTATCTACCAAAATAAATCCCCCTCCAAGGCCGTAAAAAACCTGATGAAACGGCAAATAAAATCAGAATAGAGTAATTCCAATTCCATTAAATAAACGCTCAATTAAAAAGCTTATTTAATCGTAAAATCGTCGATATAAATAAAATTAAATCAGGAATTAATCAGTGGAATTGGTATAAGTAGCTATATTGAACAGACATCAGGCTCTTTAGGATTCTGAATGGATAAATGTTGCAGTTTTTCCTTTGCATCCACAAGAGAATATTGTATAATCTCTTTATTTTACTAAGATAATAACGGGGCGTAGCGCAGCTGGCTAGCGCACTTGTATGGGGTACAAGAGGTCGTGAGTTCAAATCTCGCCGCCCCGATTATATAATAATATTATTAAATAAGGATTAAATATGGACGACCGACGCCAACATCCACGCATTAATAAAACGTTTGTGCTTTCGTATTTTGACCTTAAAAATCCAGGACAAAAGCATGAAATTACACAATTGAAAAATATTAGTGTAGGAGGAATGTGTTTTATTACGACGCATTCTGTGGAACCTTCCACGCGGATTGGGGTAGAGTTAAAAACGCCTTATTTAGCCTCAATGACTTATCTTGAAGGCAACACCTTGAACTCGTGTGAAAAAATAAAGAATATGGTCTATGAGACTCGGCTTCAATTTGATTCTTTATCAGAACAATCCAAGGCTTTATTGGACAGAATTATTAAAATTTTTCTAAAAAAGCAAAAGGAAAATCATGAATAAAATTCATGTTGGTTTGATTGGCTACGGGGTTGTTGGACAAGGGGTGGTTCAGTTTTTACATAAAAACGAAACATCCTTAAAAAACAAATTTGGTTCTGAATTTCTTTTAAAAACATTGTGTGACCGCAGTATTCACAAGAAAAATACAAAAGGGCTTGGAAAAACAGTTTTAACAAAAAATATTCAGGATGTTTTGAACGACCCTTCTATTGATGTGGTCATTGAGCTTATCGGGGGCAAGAACCCTGCTAAACAAATCATTGTGGACGCGTTAAAAAGTGGCAAGCATGTCATTACAGCCAATAAAGACCTTATCGCGAATCATGGGAAGGAATTGTTTGCTTCAGCGAAAAAACATCATTGCCATCTTTATTTTGAATCAGCGGTTGGCGCGGGAATTCCTATTATTAAAACAATCACAGAAGGTATTGTTGGAAATCAATTTAACGGGATTTACGGCATTATTAATGGGACATGCAATTTTATTTTAGATGAAATGACGCGCAAGGATTATACGTTTGAGAAAGCATTAGCCGACGCGAAAACCAAAGGATACGCTGAGAGTGATCCGACATTGGATATTAACGGCATGGATTCCACGCATAAATTGGCTATTCTGATTTATTTAGCATTCGGCAAGGCAATGAAGGTGAAAAATATTTATACGGAAGGAATCACTCATATTTCGCATGATGATATTGAATACGCGACCAGTTTAAACTTAACCATTAAACTGTTAGCTATTGCCAAAAAAACCAACGGAGCGATTGAAGCGCGCGTGCATCCGACATTGATTTCAAATGAGCATCCTTTGGCAAGTATCCATAGTATTTACAACGCGGTTTATCTGGATGCCGATCCGTTGGGAAATATTCTTCTTTCCGGAGAGGGCGCCGGGCAAATGGCCGCCGCTTCCGGTGTGATTAGTGATTTAATCAATTTAACGGCTCAGGGGAATGAGGCGAATCTCTACTGCAACTTGCTGGATGAAGAAAATTTAACTATTCGCCCTATTGATGAAATTCAAACAAAATTTTATTTACGGTTTATGGCAACAGATAAGCCCGGAATCTTAGGGAAAATTACCAGTATTTTGGGAAAACAGGGTATTGGCATTAATTCGGTCACGCAAAAAGCACACAATCAGGCCGCCACAGTTCCTGTCATTATGTTGACCGATTATACGACGGAAAAAAAGCTTAAAGTTGCGTTAAATAAAATTCATAAATTAGCAGTTATTAAAAGTAAGCCGGTAGCCATCAGGATGGAGAAGTTGACATGAACCGTACTGGAATTATAGAGCGCTATAGAGAATTTTTACCTGTTACGGATAAAACACCGGTGGTTACTCTCCACGAAGGCAATACGCCATTGATTTTATCTGCAGATTTGAGCAAGGAAACCGGGTTAAAGGTTTATTTGAAATATGAAGGGCTTAATCCTACAGGATCATTTAAAGATCGTGGGATGACCATGGCTATTTCGAAAGCGAAAGAGAATGGTGAGAAGATTGTCATGTGTGCCTCGACAGGGAATACGTCAGCTTCGGCAGCGGCCTATGCCGCGCGCAGTGGATCCATGAGATGTGTTGTCCTTATTCCTGATGGTAATATTGCCCTCGGAAAACTAGCGCAGGCCATGATTCATCAAGCCAAGGTGATTGCGATTAAAGGAAATTTTGATGAGGCGTTAACCATTGTCAAAGAAATTACGGCGAATTATCCTGTGGAGTTGGTTAATTCTATTAATCCTTACCGCATTGAAGGACAGAAAAGTGGGGCATTTGAAGTTTGTGATGAACTGGAAGACGCGCCGGAATTGCATGCAATTCCCGTTGGTAATGCCGGGAATATTACAGCGTATTGGAAAGGGTACAAAGAATATAAAGAAGCAGGTAAGTCAAATCAACTCCCTAAAATGTTGGGATTTCAAGCCGCGGGGGCCGCACCTATTGTGGAAGGGAGGGTCATTAAAAACCCGGAAACCATTGCAACGGCGATTCGCATTGGAAATCCTGCGAGTTGGAAACAAGCCGAAGTGGCACGGGATGAATCAGGTGGGCTTATTGGAGCGGTAAGCGATGATGAAATACTTGAGGCTTATAAGCGTTTAGCCGCAAGCACAGGTATTTTTGTGGAACCGGCGTCTGCCGCTTCCGTAGCTGGAATTTTGAAGTTAAACAAGCATGATTATTTTAAGGATTATCAGGGAATGCGGGTTGTGTGTACGGTAACAGGGCATGGACTTAAAGACCCTGACCGCGCGATAAAAAATGTGGAAGCCCCTGTTTCTTTAGAGCCGGATATTAAGACGATTCTTAATGAGATTGGGTTGTAGAGACAATTCATGAATTGTCTCTACGCTTTTATTTATGCGTTCTTTGAAGAACAAAAAAATTTTAATTACCTGCGGACCAACTTGGGTACCGATTGATGCTATGCGAATCATTAGTAATCGATCCAGCGGTAAACTTGGCCAGATGATGGCCTTGGATATGGTGAGGAGCGGCGCAAAAGTGACCCTTCTGGAAGGTCCGGTAGCACGGAGATTGGAAAATAAATCATTAAAAATTCTACCTTTTGTTTTTTATGATGCATTTTTAAAATTAATTAAAAATGAGTTAATCAAAAAATATGATGTTGTTATTCACTCTGCAGCGGTTTCAGATTATAAGATTAAAAAACCTTCAAGAACAAAAATAAGCTCTCATCTAAAAGCTTTAAATATAGAATTAACTCCAACGAAAAAAATCATTCACTTAATTAAGAAATTAAATTCGAAAATATTTTTGGTGGGGTTCAAGTTAGAGTCAAAAATGACCAAAGCTTTGGCGGTTCAAAAAACACAGGATTTATTTAAAAAGGCGCAATGTGATTTAGTGATTGCTAATAGTTCAACAGAAAAAAAATATAATGCTTATATTATGGATAAACATAATAATTTTTTAGCCCATGAAACAACACGGCAAGGGCTATCAAAGGCACTAGTTAAAAATTTAGAAGGATTATTATGAAATATATTGTTATTGTTCCAGATGGAATGGCTGATGAGCCCATTGAAGAAATTGGGAATAAAACGCCTCTTGAGGTTGCGCGAACGACAAACATGGATTATTTGGCGCGGCATGGAATGACTGGACTTATCAAAACAATTCCTGATGGGATGCATCCTGGGTCAGATATTGGGAATATGTCTTTATTAGGATATAATCCAGCTATAACACATACAGGGCGCGCTCCTTTGGAAGCGGCGAATCTTGATATTGATTTAAAAGAAAATGAAATCGCGGTTCGTTGTAATTTTGTTACAGTGACGGACAGTAAGATGATCGATTATAGCGCCGGACATATTTCAACCAAAGAAGCTACTCTTTTGGTAGACGCGCTTAATGAGGAAATAGATTTAGAGGGTACAAAATTTTATACAGGAAAAAGTTACCGTCACTTGCTTGTTTTAACCGTAAGAGATCCAGAGACGTATCTTAAAATTAAAACCGTTCCTCCTCATGATATTTTAGGAAAGGCCATCAAAAAATATTTACCTCAAGGACACGAATCAGAGATGCTTTTAAAGTTAATGGAAAAATCCAAAAATATTCTTGAAAAACACTTGGTTAATACAGTACGAATTGATTTACAGGAAAATCCAGCCAATATGATTTGGTTATGGGGACAGGGAACAAAACCACAATTACAGCCTTTTCAAGATAAGTATGGGCTGAAAGCTTCAATGATCTCAGCGGTGGATTTGGTTAATGGGATTGGACGCTTAGCAGGAATAGATATTATTGATGTTCCGGGGATTACAGGGTATTATGACACAGATTATAGTGCGAAGGCTGAGTATGCGCTTAACGCGTTAAAGTCGAATGATTTTGTTTTCGTCCATGTAGAATCCCCTGATGAAGCGGGGCATAATGGGGACTTGAGAGCAAAAATAGCGGCGATTGAAAATATTGATAAAAAAATTGTAGGTCCCATGCTTAACGCGTTTGATCAGCATGAGGTGCGTATTCTTGTTTTATCGGATCATCCAACGCCGGTAGAATTGCGAACACATACAAATGACCCTGTTGGATTCGTGCTGTTTGGAAAAAATATTGAGTATGACGGCTCCCAGAATTACTCAGAAACAGTCACAAAAGAACAGGGGTTGAAATTTGAAAGCGGCGAGGCACTCATGCAGCGTTTCACAAAATATTAAAAAATTAGAGTGATTTTATGTCTAAGCCAATCATAGTACAGAAATATGGTGGATCGTCTGTTGAGAATATTGACCGTATCAAAGCCGTAGCCGAAAGAATTTTATCGACAAAGACAAGGAATAATCATTTAGTGGTGGTGGTTTCTGCTCTTGGAGATACAACTGATGAACTTGAAAAGTTAGCTTTTAGTATTACAAAAACACCACCTGAACGAGAAATGGATATGTTGATGTCGACAGGGGAACAAATTTCCTGTGCGTTATTAGCCATAGCCATTAAAACATTAGGACATGATGCGATTTCTTTAACCGGAAAGCAAGTGGGAATTAAAACAGACAGTTCGCATACCAAGGCGCGTATTGAGACCATCTGTGCGCAGCGGATTAAAAAAGCATTATTACAAAATAAAATCGTTATTGTGGCTGGTTATCAGGGAGTTACGGAGGAAGATGACATTACAACTTTAGGGCGTGGAGGTTCAGATCTAACAGCTGTGGCATTGGCGCAAACATTAAAAGCAAAAGTGTGCGAAATTTATACAGATGTGAAAGGGATTTATACAACGGATCCGCGTCTTGTTAAGGAAGCGAAAAAAATTAAAACGATTACATTCGACGAAATGCTGGAAATGGCCTCATTAGGCGCACAGGTCATGCAGGCCCGTTCTATTGAAGTAGCTAAACGATTTAATATTCCGATTCATGTGCGGTCCAGTTTTTCCAGGGAGGAAGGAACTATGATAGTAAAGAAAACAATTAAATTAGAAGATATCGCGGTGCAGGGTGTTACAAGCAACAAGTCTGAAGCGAAAATTACAATCTGTGCGGTACCGGATCAGGCAGGAATTGCAGCCAGGATTTTTACAGAGATTTCGAAAAGTGGAGCGAACGTGGATGTGATTGTTCAAAATGTAAGCCAAACGAAACATACGGATATTTCTTTTACAGTTCCTCAGGCAGATTTAAGTAAAGCAATGGTGGCGGCGAAAAAAATAGCCAAGACGATTAAAGCTGGAGAAGTTCAAAATGATAAAAATATTGCGCGCATTTCTATTGTCGGTTCCGGAATGCGTTCTCATCATGGGATTGCGGCGAAAATGTTTCAGACATTGGCAAAGAATAAAATTAACATTGAGATGATCGCGACCTCAGAAATCAGTATTTCCTGTATTATTAGCCAGAAACATGTAGAAAAAGCCGTTAAGGCCTTACATAAGGCATTTGAATTAGAAAAAAAATAAATCCCATTTACAGACCATAAACAAACACCGGGTGTTTGTTTATGGTCTGTAAATGAGTAAAAAAGGGGGTTTATTATGATAACGATATACGACACAACTTTAAGAGATGGGTCTCAAACGGAAGGGATATCTTTTTCTGTTAGTGATAAAATAAAGATTACGGAAAAATTAGATGAGTTAGGAGTGCATTATATTGAAGGGGGTTGGCCGGGATCTAACCCTAAGGATCAGGAGTATTTTAAATATTTTTCTGATAAAAAATTAAAGAATGCCGTTATTGCGGCGTTTGGGTCTACGCGTCGGGCAAAAATTAAAGCCGCGGAAGATGTTAATCTTCAGGAATTAATTAAATCAAAAACTGCGACCATTACTATTTTCGGAAAGACATGGGATCTTCACGTGAAAGATGTTTTAAAGACGTCTTTGGATGAGAATTTGAACATGATCTCAGATTCTATTAAATTTTTAAAAAAATGCAAAAAAGAAGTGTTCTATGACTGTGAACATTTTTTTGATGGTTATAAAAACAATCCGGAATATGCCTTAAAAACACTTCTTGCGGCGCAGGATGCCGGGGCTGATTGTATTATTTTTTGTGACACCAACGGAGGGGTGCTTCCTGATGATGTGAATCAAATTATTACAGAGGTTAAACGAAGCATTGAGATTCCGTTAGGCATCCATACGCATAATGATACGCAACTGGCTGTCGCCAATAGTTTGGCGGCACTCGAGGCAGGATGTGTTCATGTTCAGGGGACATTTAATGGGCTTGGAGAGCGCTGCGGCAACGCGAATTTAGGGACTATTGTTGGAATTTTGAGCACAAAATTAAAACAAAAATCAATTCCGGATAAGAATGTCAAAAAACTGAAAGAAGCGTGTTATTTTATTAGCGAAGTGAGTAACTCAAAATTAGCAGATAACATGGCCTTTGTCGGCCATTCTGCCTTCGCGCATAAGGGAGGCGTGCATATTGACGCGATGCTTAAGAATCCATTGGCCTATGAACATATTAATCCTGAAATTGTAGGGAATCGTCGTCGATTTATCACATCAGAGTTAGCTGGAAAAATGCCGATTATCATGAAGGCACAGAAAATGAATGTGGTGTTGGATAAAAAATCTCCGGAAGCA
>CAZIRV010000018.1:0-23971 GCA_964541845.1 uncultured Planctomycetales bacterium
TTAACGAGAATAGCAGAGTTAAAAATAGAGCAATTATTTAATGGAATGGGTATAAGACAGTTCTTTTTTCAACGAAGGACGAGGGACGGGAGAAAATAGATGAGGGAATATTCTCGTTTTATTTTTTACGTTTTTCGTCCTTTGTGTTTTTAGGGAATTGCGGTAAAATTAAAGTTTATGATTTATATTCCCCTCCCTAACCCTCCCCACAAAGGGGAGGGAATAAACGTGGAAATGACATATCGAGAAATTCATGAAACCTGATGGGATAAAAATTTGTGGGGCCAAAGAGCATAATTTGAAAAATATTAGTCTTGTAATTCCTCGTAATCAATTTACGGTGATAACAGGATTAAGCGGTTCCGGCAAGTCTTCTTTAGCTTTTGACACCATTTACGCGGAAGGTCAACGCCGTTATGTTGAGAGTCTATCTGCCTACGCGCGTCAATTTTTAGAACAATTGCAAAAGCCTGATGTTGAGTATATTGAAGGGCTTTCTCCTACTATTTCTATTGAACAAAAAACAACCAGTCGAAATCCCCGTTCAACCGTTGCCACCCAAACAGAAATCAATGACTATTTGCGTTTGCTATTTGCCCGTGTGGGAACACCTCATTGCTATAAATGTGGAAAAAAAATTGAGCGTCAAACGGTACAAGAAATTGTAAAACAGATTTTAGCTTGTACGGAGGGAACACGTGTTTTACTTTTGGCGCCGATTATACGAGGACGCAAAGGTGAACATCGTAAAATTGGACAACAGGTGGCTAAAGCAGGGTTTTCAAGGCTCAGAATTGATGGAGAAATTCACCATGTTGAGGATGAAATTAAATTAGATAAATATAAAGTGCATCATATTGAGGCAGTGGTTGATCGGTTGGTGATTAAAGAGGGAATTAAAAAACGTTTAACAGATTCTGTGGAAACAGCATTGCCGATCGGGAACGGAATTTTAATTATTGTTCAGGAAAAGGAAAACAATTCTTTTGAAAATATTTTTAGTGAAAATTATGCTTGTGCGGATTGTGGTATCAATATTTTAGAAATTGAGCCGCGTACTTTTTCATTTAACTCCCCCTATGGAGCGTGTTCGAATTGTAAAGGACTCGGGACAAAGATGGAGATTGACCCGGAACTTCTTGTTCCTGACGTGACCAAACCCTGGATTAACGCGATTGCACCTGCCAGGCGTGGTCGTCGAGGATATTTAATGTATTATAGGACGGTACTCCGCGAGCTCGCTTCATTATATGATCTCGATATTAATCAGCCGTTTAATACGCTTAATAAGGGGATAAAAAAAATTATTTTTTATGGATCGGATGAGGATGTCATTTGGAATAAACCTTACGAAGGGGTGTTAAAATATTTAGAACGAATGTTTAACACTTCGGACAGTGATTGGTTAAAAGATGAAATATCTAAATATATGTCGGTATTACCCTGTCCAACATGCAATGGCACCCGTCTTAAAAAAGAAGCCTTGAGCGTTAAGGTGTCTGGGTTAAATATTGCTCAAGTAACAAGGCTTTCTATTAAAGAAACACGGAAATTTTTTACAGGCCTTAAATTATCGAAAGATAAGCAAACAATTAGTGAACAAATTTTAAAAGAGATTTTAAGACGTTTGGATTTCTGTATTAACGTGGGGTTGGAATATTTAACGCTTGACCGAAAAAGTTCAACACTCTCCGGAGGAGAAGCAGAGCGTATTCGTTTAGCCACTCAGGTTGGTTCCGGATTAGTGGGCGTGATTTATATCCTTGATGAACCCAGTATTGGGTTGCACCAAAAGGATAACGAACGTCTATTATCAACATTACACTCTTTACGGGATTTAGGGAATACTTTGATTGTGGTGGAACATGATGAAGAGACGATTCGCAAAGCGGATTATGTTATTGATATTGGCCCCGGTGCAGGAGAACATGGGGGAGAAATTATTTATGCCGGAGATGTCCCTGGAATTTTAAAGTCCAGGAAGTCCTTAACGGGTCAATATCTTAGTGGAGAGTTAACAATCGCCGTTCCTTCTCAAAGACGGAAAATTGTTAAGGCCAATCAAATTAAAATTATGGGGGCTCGAGAAAATAACCTTAAAAAAATTAATGTTACGATTCCGTTGGGAATGTTTATTTGTGTGACAGGCGTTTCAGGATCCGGGAAGTCCACTTTGATTGATGAAGTCCTTTATAAGGCTCTCGCCCAGAAAATTTATAAATCAAAAGATAAACCTGGAAAACACCGAAAGATTATAGGCATTGAAAATATCGATAAGATTATTGAAGTTGATCAATCTCCGATAGGACGGACACCGCGATCAAATCCGGCAACATATACGGGAGTTTTCGGGATTATTCGTGAAATTTTTAGTCACCTGCCTGATGCAAAAATGCGGGGGTATAAACCGGGACGATTTAGTTTTAATGTTAAGGGTGGGCGATGTGAAGCGTGTAAAGGGGATGGCATTAAAAAAATTGAAATGCATTTTTTGCCGGATATTTATGTGGAATGTGAGGTATGTAAGGGAAAACGTTTCACAGAACAAACATTGGAAGTTTATTTTAAGGACAAAAATATTTCAGAAGTGTTGAATTTATCTGTTACGGAGGCTATGAAAATTTTTGAGAATATCCCACGCATTTATCGTGTCCTTGAAACATTAAATGATGTGGGATTAGGGTATATAAAACTTGGCCAACCTGCCACCACGCTTTCCGGTGGTGAGGCTCAACGGGTAAAATTAGCCAGTGAACTCTGCAAACAATCTACAGGGCGAACATTTTATATTTTGGATGAACCAACAACAGGACTTCATTTTGCGGATGTAGACAAACTTTTGAGTGTTTTGCAACGATTGGTAGATAAGGGAAATACCGTTTTAGTTATTGAACATAATATGGATATTATCAAAAATTCCGATTATATTATAGATCTGGGGCCTGATGGGGGAGACAAGGGTGGAACCGTTGTTTTTGCCGGTTCTCCGGAAGAACTTATTAAACATAAAACATCCCATACAGGACATTATCTTAAAAAATTGGTAACCACTCACGGCATATCCCGTGAGTGGTTACCAAAATTGTTATGATATTTCTTTTTTGGACATTTATTTTCTTAATCTTCTATTGTTATTTAGGGTATCCATTCCTTATTGCTTTCTTTTCTAAAATTTTTCATAAGCCTATTTTCAAAAAACCTATTTGTCCAAAAGTCTCTATTGTGATATCTGTTTATAACGAAGAAGACGTCATAATACGAAGAATAAAGAACTTATTATCATTGGATTATCCTGAAGATAAAATGGAAATTTTAATTGGATCCGATGCTTCAACAGACAAAACAAATGCTATTATAAAAAGTTTTACTGATAATCGTATTCGATTTTTTGATAATACGGAACGCCAGGGAAAAATGCTTGTTATCAACGATCTTATCGTGAAGGCTAATAATAAAATTATTATAGGAACGGATGCCCGTCAAATTTTCGCGCGTGACGCTGTCAAAGCCCTTGTAGCCAATTTTGCTGACCCCCGGGTTGGATGTGTTAGTGGAGAATTAATATTGTCACCAAAAGAGGGGGGGACAGCTAAAGGGATTAGTCTCTATTGGGACTACGAAAAATTTATCCGTCGATCTGAAAGCAATATGTATTCGATGTTAGGTGCAACAGGGGCTATTTACGCTTTTCGCAAAGAATTGTTTACAGAAATCCCTAGAGATGTTGTATTGGATGATATGTTTGTTCCGTTAAAAATTATTCAAAAAGGATTTCGGGCTATATTTGATGACAAGGCAAAAGCCTATGATGAAGTGGCTGATAGTCCAAAAGAAGAGCACCGGCGTAAGGCAAGAACGCTCTATGGAAATTTTCAAATTTTTAAAATTTTTCCAGGAGTGTTTAATCCTTTCAAAAGCCCAATCGCGATTCAGTTCTTTTCTCATAAATTATTGCGCACGCTTATTCCGTTTTTCATGATTTTTATTTTTCTTTTAAATTTGAAAATCTCAGACCAAAATTTTTATAATTTTTTACTTATTTTACAAATTATTTTCTATATAATGGCCTTTGGTGGTGCCTTGTTAAGGCATAACAAATATGCTATTCTTAGACCTATATCACAGATTTGTTATATTCCGTACGTTTTTTGTTTATTGAATTTTTCCGCATTAACCGGTTTTTTAAGGTTTATCGGGTCAAAACAAAAAATTACTTGGGAAAAAGCAAGAGAATAATTAATTATGCAAACTGCTAATTTCATTAAAAAAAATGTTCAAATAATTTTGGCAGGTATTCTTTGTCTGATTGCGTATTACCCGATTCTCATATGGATGTGGGATCGCTGGTTTTCGCGGGATTCCTATTACAGTCACGGGATTCTGATCCCGTTTGTTACGGGTTATTTAATTTGGCAACAAAAAAATGAACTGAAAAAAATACCTTTAAAAAGTTCTTCTTTAGGAATTCCACTTATTATTTTAGGTCTTGTTATTTATCTCATTAGCTCTCCGTTGAGAATCTATTTTTCTGCCGGGTTTTCTATGCTCATTATTATTTTTGGATTAGCCCTTCATTTTTATGGAAACGCGATTGTACGCAAAATTTTCTTCCCACTATTCTTTCTTGCTTTTATGATGCCTCTTCCGCAAGTTGTTATTATTAATATCAGCTTTAAAATGAAACTGTTCGCCGCTGAAATTGCGACAAAAGCATTACATAATATTGGATTTCAGGCTATGAGAGATGGAAGTATTATCACGATGCGTCATACGCAGGTCATTGTGGATGATGTTTGTAGTGGCTTACGTTCACTTATTTCATTAACTGCGTTAGGAAGCATCTTTTCCTATTGGCTGAAAGGCCCCATGTATAAACGTATCTTACTTTTTTTAACCACGATTCCTATTGCAATTATTACCAATGTTTGTCGCATCATTGTATTAGCTTCTTTTAGCGAAATTTGGGGGGCAAAGTCTGTTGAAGGTCTTGTCCATGATGTAACCGGGTACCTTGTATTTGTCCTGGCGTTTATCTTGCTTTATGCAGCTAGAAAGGTCATTGAATAGGTTAAAAAATTTCACGAATGGTTCACGTGTTGATGCCGTGAATCTAAACCGCTCGCATAATTTTTAAAACTCTCATTATGAAAAAAAATTTTTCGTACATTTTAATCCTTATTCTTTTCTTTTGTTCAGGCGCCGTCTCTTGGAATCTTTACTTTAAAGAGTATAGCCAGAAGGATACTGTGGATATAAATAAATTTCCAAAAATTATTGGAGAATGGACGTCAAAAGAGGTCCCCATTTCAGAGGGTGATTATGCAATCTTAGAAACACGTAATGCCTTTATAAGGAACTATACTAATGTAGCAGGTGAAAAAGTACAGATATTTATTGTTTATTCCCAAAACAACCGCAAGGTCTCTCATCCTCCTGAACTCTGTTACACAGGTTCAGGGGCAAGGGTTTTAAGCAATGTACCCGCTACAATTCCATTACAGAACGCAAAGGCTATAGAAGGGAATAGAGTTCTTGTGGAGCGGGGTCGAACACAACAAGTGCTTTATTATTGGTTTAAAGTAGGGGATAGTTTTACTGGTAATTATTGGAAGCAACAAATTCTTATTGGCCTGAAGACCCTTACGGGGAAGCCTGCCAGTAGTGCTCTTATCCGTTTATCTTCCACCATTAAAAACGGAAAAACGGAAAAAGAGGCCTTAGACATAATTAAAAAATTTGTGCCTGCCATAATCCCGTATATCCCAACATACCTTCCTTAAAAAAACACTTTCTATTAATAATATTATATTAATGTATATATGCTGGATAAATTCAACACAATGTTGAATAAATTAAACGTTTTTTGATGCCATTTTTCTCTTGGCAGTTCCTATTGTTTTTTATACAAAAAATATTTTTATTTAAAATGTTTGCAACGCAATGAACAGCAACAAGTTATAAAATTACAATAAATTAAATATTTTATGTTTTTATATTTGGCACAGTATTTGCTTTCAATAGAGGTATAATGAAAAATTTTAGCCAAAAAACAAAAAATTTGATCATCATTCTTACAGTGCTGGCTCTTAGTATTTTTGCTGTGTCGGTGTCTTGGGCAACATTAGCGTTTGTTGACTCACAAGATTCGTATTCTCAAACAAAAAAAAGTACGGCAACAGAGCAAATTGGAGATCCTGCAAAAAAATCCAGAACAAGAGCTCCTGAGCCTGCGACTATGGTTCTTTTTAGCAGTGGATTTTTAGGGGTGATCATGAGCTTTATTCGAAAAACATACGCACGCGTTAAACGTCTTTTTGACCTGCTTTTCTCTATTACTGGAGCAATTGTATTATCTCCGGTTATGCTTTTAACAGCCTTATTAATAAAGATAACTTCTAAAGGGCCTGCTATTTATTCTCAAACACGTGTTGGAGAAAATGGAAAACTCTTTAAAATTTATAAATTTCGAAGTATGGTAGCCGATGCCGAATCCAAATCAGGTGCGGTATGGGCAACCAAAAATGATAGTCGCATTACACCGGTCGGTCACTTTTTGAGAAAATCACGTTTAGATGAACTTCCTCAATTTTTTAATGTTATCAAAGGGGAAATGAGCTTGATCGGTCCAAGACCGGAAAGACCCGTTTTTGTTGACCAATTTAGAAAAGAAATTTCGGATTATGAAAAGCGTCTTGAAATAAAGCCCGGAATCACAGGATTAGCCCAGGTTTGGCATCGCTATGATGAAAATATTGCTGATGTACGCAAAAAAATTAAATATGACATTCTCTATATAAAGAAAGTTTGTATATGGACCGATTTTAGGATTCTTTTGAGAACAGTTCGCGTTGTTTTAACAGGAGAAGGGGCAAGATAAAAAATAAATAACACTTAGGGGGAAGTAATACCAGTCCCATTAGTAACTCCCGAAATTAATTCTGCTTTTCTCGATGTCTTTACGAGGAGAGAAGAATTAAAATAGGATAAATATTTGGTATAATTCCCATAGTATCAACATTACATAAGTATTTAATGCTTATTATGTTAATGTTTATTATAAATTAATAGAATTAGGTTAAATTAAAATTAACTTAAAAAAGGAGAAAAAAATGAAGAAGTTATTATTAACAGTAGCATTAGTTGTCGGACTAGTAGTGTCTGCAAACAATGCATACGCACTTGTTGGTGTTGATGGTGTCAATACCTCGGGTGAATGGGATGATACAGGATATTATTCATACTATTTGAATATAACCGATCCTAATGAAAGTGGCATTACTGACAATTATGATATTAAAAGTGCGACTATACTTCAAGATTTATCAGGAAATAACCCTAATGGAGTTTACCTTTTGATTGAAACCTATGATACACCTTCATTGGTAGATTCTTCTTATGGTACACCACCGGCAACAGTTTCTTTATTTGGTGACTTCGCTGGGGATGGGCTTGATCCTTTTGACTTTTATGTTACCCTCTATGAAGATGGACATGTAGATCTTCAAAATCTTGGGGTTACCTATGATGATCCGGTTTTTACTGCCGATGGAGGAAAAGTTGTAAAAGGTAGTGCGATTGAGTTCTTTTTTCCAAGCACAAAATTTGGCACACCTTTAGAACCCTTTCCAAATAGTTTCATAGGAAAAATCGTGTATGATAATGGTGGAGATGAACCTGATGACTCTGCAACTGGGACTGCTGTTCCAGAACCGGCGTCTATGATTCTTTTTGGATCAGGAATGTTAGGTTTTATCGCTCGAAGAAAAAAACGTAATGCTTAATTAAAAATAATGATTATTTTCAGTTAATCCTACGCCTATATAAAAAAAGACAGAAGCCCGAAAAGGCTCCTGTCTTTTTTTTACTTGGCACGATTAAATTAATATCCAATACTTAATACCAATGCCATTAAATAATTGCTCTATTTTTAACTCTGCTATTCCCGTTAAAACGTCGAGAAAAGCAAAATTAATTTTGGTCATTATTTAATGGAATTGGTATTATTTTGTCTCAACGTTTTAGACGAAGGCGGGGGGGCGTATCCCAGACGGCAGAGGATGAGAGGGGTTTCGGTCTTTTTAATATTTAAAAGTGGAAATAACTCTTCTTTAATTGCCCGGACTTTTTCTATATGTCTCTGACAAAGACCTTCTCCATTGAGTAATTCTACTCTATTTATTAAAAATAGAATGCCTACCATGGGCTGTAAGCTTATATTGTAAGAAGTAGCTAAAAGCCAGAGCTTTTCAAAGGCCTCTCCGCCCTGAATATAACCATTCAAATCATCTCGTACTTCTAGTGAAAGCAAGGCTAGCGCGCTTGAACTATTGATAAGCCGTTTTGCTTGTCGCGAGGCAAACAGACTTAAGCCAAAATGATTGAGAAATTTCACCAGAGGCCAACACGCAAACATTCGGAAGGATTGACTTTTCATCCAATCCAATTCCAGAGTTTCAATAGGCAAGCCATCACCATACTTTTCTGCCTGCTTTTTATTCCATCGAATAGAATCCATCAAAGGCCTCAGCAAGCCTTGTGTTTCAAACATAATTTGATCAGCGGCTTTGGAAAATTGAGCGAGCTTCTGACGTTTTTCTTGGTTTTCTATCCAATACAATTGGATGTTTTTATAATTTTGGACTTCTTTGGCAAAATGGTCTGCAATAGTTTTATTAATGGGGTTGCCATCATATATTTTTCGATTGGTGCAACGTTTGGAAATAAAGGGATATAAAAGAGAAGAGGAAAACTTTTTTGCAGATTCATCTTGAATAAATTCAGTTCGGACAACGCAGCTTTTTGTTGGAGAGTTTTGCGGAAAGTATGTCGTTTGCATTCTGTAGCCCAAATGTCCCGCGCAGACACGCATATTTTCTACAGCCGTGCCGATTGTAATAAGAGAAACCAGTTTTTGCCCATTATATATGATATTAAATAGTGATTGATCAACATCAAGATCCCTGATGGCTATATCAATAGAGTCTTTTCCATTATCCCAATAGAACTTCCATGGCTGAAGGTTGTCACCGGAAGGGGCTGCTATGCCTACTTTGATGAGTTGATAGGCTATTTGTTCTGTTAACATGGTTTATATAATAAACCTATTAAAAGAGAATTCCAAAGTATAAATTGAAAAATAAATTTTATTTCTTTATTATAGTTTTATGATGCATTGGAATCAAAAAATTCACTCCTTTATTCTAAGGCATTCCGTCCTTTTAATTATCCTTTTTGCCTTGCTGACATTAAAATTTTCCTTTCTTCTTCCTAAAATTGAAATCGACAGCAGCGCGGATATTTTCTTTGACAGACAAGGGCAGAGTTACCTTAAACTTCAGGACTGGAAAAAACAATTTGGTAATGATGAACATGTTATTATTGCCTTTTCTGATAAAAATATTTTCACGGAAAAAAATTTAACCTTAATTTCAAAACTTACCGACCGCCTGGAACTGTTAGAAAATGTGGATAATATCCGCAGCCTGACGAATGTCAATAATATTATTGGTCAGAAAAATGATTTTATTGTTGAGAAATTGATTGAAGAGATTCCCTCTGATAAAGACGCCCTTGCAAAGCTCAAGACCGCGGCACTCCGCAACCCTCTTTATGTCAAAAATGTTATTTCCAAAGACGCAAAAACCACAGCATTGATTGTTGAATTAGAAAATCATCCTTCAAAAAACAGTATTTATAAAAAAGAGGTTATTGATAATATTAGTCAGATATTGAAGGAAAAGCCTTTCGCGCGTAAGACTTATTATCTAAGTGGATTACCTGTTATAGAGTGTTTCTTTGCTGCCTACATGCAAAAAGATTTAAGATTATTCATTCCCTTAATGTTGGTTGTCATAACAGGAATTCTTTATTTTACTTTCAGGAAAATCAAAATTGTCATTTTACCCCTTATTTGTATTGTTATCATCCTCACCTTAACTATGCCGCTCCTTTATTTTTTGGGATTTTCCATTAACAATGTCACAACCATGATTCCTCCTATCCTGATGGCTATCGCGATTGCTGATAGTATTCATTTTATAGACGAGAGCATTGGCAAACAAAAAAGCACTGCTATTGAAAATACCATGCGCCATTTACTGTTTCCTTGTTTTTTAACCACGGTGACCACTACGGTTGGATTCCTCGCGTTATCATTAAACCGTATTCCTCCCGTACGTCAATTAGGCATTGTGGCCGCGGCCGGAATAACCATTGCCTTTATTGTTACGTTTACTTTTCTGCCTGCTTTGGCAAAGCAAATGAATTTATTTTCTAATGAAAATAATAAGCCTATTAAAAAAAAAGACTTTATTGAAAAAAAATTAAATAAATATCTTTTAAAATTGGGGGATTTTAATAAAAAATATAAATTCATTATTTTAATGGGAACCCTTCTTCTTATAGGGATTTGTTTTGTAGGAATAACACGCATAAAGGTAGAAACCAGTGTTTTAGAGTATTTCCAAAAAGACAGTCCTATTTATCAATCCACCACTTATATTGAAGATCATTTAACAGGCATACAAGTGCTAAATATATCTTTTAAAAGTGATGTTCAGGATTATTTTAAAAATCCTGAAGTTTTAAAAGAAATAGAACAATTAAGGACGTTTCTTCAGACTATTAAAGAAGTGGATACCGTCACATCAGTGACTGACTATATCAAGGACATCCATCAATCTTTTCATAATGAAAATTCCGCGTTTTATAAAATTCCGGATTCTAAAAATCTTATCGCGCAATATTTACTTCTTTATGGACAAAACGATTTAAATAGTTTTGTTGACTCTCAATGGCAATGGACGACCGTCAGGGTTCACCTTAAAGAACACAGCACCACTCGTCTTAAAAAAATTATTAAAAGAATAGAACAGTATTTAAAAACACACCGTTTTGCGTTCCCTCAATTTGACATTCTTGGGCAGACCGTTCTTGAGGTGGAAAGTAATAATGCTGTCACTAAAGGGCAAATGCGGAGCTTGGGTTTGGCAATGATCGTGATTTTCGGTATGATGTTTCTGGTGTTTCGATCAATCCCTATTGGGCTGGTGAGTATCATTCCAAATATTTTACCCCTTTTGATTAATTTCGGTATTATGGGATGGTTTGGAATTCGTTTGGATAGCGCGACCTCCATGATTTCAGCCATCGGTATTGGAATTATCGTTGATGACACGATTCATTTTTTACATACTTTTGAAGAAAGTCTGAAAGAAACCGCTGGCGATTACACCCAGGCTATGTATAATACTCTCGTCACAAAAGGGCGCCCGATTATACTGACATCCGTAATCCTTTTTTTCGGATTTGGAGTGGTTATTTTTTCTAAATTTGTTCCAACAAGTTATTTTGGATTATTAAGCGCTCTCATTATGATCAATGCTTTATTGGCAGATCTAATTATTTTGCCCTGTGTGTTATTGTTTTTTAAACCACGATTTCATGGAATGCAATAAAATGGATGATTTGATAAACCACTACGCTCAAAACGCGGATCAATATTACGCGGATGCTTTTAGTCGAAACATTGGACTTTTGACAGAAGGAGAACAGAAAAAACTACGTAATTTTAAAATAGCCATTGCCGGAGTAGGGGGAGTCGGAGGGTTTCATTTGATGACACTGTTGCGATTAGGTGTAGGAAAATTTCACATTGCGGATATGGATTGTTATGAGATTCCTAATTTGCAGCGGCAGTGTGGTGCTTTTATGGAAACATTAGGCAAAAATAAAGCCGCTTCTATGAAACAAACAGCCCTTTCTGTTAATCCACATGCGGATATTCAAACCTTTGAAAAAGGGGTGTTAGAAAATAATATTGATCAATTCCTTTCAGGGGTGGATATACTTATTGATGGGATTGAATTTTTTTCGATTGAAATAAGACGATTAATTTTTAAAGAAGCTCAGAAAAGAGGTATTTATACTATTACCGCGGGGCCTTTAGGTTTTGGGAGCGCGCTTTTAATATTCGCCCCATCAGGGATGCGTTTTGATGAGTATTTTGATATAAAAGAAGGGATGAATGAACTGGAAAAGCTTGTTGCCTTTGGTGTTGGTCTGGCACCGGCTTCTTTGCATATGCGCTATATTGACTTAAATTCTTTTGATCTTAATACTAAGTCAGGCCCTTCTCTTGTTTTAGCGTGTCAACTTTGCGCCTCGTTAGCTGCGACTGAAACATTGAAAATTTTATTAAATCGCAAGCCCGTTAAATCCGCACCGCATTATTGTCAATTTGATCCCTATGAACAAGAGTGCAGGAAAGGCTATCTTTGGAGAGGAAATAAGCATCCGTTTCAACGATTAAAACGTTGGTATTTATTGAAAAAATTTTCATCAATGGTTTTAATCGATAAAAAGGGGACTTAAAATGAATGTTAAAGGTAAAAAATTAACTAAAGAATTAGAAAAAAAATCATTTCAAGAGAGTAATTCGGTGCGTAGTGATTATCAAAGAATAGTTGAAAATTTGCTGTTGTTAGCAGATATAAAAATTAATGGGAACCGCTCGCATGATATACAAGTTCATGATGGACGATTCTATAAACGGTTTCTAAAGAATGCCCGGTTAGGACTTGGTGAGTCTTATATGGATGGATGGTGGGATTGTGAAAATTTAGAAGAAATGTTTATGAAATTGTTTACTTCTGATATTGCTCATAAACAGGACATTAAGAATTTAAAATTTTATATTACAGCATTAAAAGCAAAACTTTTTCCACAAGGGTCGATTAAACGATCAAAAAATATTGGGCCTAATCATTATGACCATGGAAATACATTATATAGATATATGTTAGGTGAGCATATGCAGTATGTGACTGGATATTGGGACTCTGGCGCAAAAACACTTGATGAATCTCAATATGACCGAATGGAGCTTTCTGCCAAAAAATTGAAACTTAAACCAGGTATGACGGTTTTGGATATTGGTTGTGGTTTTGGGAATTTTGCAAAGCATTTGGCTACACATTATGATGTTAAGGTAGTTGGGATTACATTGTCCAAAGAGCAGCTTGCTTATGGAAAAGAGTTATGTAAGGGGTTATCTATTGAATTGCGTTATCAAGACTACAGGGATGTTGATGGAAAATTTGACCGTGTTATTTCTATTGGGATGATTGAGCATGTAGGCGAAGAGTATCTTAGAACCTATATGGAGTGTGTACATAAATATCTTAAAGACCATGGTTTATTTGTTTTACACCATATCATGCCGCATCAATTGAAATGGACAAATGAATGGTTAACAAAATATATTTTTCCTGGAGCTTTTCCCCCGTCAGCACAGCACACGATTTCTGCCGCTAATGATTTATTTGTACTTGAGGATGTACACAACCTTGGAGTAAGCTATGGTAAAACATTAAGATGTTGGCATGACAATTTTGTTAAGTCTTGGCCAGAGATTAAAGAACATTATAATGAACGTTTTTATCGTATGTGGCGATACTACTTAAGTAGTGTTGGTGCAGGTTTTACTGCACGCAAGATTAGTGTTACACAATTTGTCTTCTCTAAAGACGGGTATCCTGGTGGATATGTTTTTGATAAGAATTACACTGTTTGAGTGGCTTCGGGGTAATTTTTTGAGGAGTTAGGAGTTGCGCAATCTCTTAGGATCGGCTCAAAAATAACCTCGACAACTATATATCTCAACTCGACAACGCCTATTTCATGATTGTCGAGGTTATTTTTGAACGATTCCTTAGAAAAGATTATGAGAAAATTTTTGCTCACAGTATTTTTTATTTTTGTTTCAACATATTCTTCATTTTCTTATGGGAATGATGTATCCGGAATGGATGTAATGCGCGAGGTTTTTAATCGGGATGATGGACGCGATCGATACACTCAAGCGACAATGATCTTAATTGATAAAAAAGGAAATCAGCGGAAGCGTCTTTTGGAGACCTATATAAAAGATTATGAAGATTTAATTAAAACGTTTCTCGACTTTATAAGTCCTGCCGACATTGAAGGGACTGCTTTTCTTTCTATAGAAAACGAGGGGAAGAATGACACCCAATATCTTTATCTTCCGGCGTTAGGACGAGAACGAAGAATTGTCAGTAATCAAAAAAATTTACAGTTTGTTAACACTGATTTTACTTACGAAGATATGCAACGTCGTCATCCTGACAAAGATCAACACATTTTTTTAAAAGAAGAGGTGTTTCAAGGCACTCCTTGTTACGTTATTAAAAGTATTCCGCGAGAAAAGAAAAACTCCCAATATACGAAACGAATGCATTGGGTAGATAAAGAAAAGATGATTATTTTAAAAACAGATTTTTATGGTAAAAAAGGACGAAAAATAAAAGAATTTACAGTCAATAAAGTAGAAAAAAAACAAGAAATTTGGACGGTTATGAGCTCTGTTATGCATAGCTTAAAAGACCAGCATAAAACGGTGGTAAAAATTACTGAAATACACTATAATCAGGACTTATCGGATCGTATATTTACAACACGCCATTTTAAGTAAACTGCTTCAGGGTTCAAGTAAAAATAACTTCCATTTTTCTGTTTGCCCCTTTATTATTCTTATTTAATTTATACTCAAATAGTGTTATAATTTCTTATTATTTGTTCCAAAAAGAGCTAACCCATTGTAACGCAAAAAGTTTGAACCAAGAAGGAAACTCATTAGATTGCTTATGACTAAAAATTTTTTTGTATATATTGCAACATCGATTTCGCTTCATTTTAAACTGATATCCCGTTATGTCTTTATTTTTGGAATATGCGTGGGTTTGAACCTAAGTATTTTATCTTTTGTTGCGGCCAAAGATGAAATTAACTGGAAACAAACCGGAAAAATTTTAGTTCGGGCTTATCAGGACGCGGTAGAAAAAAGTTTTGTAGAAAATAAGCAGGCTTTTGACTCGCGGTTTAAATGGAACAACAAAATTAATTTAAAAGATAATATTTTCTTTAACATTAATTTTGAGGGACGCTCGGAGAATTTCTTGGGAGGAGTAACAGAAGAGAATATGAACTTCTTTCTCCGAGAAGCCTTTGTGGAAAAACGTTATGATAATTTCAGTTTCAGTGTTGGCCAACAGAAAGTTACGTGGGGAAAGCTGGATGATGTTATTGTCTTAGACCGCATCACACCACAGGATTTTCAATGGTTTACGCTTTTTGATAAACAAGAACGCAAGTTGCCGACGCTGATGCTTAAACATAATTATTACGCTGAAAATTGGCGGCTTGAAAGTGTGTTTTTACCGACTTTTAGTCCTTCTAAAGTAGATTTTTTTGGATCAGATTGGGCTGTTTTTGGACGCCTGAAGCAGGGCATAGAACGCGACAGTTTTTCTGATTCTATAAAATCTACAATACGAGGAATTACGATTGAGGATAAAGATCGGTTAACAGATCACAGTTTAAAAAATAGTCAATTTGCCACGCGTTTAAGCAGCCGCTTTCATGACGTTGATTACAGCTTGTATTACATGTATATCTATAATTCTATGCCAACATTGAGAGAAAAAACACAAATCGGCAATGCCGTTAAAAAATTTCTTTATGACCCGACATTGGCGAATTTAAACGCATTGACCAGTGCCAACCCTAATTCTGAAGACTTAACTTTAGAAAAAGAATATCCGCGTACCAATATTATCGGACTGGATTGGGAGACGGTATTAGGAGAATATGGGCTAAGAGGAGAAATGGGTGTTTTTTGGGGTCTTCCATATTTGCGTCGGGACTTTTCCTATACGACTAAAGACGCCCTTTCATTTGGTATTGGCATTGATCATACAACAGCTAATAATTTTTATTTTAATATTCAATTCATTGAGAATTACATTCTGGATTACGAAGATTTATTTGCCCAGGAAAAAAGTACGCAACAATTTACAGGAACTTTGACTCAACGCTATTTAAAAGGGAATCTTATTTTTAATTTTGACTGGGCATGGAATGCTTCGCGACGTGACTGGATGCTTAATCCTGAAATGAGATATAAATTTCGCAAAGGTTTTGATCTGGCCTTGGGAGGATTTGTTTTTGAAGGGGCTTTAGACTCAATCTTTGGGCGTTATTCAGCAAAAGATCTTATTTATTTAGAAATGCAATATCAATTTTAAATAACGTAGTAGGAAGGATTGACATTAATATTAATATAATACATACTTATATTATTATATAATTAATGCAACTTAAAAGTTAGGCAAAAAGAAAATTTTATGAAATCAAATTTTAGAAAAAATAAGTTTTTTTTAGCAGGGGATAAACGTAAAGCAGAACGACTTTCTTTACCTATTCAATTTTCATTTTCTTTACATGATCTCCCCCTTGATGTGTCTTCTTCTGAATGGATGCAGCCTTTTCGCGTGAATGATATTGGTGGTAATGGTCTACGGTTTATAGGCATTAACAAAATAGAACAAAACACGCCTCTTAGTCTTAAAATTGTGTTGCCGGATAATCCGAAACCGATTATTTTTGTTGGTGAATCTGTTTGGTGTCAGGATATTTCCGATGCAAATTGTTCAACAAAAATTTATGCAATTGGTATAAAATTCCGTAAGATGAATCATGAAGATCGAAAAAGATTTGTTGCTTATATTTCCGATCAAATTTTATTACAGTACGTTGACAGTGAGGGACGGATCACGTTATAAAAATGGAATCATTTCTCAATAAAATAGATTATAGAGTCGCACGAACGCGGGAAGAACTTGAGCAGGCGTATGCCTTGGTCTATAAAGAGTATTTAAAAAGAGGATATGTTGATGAAGATCCATCACAGTTAAGGATTTCTTTTTATAATATTCTTCCACAAACAACGACATTTGTAGCCGCCTCTAATAACAATATTACAGCAACAGCTACTGTCATTCCTGATTCTCCCTTGGGCCTTCCTATTGATGAGCTCTATGGACAGGAATTAGCCCTTTTTCGTAAACACAACAAAAAGTTTTGTGAAATTTCGATGTTAGCCAACGATACTGAACTTTTTTTGGATGGATCTTCTATGATGTTGAACGCAAAGAAAATGTTTTTTATATTCTTTCTTTTTAAGCATATTTTTGAATATGTTCGTAATTATCTTCATTTAGATTATATGTTTATAACAATCAATCCAAAACATCGATTGACTTACGAACGGCTGCATTTTACGGATGTGGGACCTTTAAAATATTATGATAAAGTTAATGGGGCCCCTGCGTTAGGAAAGTGTCTTAAAATACATTCCGTTGAGGAAAAACTTCAAAAAGATAATAAAAATCCGATTTTTAAATTATTTTTCAAAGGAACTCCTGACCCAAATCAATTTTTACATAAAGTAGCCTTGACTCTTGAAGATATAAAATATCTTTTTACTGAAAAAACAGACTTTCTTTTAAATAGTTCACCTGAAGAATTAAATTATATCAAACAATGCTATCCTTCCTACAATTTTTCTGAGATAATACCCCAAAAAATATTGAAATGATGCCTTCTAAATTTTCCGGGGAAAGCCCCGGGTATCCAGATTTTAGGATTCATTCCTTTGAATTGTTTTTGTACAGCAAGCTGCGGGGAATTAACCCTGAGAGATTAAATTTTATTTAAAACTATCATTTTTTTGATATGTCGCATATCTTCAAACTATTTGCTCAATCATCAGAAGCTACCTCATTAAATACAGCTGTTATTTTTCAGAAGGATGGAAAATATGAAAGCTTGGATTACGCCGCACTTCACCAAAAATCTTTAATTTTTGGAAACTTTCTTAGAAATACAGGCGTTCATCCGGGAGATAAGGTTGGTGTTATTCTGGAAAATCAGCCGGAATATCCCATAGCTTTTTTTGCCATTATGTACACAGGGGGGGTGTCCGTTCCATTAGATATTCAGTTTTCTCCGGAGCAGATAAAACAGGTTTTAATGCAGTGTGAGGCAGAAGTACTCATTGTCACAAAAAAAATTTATCATAAATTTAAAAAGTTTTTGTATAACATCAAATTTATTGTTATTGATTCTCAAGAATTTCAGAAAGAATTAGAGGGAGTCTCTTCGGAAGAAAAATTTAATGCGCAAGAGCGGGGCAGGGATGAAATCGCCGTTCTTTTTTATACCTCAGGAACGACGGACAATCCCAAAGCAGTAATGCTTACGCATAATAATTTATTGGCGAATGTCCATTCATTGGAACAATTAAACATTGTTAATCAACATGATAGCGTTGTTTCGTTGCTCCCGCTGCACCATGCCTATTCATTTACGGTGACTTTGTTAATACCTTTGCTTTCAGGGGCATCTATTGTTTATCCTCCCGGGATTACTTCCATTGATTTATTATCTTGTCTTCAAAAAACATCTCCGACTATTTTTGTTGGAGTTCCACAGGTGTTTTCTTTAATCCACCACTCAATCAATGAAAAATTAAAATCTCTGCCTTTGCCTAAAAAATTTATAGCCCTTCTATTGAAAAATATTTTTTATATTTGTCAGCAAGTTTTTTATATAAATTTTAATAAATATCTTTTTAATGAAATGCATAAGCGTTTTGGAGGAAATCTTCGTTTTATGGTTTCCGGAGGGGCACGGCTTAATCCAGAGATTGCTCGAGATTTTGTAAAGTGGGGATTTATCATTTTAGAGGGGTATGGGTTAACAGAAACCTCACCGGTCTCTGCCTTTAATCCTGTTCAAAAAGCCAAGATAGGTTCTGTTGGAAAACCAATACCACAGGTTGAAATAAAAATTATCCAAAAAAATAAAAATAATATTGGAGAAATTGTTATTAAAGGTTCAAACGTTATGACAGGGTATTATAAGATGCAGGAACAAACAAAAGAGGCCATCAAAGAAGAATGGTTTCATAGTGGAGATCTTGGCTATTTCGATAGGGAAGGATATCTTTTTTTAACAGGTCGAAAAAAAGAATTGATTGTTTTAAGCTCTGGAAAAAATATTAATCCTGAAGAAGTTGAGGAACATTATAGCCGATGTCCATTCATTAAAGAAATATGCGTTTTAGAGACCAAATCAGAGGGTTCTGCAGAAAAAATTCTTGTGGCAATTGTTGTTGCTGATGAAGAGTATTTTAAAGATCAACAGGTAACGACGATTTACGATAAGTTAAAATGGGAATTGGACAATTTATCTATTGAGCTTCCGACCTATAAGCGTATTCATGGATTTATGATAAGTAAAGAAGCCTTACCTCGTACCCGTCTGGGTAAATTAATGCGTTATAAGGGGCAACAGCTTTATAATGATTTATTAAATTCTTCCAAACCTGAAAAAAAAGCTTATCAGAAGGAAAATATAATAGACGGATATTCAGGTTTATACCAATCGGCTATGACATTTTTGCAGGGGTCATTAAAACGTAAAATAAACATTGATGATCATTTAGAATTAGATTTTGGATTAGACTCTTTAGGGAAAGTTGAACTACTCATGAGTTTACAAGAAGCCCTTGAGTTAGATATATCAGAAGATATCGCGATGGATTTTTTTATGAGTAATACAGTAAAAGAACTTTTAGAAAATTTAAAAAAAATTTTTCCTCAAGGAGAATCTTCCGCTATTAATAAAGACGCAGAAGTCGAAACGAAAAACTCTCGACCAATTGTATGGAAAGAACTCCTGGAAGAGCCGCTTGCTCCAGAGATTTTAAGTAAAATAAGGCTGATATTTACTCCGGTACAAATAGGAATTAGTCTCTTTTTAATCGTTTTATTCAAACTGGTTTTTAGTGTCTTCTTTCTATTAAAGATAGAAGGAGAAAAAAACCTTAAAAACGAAGGACCATATCTTATTTGCCCCAATCACACAAGTTATTTGGATGGTTTGCTTATACTAAGCGCCCTTCCATTTAGCGTTGCTTTAAAAACCTATTTTTTAGGAGACAGCCGTTTTTTTGAAAGGTTTCTGTTAAAACCATTTATGAAGACTGCGCACCTTATTCCAATAGAGTTGAATTTTAATCTCGTTGATGCTTTGAAGTCCTGTGTTTTTGTTTTAAAAAATTCAAAAATTATTTGCTATTTTCCAGAAGGGCAGCGTTCGATAGATGGTGAAGTGAAAAATTTTAAAAAAGGCATTGCGATTTTAATAAAAGAGTTAAATATTCCTGCTATGCCTGTTTATATTAAAGGGGCATTCCATGCCTGGCCGCGAGGGAGGCGTTTCCCAAGACTTGCTCCGATTAAAGTCAAATTTGGAGAAATGCTTAAGCCCACGGACTTAACACTCGACTTTCCTCAAGAAGATTGTTATGAAACAATAGCTGAAAATTTACAAAAGCAGGTTATTCGGCTTAAAAACAGTCAAAATACCTAGTATTTTTACATCACAAATACCAAAAATACCGAGTATTTTCACCAAAATGATGCATTACTTCAACATATTAATGCTTAAAGCATTAGACCATTCCTTAGAAATTTTCTAAAAAACACCTAACCCTCCTAACCCATTGAAAATAAAGAGGATATTTCTCTCTCTAATAAATATTTTTTTATAAAATTGGCACAGTATTTGCTTATTAATTAAGTAATACTGTATTCATTAGTACTTTGATACAAAATCTACATGAAAGGAGATTTAAAATGCTTAGAAATATTACTATTAAAGTTCAAAATTTAATTATGTTGTCTCTTCTTCCACTTATTTGTGGATGCCTAGGTGGGGGAGGTGGGAGTGGGGGCGATAAATTCATTGGCGCTTTATCAGGGTCAGGATTTAGCAGTGGTTCAAGTAGTGGCAATGGACCAGGATACGCTGATATTTCAATTTTTAGTGGAGCTTCAGGCGGTGGAGGAACTGGTGGAGGTGTTTCAGGAATAGCAGAGTGTATAGGCGAGGCATGCCTGGAGTCCATCACCAATCCTGAGCCGGCAACCATGTTATTATTAGGAAGCGGCTTAGTAGCGATGCGATATTTGAAAACCAAGAATAAGTTAGGATCGGCAAAATAATACCAATTCCATTAAATAAGTACTCATTTAAAAAGCTTACTTACTCGTAAAAACGTCGAGATAAGTAAAGTTAATACAATATTTCATAAATTAATTAGTGGAATTGGTATAATTTGAGGGCTTATGATTGAACCCTCCTTAATGGAGTTTAAATTAACCCGAAAGTTATTTTTGAATGGTTCCTTACAATGTCAGGTTGCCGTTTATAAGAACTCTGTTTATGGAATCAGTATAAAATGCCTTTTTTATAAATATTTTATATATTATATTTGACGTCATTTAAAAGTAATGTTAGTATTTCTACAACTTATTGATAATACCAATTCCATTAAATAATGACCAAAATTCATTTTGCTTGTCTCGACGCTTCAGCGAGACACAGCAACCTTAAAATAGAGCAATTATTTAATGAAATCGGTATAATATATTAGTTAAACAAATGTTTTAAACATAAAAATCAACAATGCCTTCAAAATCTTCTCATAAAAATCCGATTAAAATCCTCCAGTCATCTTTATATACAATTATTAATAATCCAACTATTTTATTCCCGTTTTGTATAAGCGCATTTATTCAACTTCTTATATTAGAAATCCTTTATTTTGCTCCAAGATACCCTTTAAATATTTTTTTTGGACCTATTATCGGTCGAGTTTGGGGAGAACAATTTTTACACTATCCTTTCAATTTTACACTGTTACCAAAATTATTTCAGATGATTCAGATCCCTATTTATATCTTTATTGGAAGTTTTTTTATTGCTATGGCAGTGGCTATTATTATAAGAATTAATGATGGAAAAACAGTACATATAAAGCAAACCATAAAAGAAATTTCTTCTTCATATGTCCACGTTGTTATAATAGCACTAATAGGATATCTTTTGGTCCTATCATTTTTTAAAATTTATGGGATACTCTTTAATCGGGCACTTTTAATTCATTCACAGAATGGAATTTTTTATTGGCTTAAAAAAATTATCATTGATGGCACACCGTATTTTAATTTATTGTTAAGCGTCATTGCTGCGACAATTTTTGCGTATGTTATCCCCATTATTATAATTGAAAAAAAGAAAATTTTTACGGCAATCTGGATAAATTTTAAAACATTATGGAACTCATTTTGGAGTACTTTTTGTATTGTTTTGCTCCCATCATTATTATTTGTTCCAGTAATTTTATTTAGGATAAGTATATCTAAAGGAAAAGGAATGGGGAGTCCCGAATTAGGATTAATTATACTTATTTTAAGTATTATTGTTATGGTGTTAATTGATAGTATTGTCTATACAGGAATTACAATATTTTATTTATTGAGGAAAGAGGATAAATGAAAAAAACAGTACTTATTTTTGTTGTGCTGCTGGCAGGCCTTTTTTTCTCACTTTCTTTGTTAGGCCGTCGGAGTGAATACTCTGCTGAAAAAAGTATTTGGGCTATTAATCAGGATTTTATAAAGATTTCAAAAGACCCGAAAACAACCCCTGATGTTGCGTTTGACCAAATTCTTCAGAAATATGATGACTTTATTCAAAAATTTCCTGATTCCGGTCTTGTTTCAATGGCCTACATTTCTTCAGGAAAAGTCTATATTTTTAAAAAAAAATATAAAATTGCACGTGAAGAACTCGAAGAGGCTATTACAAAATCTTCTAATTCTATTATAGTTGGTGTAAAAGCTATGGAATCAATCTTACAAAGTTATGTGCTAGAAAAAGATGATAATAACCTGTTAAAAACATATGAAAGAGTTCTTCAAGAATATCCCACAACAAGTTTAGGACTAAAAACACCTTTACTCATTAGTCAATTTTATAGTCAACGCAATGAGCCAAAAAAGGCAGACAAAACCCTTGACGATGCTATTACCCATTATAAAATTCTTGCTAAAAAATACCCCGATACGATTATTGAATATCATGTTTTAGAAGCGATGTCGTCATGTTACTTAGGACAAAAAAAATGGAACGAGGCGGTTAATATTTTGGGAGATATTTTAATAAAATTTTCTAATGCTCGATTCTTTACGCCTAAAAAAGCAGAGGCATTAACAAAGTCGATTAATACAATCTCAATTTTTAAGTTAAAAAATACCCGATTACCGGTTAAAATTTATCAAAAATTTATGAGTGAGCATCCGAGGCATCCGCTTAATAAAACGTTAAAGGGTATCATTCAGAAATTGAATGCTGTAAAAGAAGAAAAAAAAGAAACCTTTTTATAAAAACATCCCATGCTCTCAGAACTTAAAGAATTAGATCAACCTTCTCTTTTTCAAAAAATAGGTAATATCTGCGCTGCCGTCAATGAGGTTGTTGATGCAAACGGGCTCCTTGAAATATCCCTCGAGCAGACAATGGAGTTATTTGGTGCCAGCCGCGGATCAATTTTTATTTTAAAGGAAAATGGAAAAGACTTAGAGCTTAGAATAGCACAAGGCATGCAAAAGCAAGAAGAAGAAAGCCTTGTAAAGCGTATGGGGGAAGGGATTGTTGGTCAGGTTGCCGAGTTTAAACGTCCAATTTTTGTTGGAGATATTGCAAGAGATGGTCGATTTCAAAATTTTAAAGCACGGAAAGGATATCAGACATCTTCTTTTATTTGCGCTCCTTTGATGGTTAAAGATGTTTTGATCGGCGTCATTAATATTACGGATAAGGAATCAAAACAGACTTTTAGTGAAGATGACATGCAACTTTTAGATTTTGTATCCAGCCAAATCGCGTTAAATTATCGAAGAACCCATCTTTACAAAAAACTTAAAATAGCACTTAAAGAAACGCAGGAGCTGAAAAATAAACTCGGGCAAAGCGATCAGGAAACTCAACATCTTAAAAAGCAAATAGATATACAAGAAAAGCTAGCGACGATAGGAAAGCTTGCCGGTGGAATTGCGCATGAGTTTAATAACCCTTTAGACGGGGTTATGCGTTATACAAATTTGTGTATTGAAAATATGAACGAAGATGAAGTTGTCCGGGGATATCTTCTTGAAATTAAGCAGGGGCTTAATCGTATGGCGAATATCGTACAAAACCT
>CAZIRV010000019.1:0-23648 GCA_964541845.1 uncultured Planctomycetales bacterium
TGGGAAGGACAAGTTCGAATTATGATGAGACACAGGATGATTTTTTAGATTCGGTTAAAACGTTGACCAGGGGGGTAAGAAAATTAAAGGATAGGTTAAATGAAACAACCAAAATTATTGGAGTGAAAGAGGCGTCTATAACTCGCCTTGAAAAAGAAAACAAAACAATAGAAGGGGATCTTCAGGCTCTTTTGAAAAAATTTGAAGAAACAAAATCTTCTATTCCTGAAAAAATTGCCTTTAGCCAAAAACCTTTAGAAGAGGAAATCCGTTCTTTAAAACATCAATTACGTGTAGAGAAAAAAACTTCTGATCAAAAGATGGAAAAAAGTAACCTCTCTTCACAAAAAAAGATTGCATCTTTGGAGAAACAATTAACAAACTTTAGAAAAAATGTTGAAAAAAAAAGAATATCTATCAAGATTTTATCCCGCCAAATTGAAAGCTTGCAAAAACAGTTTCTTGTGGAAAATAAACAAAAAACAGATTTAAAATCAGCGTTTAAAAAGTCTGAGCAACAATTAAAAATAATGGAAGAAACCATATTCACAAAAGTCGCTGCAGGTAAAGTTCCATTAGAGAAAAAAATTCTTGAATTAACGGCCAAGGGTAGGGCTACGGAAAAATTTTTTCAAATGAAAATTGAAGAAGGCCAAAAATCCCTAAAAAACAAAATTCAAAAATTAACAAATCAGCTTAAGGAACAAAAACAATTACTGGTTAATAAAATTTCAGGGATTCGTAAAGAGCGGGATACCCTTCAAAAATCTGTTTATGAGCTTACGGGTCGATTAAAGGGATCCCAGGAAAAATTTTTGGAACAAAAAATGACAACCGATAAAAAAGTCGGACTGTTAAGAAAGGATGTCTTGGTTAAAGATAAAATTTTAAATGAGTTAAAAAAGGAAATCAAAGAATCTTTAAAAGTAATAAGTACGGATATGTAAATGATATTGTGATAAGTCTAATGTCTGCATTCAGCCTTAAAATGTAAAATTATTTTTCTCGGATATTTGGATGGAAGGAATGCACGTCACTATTCAAATAGAAAATTATTTAATGTAATTAGTATAACTTTTTAAAAAGTACAAATGGAGAAAAAAATGATACAGACTACAGATATTTCTCAAGGAACAGAAGGTTTCATTCTTCCTGAATTGCCTTATCCCAAAAATGCCCTTGTTCCACATATTTCAGAGGAGACCCTTGAGTTCCACTATGGTAAGCACCATCAGGCCTACCTTAGTAAGCTCAATGTGGCCATTGAAAAAGACAGTTCGTTGGCGGGCAAGTCACTTAAAGAGTTGATTCGCACGGCTCAAGGGGGTCTGTTTAATAATGCCGCACAAGTATGGAATCATAGTTTCTATTGGAATAGCCTGAGCCCCGATGGGGGTGGTGAACCGACCGGCGTTGTCAAAGAGGCGATTGAAAAACAATTTGGCAACTTTAATAACTTTAAGGAGAAGTTCAATGCAATGGCATTCGGTCATTTCGGTTCCGGCTGGGCATGGGTCGTTAAGGAGGAAAATGGCAACCTGGTCATCCTTGACACTCATGATTCCGATACTCCTCTCACGGAGAACAAAAAACCTGTGATTGTTTGTGACGTATGGGAACATGCCTACTACATTGATTACAGAAACGCGCGTCCCAAATACATAGAAGCATGGTGGAACCTTGTTAATTGGGATTTCTTCGCAAAAAATTTGTAAAACGGGGAAGAAGTATCCCGTCTTTTCATCTTTAAAACCCTTTTTTATATCAATTCCATTAAATATGACCAAACCCAATTTTGCTTTTCTCGACGCTTTAACGAATAGCAGAGTTAAAAATGGAGCAATTATTTAATAGAATTGTTTATTATCTGTTACTTTCCACGCTACAATCTATTTTATTTAAAATATTATTAAATATTTCTTGAACGAATTTAACATGCTGGTTATTATGAGCATATGCTCATAATAATATTATAGTTAATTTGAGCATATGCTCATAATAAACGAAGGGTTGCAGAGATGAAAAAAGGTCGCCAAAAAAAAGTTCGCTATGTACAGAAAATGCCGCAAATTATCCAATTTAGTCCAAGAGGCAAAGCAGGTAGACCTGATGAAATTGAATTAAGGATTGACCAATTTGAGGCTTTAAATTTGGCTGATTATCAAGGATATAATCAACTTGAAGGGGCTCAGGCTATGGGGATATCGAGGCCCTGTTTTGGTCGCATCTTACGGCAAGCCCGTAAAATAGTCGCGGAAGCCCTTGTTAATGGAAAAATAATACGTATTCGCATGGGGGATGCTCAGATTGGCGTTCGTCAAAAAACTCTCCCTAAGAAAAAAGAATTAACTAATTTTAACCATTCCCAGGAAGAAATCATTCGTAAAGTAATTTGGCAGTACTCAAAGAAAGAATAAGGTGTAAATTATAGAAAAATATTTTTAGAAATTTTTTGTATTTTTACAACTTCCTATAATATATGTTATGTAACCTTGCTGAACTTAAAAAATAAAAATTTATTAATTTTCATGAGATTAAAGGATGATTTTTTCTTCTTTTATAGCAGATGTTATTTGATTTTGACAATTATTGTCATCATTTGGACAAGATGAGGTTCCATTACGCAATCCTAAAAGCATGGGTAAATTTATAATCGGAATAATTCGTAGAATAATTGGTGAGAATCCTTCAATTGGACTAGATGTTAAACTTTCTAACAATTGAGGATTAATCGGGGCATTGTAGTTAATGCCTTGGCCTTGGGTTTTTAAATTAAGATTATTAGGGTTGAAGTCAATACCACCTACTTCCTTTAATGGACTTGAAGATAATACTGTTTGCAATCTTTCTTTAGCTTCTTCAAGAATATCATTTATTTGTCTAGGAGTTAATCTTGGGTTTGTTTTAAGAATATCGTTTATAGACATTCCTTCGATAAAGTTGAGCCGAACAATTTCTATCTCTTTTTCTCTAAATCCATATTCCCAAAGGTTGGCTAAAATCGCTTCTGCACCATCCTCTTCCTGTTCAGAATCAATTTTTTCATCATCGTCCAGGTCTCCTTGCCATTCAGATGTTAAAAATCGATTTTGTATAGTTTCTCCTTTATTTTCGTCAAAGGCACTATCATCTAAAATGCCCATCTCATGTGTTTGATATTGAATACGGCTATAAAATTCTTTATTGATGGCTTTAACCAAGAAACTTGTTGCATATTTTTCAAAAGACATATCTTCATATTCGTAATAATAATCATTTAACCGTTCCATAAGCTCATTTTGTCCAACAGCATAAAGATCAGAGTATAAATCTGACATGTCAATATGCCGTAGAGCTGCACTTAAATAACCGCGTCTATTTTTCTTAGCCCCAGAAACAATCGATTTAGCTAACCTAACAATAAGATTTAAATTCGCGCTTACCAGAACTTTTTTAGCGGCTTCATTCCCCTTAGAGGCTTCACGGCTCAAACGGAATTCTTCCTCTCTTGAAATACCCCGAAACATCCTTGCCGTTGACTCAAAAGGCTTCTCACGATTAAACTCGACCTCTTTAAGTCTAAGATTAGGCGCTATAGACTGAACAATCGTTTCATCAATATAAGAAATACTCCCCTGAGTGAATGAAAAATTCATGGATTGCTCATAGGAAAGTAAATTTCCTTTGTAATAATATGACTTGTTTAAAACACCTAAGAGTGAAAATAAATTAAAAATATTATTCTGATCCATAAAATAAAGAGCGTTAGAAATAGAATTTTTATCATCAATATGTTCTTCTATTTCTTCAATAGTCAAAGATGGGCGTGTTAATAGTAAATTCATAATATGCATAGAAAGAAGCATGTTGCGTTCTATCTGTCCATCATAATCAACATCTGCCAATTCTGGCATAACCTCTTGGGTTATGGCCCAAAATAAAGTTTTCTTAATATCAATTTTTTCTTTTGCCTCAAAAGCGATCCTCTGTTGAATAAATTTTTTAAGTATTTTTTTGGCATTTTCCGTTAATTGATCAGATACTTGCAATAACTCTGAGAAACTTTTCACATAATGAATACTTCCGTCTTTTAGATGAAGATTTAACCAAAGCTTTTTTGTGTCCCACTTAATATTCATTTTCCCATCAATGCTTGACATCTCTGTCGTCAAAGGCTCTTTCTGTTTAGAGAGAATATCTTTTTTATATTCCAAAAACTTTTTAATCGTCTCTTTTGAATATTTCATTTTTTTTAACGTTTCTTTAATAAAATCATTTTTTAACATATCTTCAGAAATTCCTCCTCCAAAAGCTAATTGGAAGATTAAGTCTCCTTGGGCTAAATTTTGTTCCATATCTTCATCAATAGTATCTCTTGCTGTTAAACGATAAATATTCACGGGACGAGTTTGCCCCCAACGATCTGGACGGTCATTAGACTGTGTCCTATCTTTAGACATGATGGGTTTATCAACTTCAATAATATTGTTTCCTGCCGTTAATGAAATACTTTCTCCTCCGGAAGGATAAGTCGAAATAAAAATTCTTTGTTCATCATTATTTTGAAATGCTTCAATTTCTTTATCCGCCATCCGAGATGACATATCTCCTAAAACATAATTAACCCCATAATTTTTATACCGTTGGGCTAATGTATGAACAATACCCCTATAATTAGTAAAAATGACAATCTTTTCTTCAATCGTTATTTTTTCTTCTATAATTTTATCCATTGCTTCATATTTTGAAGACAGAAAATTATTCCTTTCTTCTTTAAATTGATAAAAAACGCCTTCAATGTTTACAAATTGATAACCTTCCCCTCTTTCAACCCGATATTCCCGGCCCTCTCTTTTTAATTTAATCCAGCGTCCCCTGGAATTTTTGATAACATCATATTTTTGTTGGTCTAAAAAAATTTCATTGGAATAATACGGATAGACCTCTTTTCCTCTATCACTACTAAATATTATTTTATCTTCAACTAAGTTAATATCCACCGCTGCCTGACGAGCTTTATGAAACTGATTAAAAAAGTCTTTTTTTGAAGGTAGATTCTCGAATGAAAATTGAGATAACCACTTCACAAACTCTTTCTCAATAGCATCATAAACACGGCGCTCTTCCTTATTTAAAACAATGGGCACATTAATGTAACGCTTGGAAGGAAGGTTGGTGACATCCTTTTTAAAACGTTTCAAAAAGAATGTTTTTATATCTACACCTAACTGTTTAATTTTTTCTGTAGAACCCCTGTATTGTTTATTAAATGTTTGCCGATTTATATACTCATTAGGGAAAAGCCAATTTAAAATATTAAAAATTTTACCAATATTACGGCTAACAAAAGGCGTCGCCGTTACCGCGAGTTTATACTGAACACTTTTACCGGAGCTTATATCGTTTACGGCCTCTGTTTGATACGACTCCCCTCGAATGCGGTGTGCCTCATCAAGAATGATGAAATCAAACCCTAGATTTTTTAATTCATTTCTAAGGTAATTATCTTCTCCCCTAATAGCCTCATAATTTACAATAACAAAACGGGCATCTTTCATTTGTTGTTGTTTTTTAACACTGTGAAGCGTTTTTCCGTTAACAATTTCTACTTTAGGTTGTCCCCTCACATATTCCTGAATAGTCTTTTTCCAAACCGAATTCACTGATCTTTTTGGTGCAATGATAAGAATTTTTTCAGCTCCATCACCATCGTTAATATTAAGTGCTGCGCCAATCGACTGAATTGTTTTCCCTAATCCGGGGTCATCAGCCAATAAAGCCCCACCTTTTTCCTGTAATGTTTCCACTAAAAATTTTATTCCGATTTTCTGATAGAGCTTAAGGGTTATTTTTTTAAAATTAATCCCTTTAATTTGTGTCTGAACTCCGTCCTGATAAAATACATGAACTCTTCTATAGACCTCTCTCAGAACCTCAGAATTTCTTACATCTTGACTTTGTTTCCATAATTGTTCGAGAAAATTTGAATTTTTTGTTAAGGCGATATCATGATAAACTTTGGTAATAATTTTATCTGTCAGTCTTTGAATATCTAACCTGGAAATGTCTCCATCGTTATCCAATGAACGCATATTAACAAAAGAAAACCCTCCTTTATTATTCTGCTTTAAAATTTTTCGTCCTCTTGATGTGCCTCCTAACCGCCGCAAGTATTTTTTCATTGTTATACTTAAAGAGTTGGGTGTAAACCCATGCCATTCTAATAAAATATCAAAGGTATCCTGGATCCCAAAATTCTCCAAAAGCCGTTCAATGTCACTTTGGGCTTTAGGGGAATTAAACAGATGTTCCAACGTCGAGGTCTCCTGATTGAACATATTATTATTTTCATACAAAGGCACTCCTTCTGAATCATAAGCATCTATTAATTCTTCGTCTTTAAAATGAAGGGTTACTCCTTCTGCATATTCTGATAGACTTGTAGACCATATTCGATTAAATATTTTAATTCTTCCATCGCTTGTAAGATTTCTGTTTGTAACATAAAACTCTTTATATTGAGTTAATATATCTTTTGGAACACCATTAGGAAATGCTTTTAAGAATTCCCCGCCCTCTAATTTGCCGTTGATAACTTTGCTATTAATATAAATTGAATTTTGATATTGTTCTCTTTTGTCCTTAATCGGTTTCCCATCTAAATCATAAGCGGCAACCCAGTCACCATCTTGAAAATGTATTTTAGTGCCTTTCGCATACTCATACCCTTTTAAACTCAACCATAAAACTTTACCGCCAAATTGCGCGCCACCTTTATTATCAAATTCCATGTGACTAACCGTAAATTCAGCGTATTGATCGAATATATCTGGAGAAATGTTTCCTGCTTTTGTTATTGGAGGTTCAATAATTTTTCCTTCATCCACAATTTTTCCATTAGAAATTTTAGCCCCTATATGGATAGTATTCCGATGAATAGCGTCTTTTTTAAAAATTAACACCCCATTCTCATCATAAGCCTCAGCCAAGCTCCCTTCTTTAAAATGTGCCGTGACTCCTTCCGCATTTTTATACGCTCTCATTCCTTTCCACCAACTCATCCCTGCAAAATGAAAACCGCCTACATTGTTTAACTTTATGCCTGACACAATAAATTCAGGATACAACTCAAATATATCAGATGATATCCCGTTCCCTTTTTTGGGAGGCTCAACAACTTCCCCATCATCTGAAACTTTCCCATTAATTATTTTCGCATTAATCCGAATTTCTATAGGACTGCTTGTCGCTAAATTAAAATCATCGCCCCTCACTTCCATTATTATTTGTCCAAGAATAGGGTTATGATCGTTTTCAATCATACGAACCCTTTCCGGTGTCAGACCAACATCAAATGCAGTTTCTTCTAAAGTCATTTCATCATGAAATTGATTATCTTGAAAGGAATACCCTCGGCGCATCTGCATAACCTTAAAATTTCGCTCTTTATTTTTATTTTTCATTTTATCATATAGTTGAGAAAAAATTTCGTGAAAAAAATCCAACTCTTCATAAGCTTGACTCCCATCTAAATCATTTTCAAAGAATGATTGGCTTACCTTCTCGTGCAACCCTTCATCATTTCGCCCAACCCGTTGATATGTATCTAAAGAATCCATTCGTAAAGAAAAATTTCTTTGCTCTCTTTTTAATTCTTTTTGCAAAAGTCCTCTTATCCAATACGCACCGTAAGTAGAAAGTCTCTTTGCATCGGGATGATGCAAATCAAAATCCTCAATCGCTCGGGCTAAACCTGCCGTACCTATTCCTTCATACTCCGTCCAATTTTCCATAGGAAGATCATAGGAATCCAATACTCGTTTAATTATTATTTTAATAAGATGTCGATTCCATTTGAGTAATGTGTCTAGCGCTGCTCCATTATTATTCTTGCGATACTCTTGAATAAGCTCATGCGTTTCTTTAGTTGTTAAAATGGGCTCTTCTCTGCCAAGTTTTTTATATAGTTTATCCCCAACAATATCTTCTTGTACTAATTCATAATAGGGGTCTTCCATCAATCGAATACTCGACATTCCCGTAATTTCCTCTACACGCCTCCAATCAACATCTCGGCTCTTAAGATCTCTATTTGGTAACCCTAAAGTCACACTTTGCCCGTTGTCATCTACTGTCAGTACAAACCCATCTTGTTTTAACTTTTCACTATCTATTGGATTAACATACACATAATTATTTGTACTATCCTCAGCTGAAAAAATATCCAAGTGAATATAATCAACCTTTAAGATATCTAATTTTTCTCGTAACTTGTGAGGCTGCCTCCCTGACGCCTTGGAAAGATCCTGCAAAGAAAGCCAATTTTCTTTTATATGAAGAATAGATTCCTTAGCTTGTTTATAATCAAAATTTTCCCGATTAATTCCATCAGAAACTATTCCATATTTCTTAAGCATCCCCCAGTTATTCTGATCTACTAACCAATCAACAACCATTTGTTTTAATCTCTCCACTTCACTAGGAGAAACAACATTTGTATGGGGCACAAGAAATTTCAACTTTGGCATATATTTTTTGATTAAAGCGTAATTTTTTTCACCCTTAAATTGAAAAAAAGGAAACACAGTATCTAAATTTTTAAAATAAATCCATTCTCTAAATTCTTTTAAATTTCTTATTCTGACAACCTCTCCTGTTTCCTTTCTATGCCAGTCCTCAACTTCATCTAAAAATGCCCTAACTTTCACCTCCAATGCTTTAACACTTTTTGGAGAAACCAACGTAAAGCCACCTTCTCTTGGCATTTGAAGTTTAAATACTCTGATTTGATAATGTTTAATAAATTTATGGATATTTAATGCCTTTGTTCTGTTTGTATAAGAAACTCCCATAAAATTTGCGTATGAGGTTGTATCAAACCAATTGCTTACTGTCTCTACTGCTTTTTCTACACCGCCAACAGACACACCTGTTTCTTCATATATAAATTGAACAAAATCATTAAACCTTTCAGGATTTTTTTCTCTCAGCTTATCTACAATTTTTATTAATTTTTCTTTATTTTGCAAAGATTTTACCTGAAAATTTGGTTTAAATTTTAATAACTCGTGGGACCCTACCATTTGAGCATCTACCCTCGCCTCAACGCTCACAACAGGACTACTTCCATTTTTCATTTCATTAATAACATCTTCGGAGACATTTTGAACAATTTTTATATTTCCAACATTAAATCGTCCAACCATTCCTCCAGAAAAATATTTTCTCGGAATAATTTGCTGTGTTCCTGGATCGAGATCTTCACGAATGTAATCATAAACACCTTTTTTGAAAGCCTCTAAATACTGCTGATAGATTTTATCTTTAACATTCCTGTCTTTCACATCAACACCCAAAATTTTATTCTGATCAACATAAATTTTCCCCAACAAGCTCTCTTTTAGATTCATCTTGAACCATGTGGCTAATATTAAGGCCTGATAAATTTGACGAAGTTGGGCGAAGTTTTCGCCCTCGTTGATTTCTTTTTCAATAGCCGGTAAAATGATGTTCCGAACGACAGAAGAAGAAATATTATTTAGTTGTTTGACGTCATTCTGACCAAGAGCATCCGTACCAAATTTTTCATTATTGGAATTTTTATCTAAGGCTAAATAATCTTCTTCAAGCATGACTTTTAGTCGACTTTCAACAACATAAGCCGTGTCTTTGTTTTCATACACCGTGGCAGTCTTCGGCATGACCCATACTTTGTTAAAAGTATTGATAGGAATTTCAGTTGTGCCATATAATTTTTGTGCTTTGCTGTAAACGCGCTCCCAAAAAGCTTTACCCAATTCTTTTTCCGGATACATTAATGAGGCGGTTAACTGTTTGAGCATATAATCTTGCGCTAAAAGATCCCGGCCCATTTCTGTTTGACCAAACCCTTTGGGAATAATACGATCTTTTTCATACGGAGAAAGATTGACCCATAATTCTTCTTCTGGAGTAGTTAAGGAAGCAAGAAAATATTTGATTAATTTCGTGGACTCCTTTTTAAATTCTTCTCCATTTATATCAAAATTTGTATTTCCTGTATCAATAATAAAGTCAAAACGAAGTGGATTGTTCGGATGAATGGTTATCCCTTTAATAGCGGCTGGGGTAAAGCCCGTGGTCGGTTGAATCATCGTACCCGGAACTGGCAAATTTAAAATAGTCTGTGGGACAACTTGGGCATGGATAGTGCTTGGCTGTATGATAGAACTAACAATAAACGTGAATGCAATGAATAACGATTGCACTCTATAAATTAAATTTGGTCCCTTTTTTTTAGAAAAAAATCTCATATTTTTATCCGAATATATTAAAATTGAGGAGAACACCACGGCAGATATTGTAAGTTTACCATATATTAGTATTAAAGGCTAATTTTAGGGCGAAAGGACGTTCGCATCCGAGCTACGATGGGATTTTGTATTCGCGAGAAACCCATGTTTTCTCGAACTCTTCCTTCAGGCGGCAACCCCGCGGGGCAAGCTCAGGGGAATTCTTTCGATTAAAGATAAATATCGCATTACGGTTCTCCTATTCAAATTTAATTTTTCTCAGCCTAAGAGCATTCCCAAGGACCGAAATTGAACTAAAACTCATGGCAGCCCCAGCGATCATAGGGCTTAAAAGTAAACCAAAAAATGGATACAATATCCCCCCCGCAATTGGAATGCCTAAAGAGTTGTAAATAAACGCGAAAAATAAATTTTGACGGATATTTTTCATAACAGCGTGGCTTAATTTTAAAGTTTTAACAATACCGTTTAAATCACCTTTAATGAGGGTAATGCCGGCGCTTTCTATGGCCACATCTGTACCGGTTCCCATGGCAATGCCAATATCTGCTTCTGCCAAAGCCGGAGCATCGTTTATGCCGTCACCTGCTACCATCACAACAGCACCTTCAGATTTAAATTGTTTAACAATGTCCTGTTTATCTTTAGGCTCAAGTTCAGCGTGGACATTATCAATCCCTAATTTATTTGCTATCGCTTTGGCTGTTACCTCATTATCCCCTGTTAACATCACAATCTTTAATCCCATTTTGTGTAATGCTTTAATAGCCTTAGGGGTCGTTTCTTTAATAGGATCCGCAATGCCTAAAATTCCGACTACGGAACCATCGACAGCTACCCAAACCACTGTTTGTGCTTGTGAATGGAGATGTATTGATTGATTCTCAAATTCCTCTGGCAGGCTAATACCGATCTTTTGAATAAATTTCTTTTTACCCAGGTGAATATTTTTTCCATTGATTTCTCCTTTCACTCCTTCTCCCGTTATGGATTCAAAATTTTTAACAGGTTCCAGATTTAAGTTATGTTCTTTAGCATAATTGACAACAGCTCGGGCTAAAGGGTGCTCGCTACTATCTTCCAGGGAAGCAGCCATCGTTATAAAAATATTTTCATCCCATCCTTTTATTGGAATACACGAAACAACGTGTGGCTTCCCTTTCGTTAAAGTACCTGTTTTATCCGTGAGCAAATGGGTCACTTTTTCTGTTTTCTCAATAGCTTCGGCATTTTTAATCAAAATGCCATTTTGTGCCCCTTGTCCAACACCAACCATAATGGACATAGGGGTGGCTAATCCTAACGCGCACGGACAGGCAACAATTAAAACAGCGACGGCATTAACTAACGCGTACCCTAACGCGGGTGCTGGGCCCAAAATTGACCAAATAATAAACGTGACCACGGCACACAAAATGACTGCGGGAACAAAATAACCTGACACCTGATCCGCAAGTTTTTGAATAGGCGCGCGACTTCTTTGTGCTTCACCAACCATGTGAATGATTTGTGACAGCAATGTTTCTGAGCCGATTTTTTCAGTCCGCATCACAAAAGCACCTGCTTGATTCACCGTTGCTCCAATCACACGATCCCCTTCTTTTTTGCTTATCGGCATGGGTTCGCCGGATATCATGGATTCATCAATCATACTTTTTCCTTCTGTAATGACCCCGTCCAAGGGAATTTTTTCTCCGGGCCGCACTCTCAATAAATCTCCTTTTTGAACGGCATCGATAGCCACGTCGTCCTCTTTTCCATTAGTAATACGATGCGCATTTTTGGCCGCAAGTCCTAAAAGAGCTTTAATGGCCTGACCTGTTCTGTTATGGGCTTTGGCTTCCAATAATTGGCCTAAAAGGACTAAAACAGTAATAACCGCGGCAGCCTCAAAATAAACACCTATTTCACCATCTTTTTTTAACGATTCAGGAAAAATACCTGGGAATAACACCGCCATGACACTAAAAAAGTATGCCGCGCCAACACCCATGCTGACTAAGGTAAACATATTTAAACTTTTGTTTAATATAGACTTCCAACCTCGAACAAAGAATATTCCTCCCGCCCAAAAAACAATAGGGGTTGATAAAATAAATTGTATCCAATTCGAAAGTTTTTGAGAAATGATTAATTTCAGGTTAAGCCATGGAACCATCTCTGCCATGGCCAACGCAAGTACGGGAAGACTCAAAACAACGCCAAATATAAACTTATTCTGTAACGATTTCATTTCACGACGCGACTCTTCTTTATCTTCAGCGGAAATGGCTTTTGGTTCTAGCGGCATACCACATTTCGGACAATCCCCTGGATGCGCCTGTTCGATTTCTGGATGCATAGGGCAAGTATAAACAGCTTCACCATGCGTTAATGGATTTCTATCAGGAGATTTTTTGGCTTTCACCTCATGATGACAGCAGGGCTTGTTCTTACTCTGAGCCTTAAATTTTTCCAGACAACTTTGGCTACAAAAATAATACACCTTTCCTGACCTTTCAAATGAAAGGATTTTTGTCTCATTGACAGTCATTTTACAAATCGGATCAATTGCCATTTTTATTCTCCCATTTTGTAACCGTTCACGGCATATCCCTTTCAGGTTACTTTTGATCCGGTCCTAGACGTCCCGCATGTTGTCCTTTACAATCATTTTTTCTGTCCGAATACTAACAGCTTCCTCTAATTTTGAAACAGCAATAAGCCCGTCCCCACTATATCCTGTTTTAGCCATATTAATGATCGTTTCTTTAACATGAGCAATCTCCTCGTTAGGACAAACGAGTTCTATCTTGATCATTTCTGTATATTGACAACCCACATCTGTTTCAAGATGTGTCTCTTTCTTAAAACCTCCCTCGCCTATCCCCTCAACATGGACAAGCATAACACGATGGATATTTAATTTTTTCAAAGCAGTTAATACTTTGCTTGCCATGTAAGTTCGCACGTATGCTTTAACTAATCGCATAATCATTCCTCCGTTGACTATAATTGTTACTTTATATTATTCACCCTACTTGACCTGATTAGGTCTTTGTCTCCTCTGGTATCTTCTGCTATTTGAGAAACGTCTTGTCCTTTGGCTGTTATTAATAGAATTCCGCATAAGTTTTTGATTGGACCGTCTATTTTGATTAGGAGATATTCGAGCTTTAATATTATTGGAAACATTATTTTGATTTGGATTTCTTTGAACGGTCGTTCTATTACTAGAATTACTGCCCCCTCCCCTTGATGGTTTTGAGGAATGTGTAAACTCTGATCGGAAAAATTGCGAAGGTTTGCCTGAATATTTTTTCCGTATGGTCCTGACACGCATCAGCAAACGATGAGATTTATACAATAAAAATTCATCCGGCATATTTTTTTTCATATAGGCTACCACATCATCCCGTTCCCACAATTTCATCCAGGTAGTATGGATTTTATCCTGATCTTTTGAAACCACGGCCTCTCTAAAATTTTGAATCATACGTAATTCAAGATCTGTTTGAGCGTATCCGAAAGAAGAAAAATATAAAAAGCTAAATATACTCAGACTAAACAGACTTATGGCTTTAAACTCCTGATCTACAGCGATAACTTTTTTTAAGTTTCTTAAATCCATTGCTCTTGGGGATAAGCTAAGCAATAAAATTTTCATTTTTTTTCTCCCTGTTTTTTGATATCAACAGTTAAACAGTTAATGGCATCTATACTTTTATATCTTTGAAATAATACCAATTCTATTAAGTAATTGTCCTGTTTTTAGCTCGGCTATCCTCGTAAGCGCGTCTAGAAAAGCGAAAAAATTATTTAAATGATCTGCCTTTCCAGACGGCAAAAATAACAGGGATCACAACTAATGTTAAAATCGTTGATGTCACAAGGCCTCCGATCATTGGGGCGGCGATTCTCTGCATAACCTGAGAACCCGAACCGTTCATAAACATAACTGGCAGCAACCCTATCATTGTCGTTCCAACGGTCATGGAAACAGCTCTGATCCGCAGGATAGCCGCGTCCAGAACAGCGTTATTAACATCATTGGTATTGCGAATTTCGCCTTTCTTCAATCGTTCTTCATAAACCAGCTTGAGATAAACAAGCATAACCATCCCTGTCTCTGCGGCCAAACCGAATAGCGCGATAAACCCAATACCAACGGCAACACTCATATTATAACCAAGCGCGTAAATATACAAAACCCCTCCCACTAAAGAAAAAGGCAACGAAAGCATAACAATGAGACTTTCTTTAAAGCTCTTAAAATAAAAATATAAAAGTAGAAAAATTATGGCCAGTGTTATCGGGACAGCTATGGAAAGACGTTTGTTCGCTCTTTCCATATATTCATATTGGCCACTCCAGACAATGGAGTAACCTGCTGGAAATTTGATGCTGTTCATCACAGCTTTTTTTGCGGCTTCTACATAAGACCCGATATCTGATGTTTTTAAATCAACATAAATCCAGGCATTGAGTTTCGCGTTTTCACTTTTAATAACGGGGGGCCCCTTGACAACTTCTATTCGGGCTAATTGCATCAAGGGAATCTGTTCTTTTCTGGGTGTTGTAACAAGCACTCTCTTAATACTTTCAATATCATCCCGTAATTCCCTGGCATACCGGATATTAACCGGATAGCGTTCCAACCCTTCAACAGTGGTTGTAATGTTCATGCCTCCAATCGCTGTTTTGATAACATCCTGTATATCCCCTACCGTTAATCCATAACGAGCGGCGGCAAGACGATCAATGTCAATATCCAGAAAGTTTCCTCCCACAACTCTTTCCGAATAAACACTTAACGTCCCTGGAACCTTACGTACAATTGCTTCAATTTTTTTTCCGAGGGATTGCAACACGTTTAAGTCCGGTCCGGCAATCTTTATTCCTACAGGTGTTTTGATTCCCGTCGATAACATATCCACGCGTGTTTTAATCGGCATGGTCCAGGCATTTGTCACCCCAGGGAATTTGACAGCTTGATCCAATTCTTTAATAAGTTTTTTAACCGTCATTCCTTTACGCCATTCTTTTTCAGGTTTCAATTGAATGGTTGTTTCCATCATGCTTAACGGAGAAGCATCCGTCGCACTTTCAATCCGTCCGACTTTCCCAAGAACATGGTGAACTTCAGGGAAGGTTTTAATAATTTTATCGGCTTGTTGTAATATTTCCCTGGCTTTTGTAATGGAAATACCAGGAAAAGTGGTTGGCATATATAAAAGGTCCCCTTCATATAAAGGAGGCATGAATTCTGAGCCAAGCTGTTTATACGGAATAATGGATAACGCGGTTACGATGACACTCATCAATAATACTGTTTTCTTTTTTTTCAAAAAAAGACTCATCATTGGTTTATACACCGCTATTTCTTTCTGAACCAAAGGATTGTCTTCTTCACGCCTGATCTTTCCACGAACAAAAAAACCGATGAGAATAGGAATAACTGTGAGCGCAATTAAACTGGACGCGCCAAGCGCGAAGACCCATGTATAGGCTAATGGTCGGAACAATCGCCCCTCTTGTCCGGTTAAGGCAAAAATAGGAAGAAAAGATACGGTAATAATAACAAGGGCAAAGGCCAAAGCGGGGCCTACTTCTTTACTGGATTTAATAACCAGATCCCAATGATCCTCCCCTTCTTTTTTATTTTGCAAATATTTATGAAAATTCTCAACCAAAACAACGGCAGCGTCAACCATGACACCGATCGCGATCGCGATTCCTCCTAACGACATAATGTTAGCATTAACCCCATTAGCTTTCATAAGAATGAAAGAAACCAATATACCAACGGGCAGGGTAAATACGGCGACCATCGAGCTTGGAAAATGCAGAAGAAAAACAATGCATACAAGTGTCACAATGACTATTTCGATAAGCAGGGTATTCTTCAAAGTATTGATTGAGCGATTAATGAGTCCTGAACGGTCATAAGCGGTTTCAATGGTGACGCCTTTCGGCAGACCGGATTTCAATTCTTCCAGTTTCTTTTTAACATTTTCAATCGTTTTAAGAGCGTTTTCACCAAAACGCATAACAACAACGCCCCCGACAACTTCACCCTCACCATCCATTTCTATGAGGCCCCTCCGAATGTCAGGACCTGTATGAACAACTCCCAACTCTTTAACAAGAATCGGAGTCCCATCGGCACTAACATCGACAACCGTATTGCGAATATCATCCAGAGATTTTATATATCCTAATCCCCGAATCATAAATTCTGACTCCGCCATTTCAATCAGACGCCCCCCTACATCATTATTAGATCGTTTAATTGCCATGTGGACTTTTTTTAAAGGGATGTTGTAGGCAAGCAACTTGTTGGGGTCAATATCAACTTGATATTGTTTAACAAAACCACCAACACTCGCCACTTCCGATACCCCCGGAACACTAACCAGCTCATATTTTAAAAACCAATCCTGAATAGATCTTAATTCCGATAAGTCATGGTTTTTGGATTTTAAAACATATTGATAAACCCAGCCAACCCCTGTCGCGTCGGGACCTAGCGTTGGATTAACTCCATCAGGTAACTGATTGGAAACAAAATTTAGATATTCCAACACACGACTGCGAGCCCAATACATATCTGTCCCATCCTCAAATATGATATAAACGAATGAAAATCCAAAAAAAGAATATCCACGCACAATTTTTGCGTTAGGCACAGAGAGCATCGTTGTTGTTAACGGATACGTTACCTGATCCTCAACAACCTGAGGGGCCTGGCCAGGATATTTTGTAAAAACAATCACCTGCACATCGCTTAAGTCAGGAATAGCATCGAGAGGAATTGTACGCATAGCAGTAATACCAAAGATAAAAATAATAGCCGTCAAGATGAGTACGATCATCCTGTTTTTTACAGAGGCTTCTATTAATTTATCAAACATATTTTTCTCTCCTTTACGGTATTTTTTTCTCTCCCTCTTGGGGAGGACTTTGCCGAAGGCAAACAGGTGAGGGTTCGTGGTGCCTGGAATTAATATTGACCTCACCTCTCTGCTTGCGGCAGAGGCCCTCTCCCAGAGGGAGAGGGAAAAAATATTTAATAATTATCTCGTGCCCCGCAAAACGCAATTTTGGAACTGACATATGGATTGCCGACTTTCTCTTCTTTTTGAACCCACGATTTTTTTTCCATGCCGCAATAAAAAAGTTTATATCCTTTTTCTTTAGAGGCCTCTTTCGTGTAATTTTTCATATACTGAATCATCGCGTCACTCAAAACTAAAAATGCTTCTCGTGCTTTTACGATATCTTTTTCTTTCAACGCTCCTATCGTGCTCATAATTTTTTCAGCAATAGACTTTATATTCCGGCCTTCATCAGAGTGTACTACCGCATTAGCCCTGTTATTCATTAAAGATACTTTTCGACTCATGTCTGCCAGCGAATCTTGAGATAACTGCTTTCTGATTTGAAAATAGATGTTCCAAATATCATCCATAGCTTTTCGGGTACTTTCTTTAACACGCATAGTCATGCCTTCCTGCATGTCCATTTTCATTGTCTGGTTTTTCGCTTTTTTAGCCTTTAGCATTTTACTAATAGCTTCCGTTAATTGGCTTTCGGAATCAATAAGGAATTGGGCGGATGTAACCACACGCTCACCATCCTTTGCGCCATGGAGAATTTCATAAAAATTTTTTGTTTCCATTCCTATTAAAACATCTCTGGGTTCAAACAGACCTTTTCCTCTATCAATTATAAGGACATTCCTTTTACCCGAATGGATGACCGCTTCTTTAGGGACGGCCACAACAGCTTTGCTTGGGGCGGTATCAATATTAACATCGGCATACATATTCGGCTTCAATTCCTGAACAGGATTAGCAAATTCCAGGCGGACTTTTGCCGTTCGCGTTTTGCTTTCTAAATAAGGATAGATATAGGTTATGGTTCCTGAAAAGCTTTTCCCTGGAAGATAGGACAGTTCCATATCTGCCTTTTGTCCTACCTTGACCCAAGGCAGTTCATATTCATAAACATCGGCATACACCCATATTTTTGAAAGATCAGCGATTCGGTAAAGATTTTCACCCGGTTTGACATATTTGCCTTCTAAGGCAGTTTTATGAATGATCACACCTGTTGCAGGAGAGTGAATCATTAAGTTTTTTTTCACCTTTCCTGTACGCTCCAGTTCTTTGATATGTTTTTCCGGAACATCCCAATATTCGAGCCTTTTCCTGGCGGAATTAACCAATGTTTGTGAACGACTACTAATTTCCTTAATATTGCTTTCTTTCATTTTTTGATCATACTCTAAGGCTAAGAGGTATTCTTGTTGTGTCGAAACCAATTCAGGACTGTATATTTCCAAGAGAGGATCGCCTTGTTTAACTTTTTGACCTTCATAATCAACATAAAGTTTCTCAATCCATCCTCCTACCTTTGTATTGATGTAGGCCACTTTTTTTTCATCATAAGTCACCCGCCCAACAGTCCTGATGTCTCTTTTTAAAATCTTTTTGGTAATCATCTCCGAACGAACCCCGATGTTTTGTACTGTTATCGGATTAATTCTAACCCCCCCCCTCCAGAAGGCTCCTCACCTTCATAAACAGGAACCATATCCATACCCATCGTATCCTTTCCAGGTTTTTCTGATATATAAGTGGGATCCATAGGTGATCGGTAATACGAAATTTTCTTGCCTTTACGATCTGCTTTGGTCGTGGATGTCTCTTGCCGGGATGCGGATTGTTCATACTTAGATTTTAATAGAAAAAAACTTAAAACCCCGATAATGATGACTAATATTAAAAATTTTTTATTTTTCATTTAATTTTCTCCTATTTTAGAAAATTATTTTTCAAAATTTTCTATGTCTGTACCGACAGCTCTTTCTAAATCCGCAATATACTTTTCGTAATTAGTAACAGATCTATAATAGGCAATTTTAAAATTTAACAAAACTCTTTCAGAATCAATAAGATCAAGAAAATCCGCCTTCCCTGTTTCATATCCGGATCGCGAAGCCTTTAAAGATTCTTCCGCCTGCGGAATTAACGCGTTTTCGTATAAATTAAGTAAATTTTTACACGTTTTGAGTTGAAAAAGGGTATCCTTTAATTGAAATGACACGTTATTTTTAACGTTTTGGTAAATGTTTTCACTGGAGGACAATTTATTTTTAGCTTCGTTTACACTGGCTTTAATCCTGCTACGCCATAGGGGAACGTTAATAGCAAGTTTTCCCATCCATGCATCCTGACCATCATTAAATGCTGAGGTATGTCCGGATCCAACATCAATAAAATCTATGCCCAGCGTAAAATCAGGAAAATAATCCTTTTTCTTTAATGCGACCATTTCTGTACGTTTATCAATATTAATAGAAGCAGCCTTTAATTCCTGACGATACTCTCCTGATAACGATAAAAGTTTTTCCAATGTGTATGGGAATTCTGTGGATGTAAAATTTTCTATTTGCCCAATAGGGGTTTCGACAGGTCTGTTTAATAAAGTATTTATTTTTTCCTGAAGAGTAACCTTTTGTTCAGCAAGTGTATAAAGTTTGGCCATGAGTTTGGAAATTTCAACCTGAGCTTTCATAACATCTTGTTGAGAAGCGATTCCTGTAGAATATTTACTTTCAGCCACCTTTTCTAACTCACTTAAAAGGTCTTTTATTTCCTCTGTTATATCCGTAGATTTTCTAATCCAATAAAGATCGTAAAAACTGTGCTTTAAATTTTTGATAACTTCCCGCACAACAGCCTCATATTTTTCATATGCGAGGTCTCTTTCTTTTGCCGCAATTTTTCCTTTTAATGTGAGTTTACCAAAAAAAGGGAACTTTTGAGATATACCGTATTTACCTATTTGCGGACCAACGCGCGTTTCAGGATTTCTTGTAAAATAACTGGCATTCAGCATCGGGTCTTGTAAAGAAACAGCCTGTTTAATTTTTTCTTCCGCGGCCTGAAATACATCATGACTCGCTTTAATCTCAGGGTTGTTCCGGACGGCTTCCTTAATCAAATTATCTAAAGTGACAATGCCCGGTGTCTGAGCGTATCCAAAAGGCACTGATATCACCAAGATGTTTATGACAAATAATATCATAAAATTTATCCGCAAATGACTCATTGTAAAATCTCCTTTGGTTTCCTGGCTCGGCATTTTCTTTTCTTTAGCTTAAAAGATACCATACCCCCCTATCCTATGTCAAGTATTTTTTAAAGTTTTTTTATCACTTTTCCGAGCTTTTCCTTTACCTCCCCTGTAATACTCATAAGTTGAGGGTTTTCTACCGCCATCATAGAAACGACGGGATTAATAGCAACGACTTCGCTTTTGTTTTCGCCACTTTCTTTGACGATGATATTACAAGGTAACATGAGTCCTATATTTTCTTCAGCCTGCAACGCCTGATAGCCTAGCGAAGGGTTACACGCTCCTAAAATTTTATATTTCTTAAAATTGACACCTAACTTTTTTTTTAAAATATCGTTAACGTCAATTTCAGTAAGAATGCCAAAACCTTCTTGCTTTAAAATTTCAATTGTTTTTTTTACGGTTTCATTAAAATTTAAATTCACGGTTTTGCTAAAATAATATTCCATAATGCCTGCCTCCTTAAGATATTTATTCAAATTATGTATAGATAATTTTCAGGTAGCTCTTCTCATTGACGCGTCGAGAAAAGCAACCTGAACTTTGGTAAGGAATCGTTCAAAAATAATTTTCAGGTTAATTTAAACTCCATTGAGGAGGGTTCAATCATAAGCCTTCAAGTTATTTTTGAGCTGATCCTAATTATTTAATGGAATTGGGATTACTCCCTGTTATAGTCATCATCCCCCATAGCCAATTAAGCTTATAACGTTCAGTTTTTATGTTGTTGAATCCTGCTTTTTTAAACATTAGTTCACATTCCTGACTCCCATGAGTCTTAATATGAGCCCGGTTAAAGATATGTAAAAAAAGATCATGAATACGACAAGTAAAATAATCATGACACCAATCTGTAATAATAATCCTCCCATTCGGTTTCAAAACACGACGAAATTCACGTAGTGCCTTTTCTGGATTTTCACAAAAATGGAACGCACTGCATGAGACGACAATGTCAAAATTTTTATTTTGAAACGGCAGGTCTTCGGCCCATCCCCGTCTAAGGAGAACCCTGTCCGCTAATTTTTGGCGGGCCACATTTAGCATCTCTGCGGACGGGTCAACACCTGCCGTCTCCCATTTTGGAAATTCAAGGCTCAACGCTTTAAGAAGAGCTCCAGTTCCACAGCCAACATCCAAAAGTCGATCTACCGGGTATAGTCGCAGACGTTTAATTGTTTCACGCACCGTTGCCTCCACATAAAAAGCCCATCTCTTATCATATTGAGAGGCCAGTTGCGTGTATTCTCGTAAAATTATTAATTTTTTATTCATTGAATAAGAAACCCTTTTCTTTTTTTAGATTTCTTTTTGGGCATATGGACATTCACCCAGGCCTTCGAAAACCGTTTTAACCAGTCTTCTGTCGCCCATTCAAACCCAAGGTCCCGGCATTTTTTCTCACTTTCAATCCAAAGATGCCTTTTAATTTCTTTAATAACTTCCGGATTTTCTAAAAGTTTTTGTTTTTTCATAACTCCACCTCAAATTTTTAAATTCGTTACTCTTCGATCCCAACCCCATATTCATACACCATTTTCCCTCCTTGATGCCCAGCTAAACCAACAAAACTAACGACGCAAATCAATAATAGAAGGAATATGGTTCTAAAACATTTGGAAAATTCTTTTTTAATAACCCATAAAATAGGTAAGGACATCAGTGACGCCCACATGGTATACAAAGCAAGCTGTTTATGCTTATCAAGAATGGGATGGTTTAAATTAACACGCTCAACTTCTAAAATTCCTGTTCGGACAACTAACGGTGTTATGAGGGTTGCAAAAATATAAAGATGCACAGCGGTTTTATGTAAGGCTTCTTTTTTTGTAACAAGACTTAAAAGATCAAACCCTAACGCTGATACAAATAAAGCAATCGGAAAGTGCACTAATTTGGGGTGCAACGGAATTAAATTTTCTAACATGTACCACCTCCTCCTCTTTGATTAGGAGTGTTCATGTTCTTCTATGGACACTAATGTTCGGATTCCTCAGACGAAACGGCTGATCCTTGCGCATGGTGGTCATTCCCTCCACCATGCGCCGAATGATCATGCCCTGCTGAGGAAGCAAGATATCCGTAAAGAAAAAGAACACCTGCCATACTTAACGCCAGGAATAATGTCTTTTTCATATGTATATGCTCCTATTTTTAATGATTATGTCCACCATTATTTTTAGTGATCCTGTCCACTATGATTATGCTCTTCGTGACTTCTTTTTTCTTTTTCATCACTATGGGAATTCCCCTTGCGCTGAGACTCACTTTTTTCATGATTGCTCTCTGCAACTTCTTTTTCTGCTATTTTACTAAATTTTTCAGGATTTTTTTTAAAATCTTTTAAACACATCTTACAACATAAGTTATAAATTTTTCCATTATATTCTACTTGAACTTTTCCTCCTGCTGAATCAACACCTTCTTTGCTGACAGGACATATTTTATTGCCTACTTCAACAGTATTTTCAGAGAAGTTCTTAGTCTTCGAATTTTCATAAGATGAACCTTTGTCATGTCCTCCACTGGCGAAAACATATCCTGTGGAAAGTAAAAATAGGCTTATTATTAAAATTAAAAATTTTTTAATCATTGTTAGGCTCCTTTAGTTATTTTTTCGTGAGGGATACCCATTTCATTAAATAATACCAAATCCACTAATTAATTCCTGATATTAGTTTTACTTATCTCGACGATTTTATGAGTAAGTAAGCCTTTTAAATGAGTACTTATTTAATGGGTTTGGTATAATTACTAAAATCCATTTTATTTTTCTCGGCATCAACGAGAATAGCCGCCTTAAAATAGTGCAATTATTTAATGGAATGGGTATGAAACAATGGTTTCACCCTTATTAAATTTTACTAAAAATAATCACATGGAATCGTCTACATATTTTATGTTTTATTTTTTCACCTCCTTTTTTACTAACTCCCTTTCTTTTAACCAGCTATACCCTATCGGAACAATGAAGAAGGCAATTAAGGCCACCATCATTCCACCTACAGAAGGCAAGGCCATTGGGATCATGACATCTGAACCTCGACCATCTGATGTTAAAATTGGGAGTAGGGCTAAAATGGTTGTGGCTGTCGTCATCAAACACGGACGAACACGCCTTTTGCCTGCCTCTAATGTAGCTTCGCGGATTTCTTTGATCGTTTTTGGTTTATGGCCTTTAAAACTTTGATCCAGATAGGTAGCCATGATTACACCATTATCACTGGCAATCCCAAAGAGGGCAAGAAAGCC
>CAZIRV010000020.1:0-23131 GCA_964541845.1 uncultured Planctomycetales bacterium
CCTATGTCATGATTGTCGAGGTTATTTTTGAACGATTCCTTATCTCGACGTTTTTACGAGTATTTAATGGAATTGGTATAACTTTGGTTCAGACGAAAACTTTCGCCTTTCTTATACAATTTTCATGGATAATATCAAAGAGGGGTTGAACTGAATTGAAGAATTTTTGAGTGAGAAGGGTTTTAAATCTTCAGGTTATCGCCAATATATTTAATGAATGTCTTAATCGTTAAGGTTTCTTTTAAATCAGGATGTGTTAATACCCAGGCATCAGATCCACAGTTTTCAGGAAGAGGTATCAAAGGAACTAAATCCTTTTCGTGTTTGATAAGGTTGTGAGGTAACACCGCTATCCCGACATGTCTTTTAGCCATATGAAATAAAGATAAGAGTTTGTCACTCATAAATACAATATTTTCTTCTGGAATGTTTTTGTGTATCCATCGTACTATTTTGAGATGTCCAAGGGTTTCATTTGGGCACAGGATGCGATGTTGTGATAAGTCTTTCATTGTTTCAGGTGTTCCAAAGCGTTGAAGATAGCGATGTGACGCAGTTAAAATCATTTTAATCGGCCCTAAATGCCTTCCCACCAAGTGTTCCGGAGGTTTTTTGCGGGCAGTAATCACAATATCGGCTTCACGGTGTGTTAGATTCGCGAATGAAGAGGTGATATTTAAATCAAGAACCACATGAGGGTACTTTTTTCTGAATTTGTCGAGCAAATCAGGTAGAATATGGAATCCAAAAGTATCCTCTGTTGAGATCCTTATGGTTCCACAAAGAAGTTCACCCTGTCCTTTTAATGCCTGACGCGCCGAGTTGATGTGTCCTTCAATAACCAAGGCATGTTTAAGAAGGGTATCTCCTGATGCGGTGAGTTTTATCCCGGTAGGCATCTTATCAAAAAGGCGTGTTTTAAGCATTTTTTCTAATGCCTTAATGCGTCTTGAGACGGTCGAATGATTGACCTTAAGCGCTTTAGCAGCTCTTGAGAGGCTGCCTGTTTTGGCGATATATAGAAAATATTTAACTTGATCCCAGTCCATAGATATATGCAGAAATGCAAACTACTTGTGCAAAAATTGTTAATTTACAGTCAATATTGTATATGCTACAGTAAGTTCAGATGAAACACAAACAAAAAACGGATTTATACCAATGCCATTAAATAAGTACTCATTTAAAAAGCTTACTTACTCCAAAAACGTCGAGATAAGTAAAATTAAATCAGGAATTAATTAGTGGATTTGGTATTAATACCAATTCCGTTAAATAATGACCAAAACAAATTTTGCTTTTCTCGACGCTTTAATGAGAATAGTAGAGTTAAAAATAGAGAAATTATTTAATGGAATTGGTATAAAATGGGAGCTAAGTTGGCTTTGGTCAAAGGAGCTGAACTGGCTAAAACAGGAATGTGCCGGGAACGGTTACATTAATACCAATTCTACTAATTAATTCCTGATATTAGTTTTACTTAGGATCGGCTCAAAAATAACCTCGGCAACTATAGATATCCACCCGACAACACCTATTTCATAGTTGTCGAGGTTATTTTTGAACGATTCCTTATCTCGACGCTTTTACGAGTAAGTAAGCCTTTTAAATGAGTACTTATTTAATGGATTTGGCATAACTTTTTATTTGAGGAGAAAAAATATGAGTCAAGCAGCTATTCCGCAAAAAACCCCTTATGTACAAGAAATGGAACCAGGACAATATGCATGGTGTTCCTGTGGAAAATCTAACAAGCAACCTTTTTGTGATGGGGCTCATCAAGGAACAGATTTTATTCCGGTGATCACAAAAATTGAAGAAAAAAAGACTGTCGCCTGGTGCGGCTGTAAGTGTTCAAAAAATCCTCCGTTTTGTGATGGAGTACATAGCCAGCTATAAAATTTTTGAAGGATCAAGCCGAAGGAATTTTAGTACACTCTATCGAGGCTCGTTTAAGAGTACCACGGATTTTTAATCCGTGGATGAATTCGGTACAATACTAATTATTTGATGGAATTGGTATAACAACTCTCTTGGGGGTTATGAATTTTACACACGCATTTTTTTTGTATGATTTTTTATCTTTTCTTGACTTTGTAGTAAGTAAGGAAAAGGGTTTTTTTGAGAAAAAACGATTTGATTAAGAAAAGAGGTTGTGTTATTATTCAGCTCATTGATACCAATTTCATCAAATAATTCTCGAAACCAATTCTTTTTTTTTCGATGTTTCTGCAAGAATAGCAGAGCTAAAACAGGATAGTTGTTTGGTTGGATTTGGCATGATCACAACTTTGCGCCTGTAGCTCAGCTGGATAGAGCATCTGCCTTCGGAGCAGAGGGTCGAGGGTTCGAATCCTTCCAGGCGCGTTTTTTTTAAAATTTTTGTAATTGATTCCTGCATATCCCTTTCAGTCACAAATTTGTTTGTACAATCAAAATTTGTGTTTTAATTTATGACTGAAAGGGATATGCAGGAATCAATTATAGTTTTTCTTAATTAAGAGATTGGCCAAAAAAAATATTTTGCCAATCTTTAAACTGGGTTTAATTCCCCGAGGCTTGCCTTGTTTGTAAATGTTTAGGAATCGTTCAAAAATAACCTCGACAACTATGAAATAGGTGTTGTCGGGTGGATATCTATAGTTGTCGAGGTTATTTTTGAGCCGATCTTTAGGTCAATACCTCGTGGGCTTGCTCCGAGGTAGTTTATTTTATGAATTCCGGCTTTTTAAAAAAAACACCTCTTTATGAAGAGCACTGTGCTCTTAATGCGCGTTTGGTTCCTTTTGGTGGATGGGATATGCCTGTGCAATATGAAGGTATTCTCGCGGAATACCAACAGACACGCAATGGGGTTTCCATTTTTGATATTTCTCATATGGGAGAATTTATTATTGAAGGCAATTGTGTCCATTGCGGGCTTGACCGTTTGCTCACAATGAATATTGTGGACATGCCTGTTAAATCTTGTCGTTATGGCGCGTTATTAAATGAGCAGGGGGGCATTATTGATGATTTGATTATTTTTCGTATGGAAAAAGAAAGATGGTTTCTTGTCGTCAATGGTGTGACAACAGAAAAAGACGCAAGGCATATTCAAAAACATCTTACGAAGAATACAATTTTTCAGGATGTAACGCTAAAGACCGGCAAGTTGGATGTTCAGGGCCCATTGTCCCGTGATGTGTTGAACTCTTTAGTTAAGGGTATTGAAAAATTAGATTATTATACTTTTGATTTTTTTGATCTTTTGGGAGAGAATGTTCTTATTAGTCGAACAGGGTATACAGGTGAATTGGGGTATGAAATTTATTTTCCATGGGATAAAACTAAAGAGTTATGGATTGAATTGATGAAGAATAAAAGCGTAAAGCCGGCGGGTTTAGGCGCGCGTGATGTCTTACGGCTTGAAATGGGATATAGCCTTTATGGGCATGAGTTAAAAGAAGACATATCTCCTTTGGAAGCGGGATTAAATCATTTTGTGGATTTTGAAAAAAATTTTATTGGTAAAGATGTTTTATTGAAACAAAAGGTTGAGGGGGTTAAACAAAAAATTATGGGAATTATTTCTGATACCCGACGATCTCCTCGAGAAAAATATAAGATTTATTCCGGAGAAGAGGAAATAGGCATTGTTACCAGTGGAACTTTTTCTCCGGCTTTGAACGCGGGGATTGGTTTGGGTTTTATAAAAACAGATGCCGCGCGACAGGGAAAAAAAATATTTTTTGGTGATGAAAAAAATAAAATATCTGCTACGATTAGTCCAAGATTTTTTTATAAAAAAGGTTCATTGAAGGATTAAGAAATTTATGGTATTAGCATATTAGAGGGGTGGGTCTTGCGCCCGCTCCGAATTGGGGTTAAGAGATTGTAACGAAATAATCGGCACACTTTAAATTATTTGATTGACGAAGTGTTTTTTAAGATGAGCAACAGTTATTTCGTTACAACTCCTAAATGAAAAAACGGGCGAACGCGATGCCCACCCCACAAAAAACATAAAGCTGTAAAATATATTTTCAAGGAGAAAAAAATGGAAGTTGAAGATCATTTATTATACACTAAAGAACACGAGTGGGTGGATATTGATGAGGGATTTGCGACCATAGGAATTTCTGAGTACGCGCAATCATCGCTTGGAGATATTACTTTTGTTGAGCTCCCAGGGGTTGGTGATGAAGTGGAACAGTTTGGAGAATTTGCTTCTATTGAATCGGTTAAGGCGGCGAGTGATATTTTTTCTCCTATGACGGGACAAATTGTTGAAGTGAACACAGATTTAGAAGAAGATCCTGGCCTTATCAATAAATTTCCTTACAAAAAAGGTTGGATTGCGAAATTAAAAATTTCTGATAAAGAAGAGCAAATGAATTTAATGACTGCCGGTGAGTATCGGAAGTTTTTGGAAAGTGCCTGACGAGTGATCCCTTATATTGCCAACACGCAAAAAGATATAGAAGAAATGTTAAAGGTCATCGGAGTCACAGCTACTGATGACCTTTTTTCTGATATTCAAGCCCAACACAAGCCCCAATCTTTTAATCTTCCTGAAGGAAAATCAGAATTTGAAACGATCGAGTACTTTAAACAATTAGCCGAGAAAAATATGTCGTATTTAACGCAATTTATTGGAGGGGGATACTACGATCATTATGTTCCGTCAGCGGTTGAAGCGTTAATTTCTCGAGGAGAGTTCTACACAGCATATACTCCCTATCAGCCGGAATGTTCGCAGGGAACTCTACAGGCTTTATATGAATATCAAAGCATGATATGCGCGTTGACATCAATGGAAGTTGCCAACGCGTCCCTTTACGATGGGGGGACAGCGCTTTATGAATCCGTGATGATGGCATTGCGCGTTACTAAACGTGATAAGGTAGTTATGGATGGGGGCGTGAGTCCGATTTATCGAAAAATTTTAAATACTTATACGCGCAATCTTAATATTAATTTTTATGAAACACCTGTTGTGCATGGGCATAGTAATAGAGAAGAAATTAAAAAATTATTGGATGATAAAACAGCGGCTATCATTTTACAGAATCCAAATTTTTTTGGGGTTATTGACGATCATTCTGATATTGTTCAAATGGCACACACAAAGGGAATATTAGTTATCCAGAGTGTTTATCCCGTTGCTTTAGGTCTTATTAAGACCCCGGGAGAAATGGGTGTGGATATTGTAACAGGAGAAGGGCAGAGTCTGGGGTTGTCCCTAAATTTTGGAGGGCCTTATTTAGGGTTTATGTCCACAAAAAAGAAGTATATCCGTAAGATGCCCGGGCGGATTATTGGCGCAACCGTTGATCAGGAAGGAAGGGGTTGTTTTGTTAATACACTTCAGGCCCGTGAACAGCATATTCGACGTGAAAAGGCAACATCCAACATTTGCACGAATGTTTCGTTATGCGCGCTTCAGTCATTGATTTATATGACCCTTTTAGGAAAACAGGGTTTTAAAGAATTAGCTCAGCTTAATTTAGATAAAGCGGAATTTATGCGCCAGGAGTTAGAAAAAATGGATGGAGTGGAAGTGAAGAGAAGTTCACCAACATTTAATGAATTTACGGTGGGTCTATCCAAAGATGCTTCAGACGTTGCTGAAGCTATGATCAAAAAAGGTTTCGCGGCAGGATTTCCTTTGGGGCGCTATTATAAAGGAATGGAAAAATACATGATTATCGCGGTTACAGAGAAACGAACAAAGAAAGAAATTGAGAAATACGCGCAGTGTTTAAAAGAAGTTTTGCAGGGGCGACCGGAATGTTAGAAAATTAGTAACCGTTCACGGTATATCCCTTTCAGGCATAAATACAGAAAATTAAAATAGGTACTTTAGGATCGGCTCAAAAATAACCTCGACAATTATATATCTCAACCCGACAACACCTGTTTCATGATTGTCGAGGTTATTTTTGAACGATTCCTCAGGGGCAGACTCCTGTGTCTGCCCTTTATCAGGGAATATCATGAAATTAATTTTTGAAAAAAGTATTGAAGGTCGCAGAGGGTTTCTTAATCCAAAATCAGATGTTGGAGTCAACGCGAAAATCCCTTCTCAGTTTAAAAGACAGAAAGATTGCGCTTTCCCTGAAGTTTCTGAGCTTGAGGCTGTGCGGCATTTTACAACGCTTTCACAGAAAAATTTTTCTATTGATACGAATTTTTATCCCTTAGGTTCTTGTACGATGAAATACAACCCCAGATTCACTGAGTCCGTAACTAAAATTCCTGGGTTTGCTCATTTGCATCCTTTGTTGCCCCAGTTACGTCGAGGTGAAGAATTGACTCAGGGATCCTTGGAAGTTTTGTATGAAATGGATCAGCTGTTATGTGAAATGACAGGGATGCATCAATTTACAATGCAGCCATTGGCGGGAGCTCATGGGGAGCTGACGGGTGTGATGATGATGGCTGCTTATCATAAGGCTAAAGGTAATAATAAAAAATATATCATAGTTCCTGATTCATCGCATGGAACAAATCCCGCGACGGCCGCGATTGCCGGATATGCTATCGTGTCTATCGCGTCAAATGAGCAGGGGGTGATGGATTTAAATAAATTAGAAGAGGCCATAACCGATGAAACCGCGGGGCTGATGTTGACGTGTCCGAATACACATGGAATATTTAATGCCGATATTCATAAAATTGCGGAAATGATTCATAAGGTTGATGGGATTATGTATTACGACGGCGCGAATCTTAACGCGATTTTAGGGAGATGCCGTCCCGGAGATATTGGTTTTGATGTCATGCACATTAATCTTCATAAAACTTTTGCGACACCTCATGGAGGTGGTGGCCCTGGTGCGGGGCCGGTTGGTGTCAGCAAAAAATTAGAACCCTATTTACCCATTTCGCGTGTTGTTAAACGCGAGGATAAAATTTTTTATCTTGATTATGATTATCCGGAATCTATTGGGTATATTGCTTCGTTTTACGGAAATTTTGCCATTATTTTAAGGGCGTATGCTTATATATTATTTTTAGGGAGGGAAGGGTTGAAAGAAGTTAGCAATAACGCAGTTTTAAACGCGAATTATATCAAGGAGTGTTTAAAGGAACGTTATGCCTGCGCGTATGATCGTGTGTGTATGCATGAATCTGTTTTCTCCGCTTCCAGGCAGGCACAACGGGGTGTCCATGCCATTGATATTGCCAAGTTTCTTATTGATCAGGGGATTCATCCTCCGACAGTATATTTTCCTTTAACGGTTAAAGAATCTATCATGATCGAGCCTACCGAGACCGAGTCGAAACAGGTTATGGATGAATTTGTTGAAGCAATGTTTAAAGCGGATGATTTAAGCCGAAGTAATCCGGAAGCCTTCCGTGATTTACCGAAATCTACTCCTATTAGCCGCCCAGATGAAGTTAAAGCGGCTAAAGATATGAATGTAAACTATTTTTGTAACTGTTCATGATAGGACTCTCTCCCTTCGGGAGAGGGTTAGGGTGATGGAAAAATTGACGAAGACATCAATGCCCTCACCTATTTGCCTTTGGCAAAGTCCTCTCCCAAAGGGAGAGGAGGGGTGAACAGTTATCTATTTCTATGCTTCTTAAAGACCTTTCGTTTAAATCTCCTGAAGAAAATATTCTGTATGATGATGTGCTTCTTCATTTAGCCGAACAAGGGCAGGGAGGAGAGGTGTTGCGTTTTTGGGAGTCACAACAATTATTTGTTGTTTTGGGAAGAATTTGTAAAATAAAGGATGATGTGAATGAAGAAGAAGTGAAAAAAGATAATATTTCTGTATTACGACGTTCTTCAGGAGGAGGGACGGTTTTACAAGGCAAGGGATGTTTAAATTACACATTAATCTTATCAAAAGATAATCCGGATATCGCGGACTTACGAAAGTCCTACCAGCTTATATTGAATAAAGTTATTGCTGTTTTAAAAAATTTAGGAGTGGAAGTCTCTTTTTTACCTATATCGGATATTGCCCTTACTAAAAATCAGAAGAAGATATCCGGTAATGCTCAAAAAAGAGGAAGGAAATTTATTTTACATCATGGAACCCTTCTTTATAATTTTGATTTAAATAAAATTGAAAAATATTTAAAAATGCCAAAAAATGTGCCGGAGTATCGGCAAAAAAGAGCACATTTAGAATTTATTGATAATACTAATCTTCCTGTGAATAAAATAAAGGATCTTTTAAAGAAAGAGTTCTGTATCGTTGGAGAAGAAGGTTTTTTACGTCAGGAAGAGCGGGAATGTTTAGATGAGTTTTTAAAAGAAGGTGAAATTATCGAGGCTCTTGATTGACGGGTTCGGAAACGGGAAAAAGCACTAAGGGCTGGAAGAAATATTGTATCACGGAGTTGAAGGTGCGGAAATGGGGGTTGATACCAAATTCACTAATTAATACCAATTCCACTAATTAATTCCTGATATTAGTTTTACTTAGGATCGGCTCAAAAATAACCTCGACAACTATATATCTCAACCCGACAACACCTATGTCATGATTGTTGAGGTTATTTTTGAACGATTCCTTATCTCGACGATTTTACGAGTAAGTAAGCCTTTTAAATGAGTACCTATTTAATGGAATTGGTATGATTTTGTATATTTAGGAATGAATTTGGAGGCAGCGTTAGAAAAGATATAAGAAAAATAAGAAAAGTGAGGTGGGGCAAGGTAAATAGTGTTTGAATTTCTTTCTCAAATACTATTTTTCAGCGCCCCCCTATTTAGTGTAATTGGCATAACCCTGTCGTGAAAATTTTCATAACAGGGTTTTTTATTACGGGGGCTATGCTATAATGCCAGCATGAATTTTCAAAAAAATTTTATATTCGTTTTAAGTATTTTATTGTCCGTAACTTTAAGCTCTTGTCGAAAATCAGAGAAGGTTCTTTATCAGGGGTGTCGTGATTTTTTAGAAGAAGTCTATGGGACTATGGAAAAAAATTATTATCAGGAAGTTGATCGACAAAAGTTTGAAAAATTTATTAAAAAATTTAATACGAAAATTTATCCTCAATTAAGGAAGGAAGGAAAATCTATTGATTATGTTCGTTGGCGAAGTGCTTCGTATATGATTCAGGATTTAAAATCTTCAGAAGATATTTTTTCTGAGCTTTATCCTCCTGCGCCGGCGCAAAAGTATAAAACGCAGGCATTGGGAACAGTGGAAACTGTTGGGCCAAAAAGAAGTTTAGGGATTGAAGGAGAAAAAGTGGAAGACGGGCTTAGGATTACGCATATTGAGCCGCGTTCAGACGCGTACGTACAAGGATTAAGGGAAGGGGATACGCTTGTAATGATTTCTGATGTTGGGTTAAAAAATCTTGACGATGAAGAGGTTACAAAGTTATTGAACCCTGATGCGGACGCAACAGTAAGCATGCGTTATTTAAACTCTGATGGACAGGAAAAAAATATCGATGTTTTAGCCAAGGAGTTTTTTAAACAAATGCTTTTTATGAAACCTGTTAGGATTCCCGGGATTTACTGTTTGCGTATGCAGCAATTTAATCGAAAAACCTTTGAAGATATGTTCCGATATTTAAAATTTTTCAGGGAACACGGGGAGATTAAAGGGCTTATTTTAGATTTACGTGGCAACCCGGGGGGCCCCCCGTTAGCAGCCCGGGAAATTTCTTCTTTTTTTCTCCCGGGAGGTGAGGAGTTTGCCTCGTTTAAACGAAAGAACAAAGCATTAACCACATTAGATGTGCCAAAAATTAAAGAAGAGTTCCGTTATCATGGCCCTATGGTTATTTTAATTGATAAGCAAAGTGGGAGTTCTTCAGAGTTATTCTCAGGGATTCTTCAACGCCGTGGAAGAGCATTTCTTATGGGAAAAAACTCTGCGGGGCAAGTAATGCTTAAAAGCATGTTTCCTTTTTCAGATGGCTCTATGGCCTTATTAATAATAGCTCGGGGACATCATCCTGATGGCACGGTGTTTAGCTTTAAAGGTTTGACTCCAGATAAAATTATTTTTGATAAAAGTATTGATATGGTTGATTATGCGGCGAGATTTCTTTATTATATTATTGCGAAGCAACTCAAACCCTCCCCCCAGCCCTATTTGTCAAAGGGGGAGAGTTTGTTATAATGAAAGAAAAGAAAATTTTAATTATTATTCCTGCATACAACGAAGAAGGGAATATTAGAAATATCGTTGATGAAATCAGTGTTTTACAGGATCATACCCTTTCTGTGCTTATAATTAATGATGGTTCCAGTGACAGGACATTATCTGAGGTTAAACAAACAAACGCGTTTGTTGTTTCACATCCGTTTAATTTAGGGATTGGCGGGGCGGTTCAAACAGGATTTAAATTCGCAAGAGATAAAGGGTTTGATGTGGCTGTTCAGGTGGATGGGGATGCTCAGCATGATGTCCGGTACCTTCAGAGGCTGTTGGCACCTGTTTTAAAGGATGAAGTCGATATGAGTATTGGAAGCCGTTTTTTGCCTCCCTATCTCGGCTATCAGTCTTCTTTTATTCGTCGTATAGGAATAAATTTTTTTGCGGGATTGATCGGCTTTTTAACGGCGTATAAAATAACGGATCCAACTTCAGGTTTTCGTGCGTATAATAAAAAAATGATTAAGATATTTGCAGATTATTATCCTCAGGATTTTCCTGAACCAGAGGCGATTCTTGTTGCCGGACGCCATAAAGCACGGATTCAGGAAATTCCTGTTCAAATGCGTCAAAGACTAGCAGGAAGCAGCTCTATTCGTTATTTAAAAACGCTTTATTATATGGTTAAGGTCACGTTTGCTATTATTTTGGATAAATTAAAACATTAAACTATTATGGTTAAGATTTTATCAATTGCGGTACCTTTATCAGCATTACTTTTAGTAATTGAACTGATTCGACAAGAAAAATTAACTTTTAAATATGCTTTTGGCTGGATATGTGTTTCATTAGTTGCCATTTTTTTTACTATATTTGATGCGGTTCTTTTTAAAATTGCGTATTTTTTTGGATTTAAATTACCAAGTAATTTTATTTTTTTTTCGCTCTTAAGTGTTTTTGTATTTTTAAGTTTACTTATGACCTTATTTCTTTGTCAGCAAAACAGTCGTAATGATATCATGGCACAAAAGATGGCTGTTTTAGAATTTGAAGTTGAAGAATTAAAAAAAGGAAAAGAAAAGCATGTCTAATATCGGGACGCCACAATCCTCGGATTGGAACCATTTTTGGGGGCTCGATAAAACAGGACGATTTACTCAAATGAGTTGGTCCAAGCGAAGGATCATAAAAATTTTAAAGCCTTTTGTTAAGGAAGGGAACAAGGTGTTAGACGCTGGTTGCGGGAGCGGTTTTTTTTCAAAATATTTTTGTGATCAAAAAATGGAGACAGTTTCATTAGATTATTCGGATAAAGCCCTGGAAATCGCGAGGTCTATGACAGAGGGGCGAACAAAAATTATTAAAGAAGATTTATTGTTTTCTAATCTTTCAGAAAAAATAGAAGAGCGTTTTGATGTGATTTTTTCGGATGGTCTTTTGGAGCATTTTTCTGAAGAACATCAAGGTGTGATTTTAAGGAATTTTAGATCGTTACTCTCTAATGAGGGAGTTATTATTACTTTTGTTCCTAACCGTTGGTCGCCATGGCAGTTAATTCGTCCTTTTTTTATGCCTGGGATTGAAGAAGCCCCTTTTGTTTTAGGTGAATTAACGAAATTACACAGGCGCAATGATTTAATAGCTATCGATAGTGGTGGTGTGAACATATTGCCATGTGCCTTCTCTCCGGATAATTTTCTGGGAAAAGCCTTTGGTATGTTGTTATTTACGATTGCAAAAATATGATCAACCTCCTTTCTGTTAGTGTTGTTATTCCCGCGTACAACTGTGAAGGCACTATTAAAAAAACGCTTCAATCAGTTTTTGCACAAACCTACCCTTCTATAAATGTTATTGTTGTTGATGACGGGTCAACAGATAAAACCGCACAGATTATTCAATCATTTAATGGGGTTACATATTTTTATCAGAAAAATGCAGGGCCTGCTGCGGCAAGAAATCACGGAGCCAAAGAATCTAAAGATGAGATTGTTTTTTTTACAGATTCAGATTGTGTTCCAGCTCAGGATTGGATTGAAAAAGGGGTTAAACCCTTTCAGGAGGAAAGGGTTGTTGTTGTGGCTGGAAGCTATGGAATAGTCAATGAAGAAAATATTTTAGCACGGTGTATTCATAAAGAAATTTTATATCGGCATCATCATTTAATGCCCAGGTACCCTAAAGTTTTTGGCAGCTATAATTTTGGAGTCAGAAAAAAAGTTTTTGAAGAGGTCGGCGGTTTTAATGAATCCTATCGTTATGCCAGCGGAGAAGATAATGATCTAAGTTATAAAATTTTAGAGGCTGGTTATAAAATTTATTTCGAAAAAGAGGCCTTGGTTAATCATTTTCATCCAACACACATTATAAAATATTTGCAAGAACAGTATCGGCATGGGTTTTGGCGTGTGAAAATGTACGCTGACCATCCCTCGATGGGGTGGGGAGATGATTACACATTTTGGAAAGATATTGTCGAAGCCCCGACGGCACTTTTAATCGTGGTGAGTTTATTGGGGATGGGTTTTGGTTTATCAAAGATGTTAATGCTTTTTTTGCTTATGCTTTTAATTATTATTGAAATATTTTATGGATGGATTATCACTAAAAATTTTTGTGAAAGTTTTTTATTAAGCAGTGTTATGTTCTTTAGATCTTTTTTCAGGGTATTTGGTTTATCGTCGGGAGTGCTCTATTTTTTATCTAAAAAATTATGTAAAAATACTTAAATAAATCTTGAAACCATAAGGGCTTATGATAATATAAAATCATATGGATGATGCTAACTATACAACCGGATATTATTCTCTTCTTGGCTTCGAACGGGAGCCATTCTCTACAAGCCCTAATCCGGAATTTTTTTATCCTACCCAACAACATGATACAGCTTTGACGAATGTTTTGATTGAGTTGCGGTTACGTCGTGGTTTATCCGTTATTTTTGGTGATGTTGGCACGGGAAAAACAACGCTATGCCGTAAGTTATTGCATGAGCTTAATAAACGCGGGGACATGATTTTTCATATGATCCTTGATCCTTCATTTACCGGTGAGGATCAATTTTTGTCTTCACTCGTGAGGAATTTTAATATAGACCTTCCGAACGGTTTTGATTTAAAAAGCACAGATATCATGGAATTGCGGGATGCCATTGAACAATTCCTTATTCAAAAAACGCTTGAAGAAAACAGGACTATTACGCTTGTTGTCGATGAAGCACAAAAATTAGATTTAGCCACCCTCGAAACATTGCGCATTTTGCTTAATTTTGAGACAAATGAACACAAACTTATTCAGTTAGTTTTATTGGGACAGCTTGAGCTTTATTCTAAAGTTGTTCAGATGAGTAATTTTATGGACAGAATTAGTTTCAAATTTACTTTAAACCCGTTGGATGTGACAGAGACGGGTGGGTTGATTGATTTTCGTATTCGAAAGGCTGGATATCGAGGAGGAAAGGCTTTGTTTTTGAGTGAAGCGATTAGTGAAGTGTACAGTTTTACAAAAGGTTACCCTCGAAAAATTATTATGTTGTGTCATAAAATTTTGAAAGAGCTGGTTATGAAAGACGAAAAAATTGTTGATGGTAATTTTGTTCGGGAAGTTGTCCTGAAAGATCAAGCGTGGGCGTCGTCTGTAGACGTAGTCGGGTTAGCTTCAATTAATGCGACTGCAAAATAATTAAATTTTATCTTGCATATCGTTTGACTATATATAAAATTATTTTATCTGTTAAAAATTTAATGGAAAATTTTTCCCTCCTTTTTCAAAGGGGGAAAATTAGATTTAAATAAAATTTTGATATAAAAAATATTATGGCAAAAGCAGAAACGGCAGAACAAAAACTTTTAAAGATGATTGAGGCTTCGGCCGGTCCAGGGGCCTCAGGGGTTAAGGTTGAGAAGAAGCCGGAAAAGAAATTTAACATTATTTCTTTTATTAAAATAGGGAATAAGGTTTTGATGGGGGGAGTTATTCTTGCTGGAGTTCTTTTAGTTAATGAAGTACGCTCGGGGATGATGCTTCTTGGCAGAGAGGCTCGCTTTTCCGGTATTCGCAGGATTGTTAATCAGCCCGAAGGGACTGAAAAATTTTTTCCGGTTATTGAAGGGCTTTCTTTTTATCTTTCCGGTGTGAAACGGCGGAATATTTTTCAGCCGTTTGAAGCGGCTATCAAAAATGTGGTGGAGGTTTCGGCAAAAAATCGTCGTATTGCTCAAAAAACAGCAAATTTACATTTAGTTGGGGTTTCCTGGCTTGATAGTGTCGAAACTGCTTCAGTAATGATTGAAGATACTGAAAAAAAAATCACCTATTTTCTTCAACAGGGAGAAAAAATAGAAGACATAATTGTAAAAACCATTTATGCCGACAGTGTTGAACTTGGCTATGAAAATGAGGAGATAATAATACAATATGACAAATCACAAATGTAAACGAAAAAAGCAGAGTGTGTTTTTTCTTTTAACAGTCGGCATCATTGTCTTTTTAGGTTCTGTCGCGCGGATCGTTGAGGCTGATAAGCCAAAACCTATTGTTATCTCTGATTTTGAGGAGCCAATTCTGGAGCGGATGGAACGGACTATTTCACTTGATGTTCGCGATATGAACATTGTGGACGTTATCAAGTTTTTGGCGCTTAAGGGAGAATTTAATGTTGTGATTAGTCCGACGGTGGCTGGGCGTTCTACAGTATTTTTAAATAGTGTGACGATTAAAAATGCCCTTGATATTGTAATTATATCTAATCGGCTGGCTTATAAACTTGAAAGTAATATTGTGCAAATTATGAGTGCGGCTGAATATGAGGCGATGTATGGAAAAAGTTTTAGCGATAAAACGGAAGTAAGTATCGTACGCCTTAATTATTCAAAGCCGAGCTATGTTTTATCTGCCTTAGACAATATTAAAAGTAATGTTGGAAAGATTATTATTGATGAGGATACAGGGTCTGTTGTTATGATTGATACCCCGGAGGCGATTGTTCAGATGAAAGAAGCTCTCGCGGAAATCGAAAAACCTTTAAAAACGTATATTTATACTCTTCAGTTTGCAGAGGCAGGTTTAGTGGCTAATAAACTTCGGTCGAGAATTGATGCCAAGGCTGTGGGGTCCATTACATCAGATGAACGTTCCAATCAGCTCATCGTTCGTGTTTATCCAAATCGTCTTAAAGAAGTGAAAGAAATTATCAGAAGTCTTGATAAACCGACAAAAGAGGTTTTGGTTGATGCTCAAATACTTCAAATAACGATTAAACCGGAGTATGATGTCGGGGTTGACTGGAAATTAGATTTTCTTGATAGTCCAAATAGGCAGATTAGAAAATTAAACTTTGAAAGTTTTAATTTGGATTCAAGCAGCACTGCTCAGAAGCATGCTAAAATAGCTGTTGGGGATGTGGATGTTAACCATTTCGCGGCAACCATCCGGACGTTAAAACAGGTTAGTGATACAAAAATTTTGTCGAATCCACAACTTTTGGTCACGAACAATGAAGAGGCAAAAATTCATATAGGAGATACTGTTCCTTATATTATCTCCACGACATCCGGAACGGGAACCAGTGCGATTACAAGTGAAGATGTGCGCTTTGTTGATGTTGGACTGAAATTAAATGTTACCCCCAAAATTAATGACAATGGTTATGTTACTATGCGGCTAAGGCCTGAAATATCAACGGTAACTGCAACCGTCAGCTCTCAGGGCGGCGGGATTCCTCAGGTTAATAAAACCGTGGTAGAAACAACGCTTATGGTGAAAGACGGATATACAATTATTATGGGGGGATTGAAAAAGGATGATAAATCTCACGTTAAGCGGGGGTTTCCTGTTCTTATGGATATTCCGGTTCTCGGTTCTATGTTCAGTCGAACAACAGATGATTTTACAAATACGGAAATTGTGATTTTTATTACGCCGCATGTTCTTAAAGGGAAAAATGATTATACTAAGATACATCCAACCGTTAAGCCGTTTAAGTCCTATAGTACTGATAGTACTGATTAAAAAAATTTAAAATGATAAATGGAGGTGCTCATGTCAGGGAAATTTTTGAAGAAAAATATTGATATATACCCAAACGCGATAGGTTTGCGAAATTTAGGAGCTTCGTCTACTGAAGAACAACGTTCTAAAGTCGCAAATTCATCCAGCTTGGGTATATCTAAGTTAGACAGTTTTGCGATAATAGGATTTTGTCCTACAGCGATAAACATTCTTAAATTTTGCGAATCTATTGTTTTTAGGTATAAATGGAGAGTTGTAAGTCTTTTAGGCTTTATGGGTTTCTTTTATTTGTTTGGTTTTGGCGCGCCGGTTGCCCATGCTGATGATATAGGACGACTGGCTAAAAGAAATTCAGAAAATATTTTTATTAGGGAAAAACAAATTTTAGAAGTCAATAAAAGTTTAAAAAATTTGATTGAAGAAAATCAGAAATTGATTGGTAAGAATATAAATTTGAAAAAACAGATTAAACGGCTAAAGAGTGAAAATACCTTGAGTAAGGGGCATTATGAAGGCTTAAAAAAAGACAGGGATGGATTATCAACTAATCTTTCAAAAATAAGAATGACCAATCGGAGGTATTCTAAAAAAATCAAACGGTTAGAAAAAGAGATTTCCGGTTTAGAGGTTGTAAAAAATGAATTAACTCAAAAAAAAATAGAGCCGGATCAAAAAAATTTTACGCAAAATGATTTAAATAATGAAGCAGAAGAAGAATCCTTGACGCTAGCTTCTGTGACGGGTGAAGGTGTAAAAAAACGTGAAATAAAAACAATGGATTTATTGGCAAAAATTGATGCTTTTACCGAGGAAGATGAGCGTTTAAAAATGGATGCCGCAAAGGCGCATTACAACATGGGAAACATTTATTTTCAAAAGGGTGAGTATGAAACCGCTGCCCGGGAATATTATCAGGCCGTAACACTCATGCCTGATGATCCTGATGTTCACTACAATCTCGCGTTTGTGAGCGGTGAGTATTTGAAGGATTATAAATCAGCACTGAAGCATTACAAAATGTATCTCTACTTGAGCCCACAGGCTAAGGACAAAGAGTTTGTTCGCAAACAGGTTTTGCGTTCGGAATTAAAGTTAAGAAGTGTTATTGATTCACCATTAGAAAAAGAATATAAATAATTTTAATCCCCTTAACTATTATTAAAAGTTTGTAAGTAAATAACCGAGACACTTTAAACCATTTGATCGACGCTGTGTGTTATTAAATGTGGAATGTTTATTCCGTTACAAATCTTAAATAAAATCTATAAAAAGTTTATTTTTTAGTAGACTTTTTATGTTGTTTTCTATACTTTATATATTATATTATATATAAAAATATTTTTCATAGAGGTAATATGTCTAACAATTTTAGATTTTATTTAAAAATTTTCTTTATTAATATTTTATTTTTAATATTAAATTCTAATAGTTTCGCGAATAATTTGTCTATCAGCAATGTTTCCCTTGAGGAAAGAAGGCCTTCTAGCAATACTGTTGTTGTTGAATTTGATGTTTCCTGGGAAAATTCCTGGCGAACTAAAATAAATCATGATGCTATATGGTTGACAGTACGTTTATATAATCCTTCCGGTTCTCCTCTCGACAAAAAACTCTGTCAAATATCCTCAACAGGTCTTAACCCTTCCGGAACCTCAATGGGTTCAAACACAGACTTAGAAATCGAAATTCCTCCAGATAAATATGGGGCCTTTCTTCGTCCGTCTTCTTATGGCGTGAACGCGACGGTTGCTTCTACTGATGTTCAGTTAACTATTGATTATAGTAGCTGTGGTTTTAGCAGTAGCGATACGGTGCAGGCTGCTTTGCTCGGTATTGAAATGGTTTATGTTCCCGAGGGAGCTTTTTACGCGGGAGATTACAATGGTTCAACGGCAGCGTTGAATGAAGGCTCTTCTGATTCGGACCCATGGTACATTTCTAGCGAGTCGGCTATTGGGGTGACGAACGCTATTTCCAATGGATACCGTTATGTTTCTGCCGGAAATACAGGTGAGGAGGTAACAGGGGCTTCGTTTACAGTCGCGGCAGGTTTTCCAAAAGGTTATGGAGCCTTTTATGCCATGAAGTATGAAATTAACGAGGGGCAGTGGGTTGAATTTATTAATGCGCTTCCCTCTGCTGACGCCAGGGCTAATCGGGATATTACAGACGCGTTACATAAAAATATGGATACTGTTGTCTATCGTAATACAGTCAATTGTTCAGGATCGCCTTTAACTTGCTCAACCACACGTTCATCAAGGGCTTTAAATTATTTGACATGGATGGATTTAGCCGCGTTTTTAGATTGGGCGGCATTACGACCGATGACGGAACTGGAATATGAAAAAATGGCAAGAGGTTCTCTTTTGCCGGTTTCCGGAGAGTTTGCCTGGGGCTCGACAAGTATTATAGCGGCGGAAACTATTTCAGGGAGTCCTGAAGATGGTGCTGAAACGATTGGCACGTCAGGCGCAAACGTGAACTATAATAACATAACTTTTTCCGGAGGAGATTCCGGAAGCGGCGTGAGTTATGCTCAAGGGCCATTACGTAACGGGATTTTCGCGACAAGTTTATCAACGCGGGTTACTGCGGGGGCCGGTTATTATGGCATAATGGAGCTTTCCGGAAATGTTCGTGAACGGAGTGTGACTATTGGAAATGCGACAGGGCGCGCTTTTACAGGAGGCCACGGGGATGGGGTTTTATCCACAGCATCCGGATACGAAGGCAACGCGAATGTCTCTGATTGGCCGGGAACGGATGTGACAGTCGGACGCGGGGTCACCGGAGCGGATGGTTCAGGGTTTTATGGAGGGGGATGGGATGATCAGGTTTCCGGAGCCAGGTTAAGGATTTCCGATCGTAATGAGGCGGCAAAAACCGATGCATCTGCCTATAATAATGCCGGTGGGCGTGGAGTCAGGACTTATGAAAATTAAAATAATGATGTTAGTTAATAAATTTTTAACTTATGTTTGTCATCCATGCATAAGCGGAAATTCAGTATGTATTTTGTCGTTACAAAAAATGAATCCCCGCTCGCCCGGGGATGATAAGAAGGTAAAAATTTTATCAACATTATTTTTTATTTTTTTTATGTCGCTATCAGCTAAGAGTGTTTTGGCAAATAATTTAGCTGTCAGTAATTTTGCGGTTTACAGTACAGATACTTCGTCTAATCAAATAACCTTCACCTGCGATGTTAGCTGGGAAAACAGTTGGCGCAATACAACTAATTATGACGCGGTTTGGGTTTTTATGAAATATTCTACTGACGCTGGCGTGACATGGGCGCACGCGAGTATGAGTAACGGCGGAATAAATCCAAATGGATTTAATATTCCCGGTGGATTTGAAATTGTGGTGCCATCCGATGAAAGAGGGTTTTTTCTGCAAAAATCTGATTTGAATTCAGGAACCGCAACGGCGAAAAATGTGCGTTTTGTCTGGGATTACGCGCAGGATGGATTATCAGACGCGACCGCCATGGCCGCTAACACAATTAATAAAATTTTTGGAGTGGAAATGGTTTATATCCCGCAGGGGGCCTTTTATGCGGGGGATGGAAACAGTTCTTCCGATTATCGTTTTACACAGGGAAGCGCGGATAATGATTCCTGGTATATCCAGAGTGAAGACGCGATTACAACGACGAACAGTTCAGGGAATGGTTATTATTATCTGAGCAGCAGTTCCGCGGGAGAAAACGCGACAGGGGATATCTTTTTAATTCCTTCTTCATTTCCTAAAGGCTATCAAGATTTTTATTTAATGAAATATGAATTGACGGAAGGGCAGTGGGTCAGTTTTTTTAATACACTTTCGACAACCGCCAAAACCAATCGAGACATTACAAGCGCGACGCAGGGAGGAAAAAACGCGGACAGCGTGGTCAATCGCAACACTATTTCCTGGGATTCAACTGATGCTGCCTCTGACGCGACAACAACACGCTCAGACAGGCCTGTCAGTTATATCTCATGGCTAGATGTTTTGGCTTACGCGGATTGGGCGGGATTGCGGCCTATTACAGAGCTTGAATTTGAAAAAGCGGCTCGAGGGAAAGATGTATCTCCAGTGGCTGATGAGTATGTGTGGGGATCAACAACAGCTAATACGGCGGAAGCTGGCGAGATTTTTCCGGATAGCGACGAAGATGGGTCAGAGCAAATTTTTGACGGGGCAGCGAATTTAAATCGTAACAGTTTAAGTTGGTCTTCCGGGGACGGGCGTATTGGCGGAGAGGCGGAGTCACAAAGAGGGCCTTTGCGTGCCGGTATTTTTGCGACAAGTGCAACGAGTCGATCGACAAGCGGGGCCGGTTATTATGGAAATATGGAATTATCAGGAAATCTTCATGAAATGGTGGTTACGGTGGGGCGAAGTCAGGGTCGTCAGTTTTTGGGAACCCATGGAGACGGAACATTAACAACGCTTTCCGGCTATGAAGGCAATGCCACTAATATCGACTGGCCTGGAATTAACACAATTGATTCAGCCAGAGGAGTTACGGGTACTATTGGTTCCGGTTATCGTGGCGGAGATTTTCAATCATCAAGTGGACGTCATTTTCAAATATCAACACGGACTTATGCGGCCAAAGACCCTGATAGCACAGGGACGGCCCAGCGCTATGACGCGACGCTTGGAATTTTTCAAGGGGGCAGGTTAGGAAGAACCGCTCCGTAAATTGTCTTGTAGGGGGCAGGCATTCCTGACCCGTTAATTTAATAACAGCAACAAACATCAGATTGTTTGTTTTTACATATAAATATTTTTAGGAGGCTGTCCGAGAAGGAGATTTTTTTTTCAGAACAAGGCTCAGGACGAAAGAAAACCGAAGGCGTACATGTGTGCGTTGAGGATTTTTTTTGAATTTTGCAACGCAGTGCTGGACAAAAAGATCATTCCCGGACAGTCTCCTAGTTAAAGCCTGCATGCGACATAATAAAAAATCAATAATTCAAACATTTTTATACAAAAGTATGGTCTGTACGGTCATGCTTTCTCTTGTTTTCGCGCAAGTGCCGACGCTGGCCTTTGCCCAGTATACTGGAGGAAGTTATGCTGGTGATGAAGAATCCTCCCTTGGTGGGGATATTTACAACGGAGGATCCCAGCAAGGTTCCTCCAGTGCCACTTCTTCCTCTTCCAATTCCCTCGCTCACGGGCCCGCAACACAATTAATTTTTACCGTAACACCTTCCGCGGTAGAACATTACCGTCCTTTTGAACGCCAGCCCGTTGTCGAAGTCCGGGACGCCGGGGGAAATTTGGCTTCCAGTGATAATTCAACGCAAGTCACTATTGCCATATTTAATAATCCGGGTAACGCGGACTTAATAGGGACATCTACTGTTACCGTTTCCGGTGGGGTGGCTACATTTACCGATTTGTTGGTGAATAGGGCGGCTGAGAGTTATACATTTGTGGCAACCGCGCCAGGTCTGACTTCCGCGACATCCAATCCATTTGATATCCTTGCAGGAACAGGGGCAACTCTAACTGTTGTGTGGAATGATGATGGGGGAACTGGCGGAGGAGGTGAATATGTTGTTTATTGTTGGGTGGAATCTTCCGATAAACGAGTCGAGATAACAGAGGGAATAGGAAATAGTTGTATAGGTAATATTTATCAATCAGATGGGAGTACTTCTGATTTTGCTTTTTCTTTTAGTGATGCCGATATGAATGATGCAAAAGATTGGTGGTCTACTGCAGCCGGTAGTGGATGGTTGCCTTCTGATGAGAAAGATTCTTATTTCGCAGATATTATTGTTAGTGCTAATAGTACAACTTACCCTGCATATCAACAGCTAACAGTAATCAAACCTTCTTTAAGCGCAATTACTGCCAATTGGGATGATATTAAGGCTATTAAGGTTGCTACGGATACGATTAATTGGGCGGATATTTCGGCGATTAAGACTAAGACGGATACGATTAATTGGGATGATGTTGGGATTTTGATGGGACAGGTTAACACGGTCAATACGGCAACGCAAAATATTAACGCTACAATTAATTGGGATGACATTGAGGTAATGAGTAAGAGGGCAGTTAATTGGGAGGATATTTCGTCAATGAGTGGTATGGGAATTAATTGGTCCGATATTGGTGTGATGGGGGATGCAGGGGTCAATTGGACAGAAATGACGGAAATGACCACAAAACGAATTAATTGGGCGGATATTGGCGTGTTGGCGGCCGCAGATGTGAATTGGACTGATCTTCAGATTTTGACGGATGCAGGCGTTAATTGGGATGATTTACAATATATGACAACCTCTACGATAAACTGGGATGATATGGCGGTGATGACAGGGGCAAAGGTTGACTGGTCCGAAACCATTAACTGGACAAGTTTGCAGGAATTAACAACAGCAGGAGTTAACTGGAATGACATGACCGTCATGTCCGGAGCAGGATTAAATTGGAACGACATAAAAGTTTTAAGTGAGGCAGGGATTAATTGGAGTGATATAAATGTGTTGAGTGACGCGGGAATTAATTGGGCGGATTTAACAGAGATGTCAATAAAAGGAATCAATTGGGCAGATATAAATGTGTTAAGTGACGCCGGCATTAACTGGGCGGACATTACGTCATTGACGAAGGCAGGGATTAATTGGAGTGATATAAATGTGTTGAGTGATGTGGGCGTTAATTGGGAGGATATTGAAGTCTTAAGTGATACCGGAATCAATTGGTCAGATATTAATGTGTTGAGTGACGTAGGGGTTAACTGGGAAGATATACAGCAATTAACAGGGCTAGGAATTAACTGGAATGACATTAATATTTTGAGTGACGCGGGGGTAAATTGGGCTGATATTCAAAAACTAAGTACTATAGGAATTAATTGGGTAGATATTAATGTGTTGAGTGACGCGGGAATTAATTGGAGTGATATTAATGCGTTATCGGATGTTGGAATTAATTGGAGTGATATCAACGTGTTGAGTGACGCGGGAGTGAATTGGGAGGATATTGAGGTCTTAACGAGAAGAGGAATCAATTGGAGTGACATTAATGTGTTGAGTGATGCTGGG